>NZ_BAAAQR010000014.1:0-165077 GCF_039531775.1 Nocardioides koreensis | reverse complement strand
GGCACACCGACCACGCCCTCAGCCGCGCCGACGGCGGCGACACCAGCGCGCACAACGGGCAAGGCCTCTGCGAGAGCTGCAACTACCTCAAGGAGAACCCCGGCTGGCAGCACCACCCCGCCAGCGGGCCGATGGAGCCGCACGCGGTCGACATCACTACCCCCACCGGACACCGACACCGCAGCACCGCCCCACCCCCACCACTCCCCCCGCCCCGCAGGCCAGGACGCCCCCGGGTCGACATCCAGCGCACCCGCCTCACCCTCATCGCCTGACAGCAACCAGGCGGAACCATCGAGCTGAAGCGGGCGTCACATGAGCGTGAAGACTCCCAGGTGGGCCGTCGGGGGTCCACTGCTGCTGACGGTGTCGATGGCACTCAGCGGCTGCGCTGGATCGGCCGCGCCCTCCGGCTCGGCGAGGTCTACGTCAGGAACCCACGGCGCCCTGACCGATCAGGAGTACGCCTTCGCCGTCGCTTTGGCCCGGCAGGAGGTTCGCGCGGACGACGCCACTCTCACGAGTGCGACCGTCACAGTGGGCCACGGCGTCGTGACCCACCCGAACCTCGGGGTCGCCTGCGAGTCGGACCGACTCCTGCACATCAGGCTGATCGGCACCTTCCCCCACATCGTCACCACCGGGCATCCCCCGGACCCGCATAGCACATCTGCACCCGAGGACCTCACCGTGCACGCGGTTCTCCTGACGGCAGACGCCGAGAGCGGCCGCGCCTGCCTGGTGGGAGTTCAGACCGGCGAGGTCGCACCTGAGCCAGGGGCCGTCGTGCTGGCCCGCGTCGACTGAGGACCGCCCACGCTTCGCGGCAGTCGCCGCCACACACAGCACGGCGGCCACCACCCCGCAGAAGGGTGACGGCCGCCGTGGTCTCAGGTCAGCTGACGTTCAACGCGGTGTCGTCCACCACGAAGCTCGTCCTGAGCGAGCTGTCCTCGGTCCCGCTGAAGCTGATCGTGACGGTCTGGCCCGCCAACGACGAGACGTCGAACGACTTCTGCGCGTACCCGGAGTTCTTGTTCAGGTTCGAGTACGTCGCCAGGGTGGTGCCACCGGCCTTCACCGTCAGCTTGTCGTACGCCGTGCTGGTCGTGGTCTCCGCGGTGTCGATGTGCAGCCAGAACGACAGCGTCGCCGTGCACCCGGAGGGAATGGAGACAGACTGCGAGAGCGTGTCGGTGTGGGTGGTGCCGTAGCCGTCCATCCACGCCTTCCAGCTCCCGCTGTGCGCCGGCTGGCTGGTGCTGCTGTCCACGACGCCCGAGGAGGCCGACCACGGAGCGGCCGAGCCGGTCTCGAAGCCGGCGTTGCCCAGCTTCTGGCCGGGGCTGCTGCAGGTGCCCCCACCCCCGCCGGTGGAGCAGGTCGGGTCACCGGTCTGGGCCGGCACGCTCACCGCGTCCCACGCCGCCTTCACCGCGTTGAACTCGGTGCAGCTGGTGGCGCCGTACAGGTTCTTCGCGGCGGTCAGCGTCCAGGTGCGGTACTTCAGGTACGACGACGACGAGGTCTTCATCAGCATCGCGTTGTACATGATCTTGGCGGCCTTCTGGATCCCGATGCCGGTGATCGAGGTGCCGTTGCAGGTCGGGCTGGTGGGCTGACCGTCGGTCGGGCTGGTGCCCTCGGCGAGCAGGTAGAACCAGTGGTTGCCCGGCCCGGCCGCCGAGTGGACCTCGGAGGTGGGGGTGGAGGACGAGTAGCAGTTCGCGTCACCGGCCAGCGAGGGGTTGTACATGTAGCGGATCGGGCCGGAGCCGACCAGGTTGACCATCTCGCCGACCTTGTAGTCGGGGGTGTCGACGGGGTTGTTGGCGTACCACTCGGTCATCGCGCCGAAGGTGTCGGCCACGAACTCCTGGGTGCCGTTGCCCGAGATGCCGCCCGGGGTGTGGTCGTCGATGCCGTGGCCCATCTCGTGGGCGATCACGTCCATCTCGCCGATCCACTTGCCGCCGGTCTGGGTGTGGCCGATCTGGACCTGCGTGCCGTCGTAGTAGGCGTTGACGTCGTTGAGGCCGACCCGGATCGGGACCCAGCCGCCGGAGCCGTCCATGCCGCTGCGGCCGAGCCAGGACGACAGCATCTGCCGCTCCTTGTCCGCGCCGTAGTAGGCGTCCACGCAGCCGGTCTCCCGGTTGGTGGCGTCGCCGTTGCCCCACGAGTCGTCGCTCCCGGAGAAGGTGACATTGGTGGCGGCGTCCTGGCACACCATGGTGGTGGCGCTCGGGTTCCTCATCGAGTACGTCGAGCCCGACAGCGTGGTGGGGATCGAGACCGAGCCGCTCCACGCCGAGCTGCCGGAGCCCTCGGCGACGTGCTCCTTGGTGGTGAGCACGCGGCCGGACTGGGCGTCGACGTAGACCGTCAGCCGCGACGGCCCGCCGTCGCGGACGCCGTTGACGGTGGTCTCCCATGCCAGCGCCGAGGCGGCGCGCTGGAGGACGACCAGGCGGGTCGCCTCGAGCCGGGCGTCCCGGACCTGCCGGGCCGAGGTCGCCCGGGCGGCGCCCCGGTCGACGGTCGGGGTGACCGACGACAGCTGGGTGGCGCGGGTCTGGGCGACCGTGGTGCCGAGGACGTTGCCCTCGCTGTCGGTCGCGACGACGAAGTCACCGCCGACGACCGGCACACCGCGGTAGGTGCGCTCGTAGGGGACGTACTGCAGCCCGGCGGACGACTGCACGGGCAGCGCCCGGAAGGCGTCGTACGTGCTGGGATGCAGGCGGGCCGGCCGGTCCGCCACGAGGGCCCGCGCCGACTGCGCGGCCTGGGCACGCGCATCCTGGGTTGCTGCTTGGGTCGACGAGGCCGCCTGGCTGCCTGTTGGCACCGAGACGACCGCGACGGCCGAGATGAGGGCTGCTGCGCTGGCCAGGATCAGCTGGCGCGGGGCCCCAGCGACGAGTTTCTTCACTCGACACTCCTTGTTCCGGACTCACTGAGGAGCCCACCGAGAGGGAAAGGGTCGGCTCAGGCCCGGAACTGCTGGAGGTCTTCCACCCGAGAACGAGAACCGCGCGAACTCTTGCGCCGTGCGAGGCACCCGGTCAACGGGTTCAAAATGCAGGAGTGTGCACTGCATCAACACGCAAATGTTCGACCCACCCTCGTGCCGATGAGGGGTGGTGCGGGCCGAGAAGGCCGTGCTGTGATGAGAGCGGCTTTTCTTGGTCGGCCCAGGAGTTGCTGGCGGGAGGGGGAAGTGATGTGGCAGCGCGACGGCTGGGAGGTGCGGAGTCGGATCGGGGTGCTGACACCACACGCTGACGTCGGTCCGGAATCGGAGATCAGGGCAATGGCCCCCGCAACGGTGGGCGTGCACGCGGCGCGGGTGCCGTTCGGAGCCATGGCGACCGGTGGCGCCATGGACCCCACCATCCCCCTGGCACCGGTCGCGGCATTCGTCGAACCACCTCACATCGACGACGCCGTCTCGTTGCTGGCCGCCGCGCCGGTCGCGGTGATCGGGATCGGCTTCACGAGCTCGGCCTACGTCACCGGCGCCGAGGCAGAGGAGAGGCTGGTCGACCGCCTTCAGACCCGGAGCTCTGGCACACCGGTCGTTGCCACCTGCGCTGCTGCCGTGAGTGCGCTTCGTCGGCTCGAGGCGGAAAGCATCGCCCTGATCGATCCACCTTGGTTCGACGACGAGCTCAACCGACTCGGCGCGGAATACTTCTTGTCGCAGGGGTTCGAGGTGCCCTTCCGTGCTGCCTGCGACCTTCCGAGCGACCAGCACGGCATCAATCCATCTCAGCTCTACCAGTGGATCCTCACCCATGTACCCGACAGCTGCGAGGCGGTGTTCGTCGGCGGGAACGGATTTCGCAGCGTTGGCGTCATCGCTGCCCTCGAGGAGGACCTGGCGCGGCCGGTGCTGACGGCCAACCAAGTGCTCTTGTGGGGGATGCTGCAAGCGACCAGATCACGAATCACGGTCGAGGGGTACGGGCGGCTGTTCACACTGACCGAGTGACGCGGCGGCCGGCGGTGCCGTCAGAGGCGCTCGATGATCGTCACGTTGGCCTGGCCGCCGCCCTCGCACATGGTCTGCAGCCCGTAACGGCCGCCGGTCCGCTCCAGCTCGGCCAGCAGGGTGGTCATCAGCCGGGTGCCGGTGGCGCCGATCGGATGGCCGAGCGCGATGCCGCCACCGTTGACGTTCACCCGCTCGTGCGGCGCTCCGGTCTCCTTCATCCAGGCGAGCACCACGGAGGCGAACGCCTCGTTGCACTCGAACAGGTCGATGTCCTCGATCGAGAGACCGCTGCGGTCGAGCGCGTGGCGGGTAGCCGCGATCGGGCCGGTCAGCATCCACACCGGGTCGTCGCCGCGCACGCTCAGGTGGTGGACCCGGGCCCGGGGAGCCAGGCCGTGCTCGCGGACCGCTTTCTCGGAGGCGAGCAGCATCGCGCTGGCGGCATCGCAGATCTGGGAGGCCACCGCGGCGGTGATCCGGCCGCCCTCGGCCAGCGGCTGGAGCCCCGCCATCTTCTCCAGCGAGGTCTCGCGCGGGCACTGGTCGACCGAGAAGGTCGTGCCGTCGGGCAACGTGACCGGCGCGATCTCCCTGTCGAAGCGACCCTCGGCGATCGCGGTGCGCGCCCGCTCGTGGGACGCGAGGGCGAAGGCCTCCATCTCCTCCCGGCCGAGGTCCCACCTCTCGGCGATCGTCTCGGCGGAGCGGAACTGGCTGACCTCCTGGTCGCCGTACCGGGCGAGCCAGCCCGGCGACTCGGCGAACGGGGTGGAGAAGCCGTACTGCTGTCCGACCAGCATCGCCGCCGAGATGGGGATCGCGCTCATGTTCTGCACGCCCCCGGCGACCACCAGGTCCTGGGTCCCCGACATCACGCCCTGCGCGGCGAAGTGGACCGCCTGCTGCGAGGAGCCGCACTGGCGGTCGATGGTCACCCCCGGCACGTGGTCGGGCAGGCCGGCGACCAGCCACGCCGTACGCGCCACGTCGCCGGCCTGGGAGCCGATCGTGTCGCAGCAGCCGAGGATCACGTCGTCGACGGCCCCCGGGTCCACGCCCGTACGACGCACCAGGGTGGACAGCACGTGCGCCCCGAGGTCGGCGGAGTGCACCTCGGCCAGCGCTCCCCCGCGCTTGCCCACCGGGGTGCGGACCGCGTCGACGATGTAGGCCTCAGGCATGGGCGATGCCGTCCAGCAGGATGGTGAGGTACTGGTCGGCGATGTCGCGGTGGGTGAGCTTGCCGCCCGGGCGGTACCACCGCACCGCCACCCAGACGGTGTCGCGGATGAAGCGATAGGTGAGCTCGACGTCGAGGTCGGGTCGCAGCGCCCCGGACTCGACGCCCTCCGTCAGCAGGGTCATCCAGACCTCCCGCGACTGCCGGTTGCGCTCGGCGAGGTAGCCGAACCGCTCGAACTTCCCGAGGTGGTCGGCGTCGTTCTGGAAGATCGCGACCTCGTGGCGGTGCCGGTCGATCGCCTCGAAGGACAGCCGGACCGCCCTCTCGATCTTCGTCCGCGCGTCGTCGTCGCCGGCCAGCACCGCGTCGTACGCCGCGAACAACTCCTCCTGGAAGGTCGAGAGGATCTCGTCGACCATCGACTCCTTGGAGTCGAAGTGGTGGTAGAGGCTGCCGGAGAGGATCCCGGACGCGTCCGCGATGTCACGCACCGTGGTGTTCTTGAAGCCCTTCTCGGCGAACAGCCCGGCGGCGATCGCGAGCAGCTCCGCGCGTCGGGTCTGGGTGTTCTCCACGGTCATGCCACTCTCCTGCACTCGACGGTCGCTCGGCTCACGTCATGCTCTCTGACTGCTCGCGGACACGACCTCACCGGTGAGGTACGACGCGTAGTCGCTGGCGAGGAAGACCATCACGTTGGCCACCTCCCACGGCTCCGCCGCCCGGCCGAACGCCTCGCGCTGCTTGAGCTCGTGCAGCAGGTCGTCGGAGGTCACCTTGGCGAGGAACGGATGCATGGCCAGGCTCGGGGAGACGGCGTTGACGCGGATCCCGTGCGGGGCCAGGTCGAGCGCGGCGCACCGGGTCAGCGCCATCACGCCGGCCTTGGCGGCGGCGTAGTGGGCCTGCCCCTCCTGTGCGCGCCAGCCGACGACCGAGGCGTTGTTGACGATGACACCGCGCTTGCCGGCGGCGACCATCCGGTTGCCGGCGGCTCGGACGCAGCGGAAGGTGCCGGTCAGGGTGATGTCGATGACCCGGCTCCACTGCTCGTCGGTCATCGACAGGACGTCCTCGGTGCCGCCCAGGCCGGCGTTGTTGACCATCACGTCCACGCCGCCGAGCTCGTCGGCGGCGTCGAGCAGCGCCTGCACCTGCTCCTCGACGGTGACGTCGCAGACGACCCGGCGCACCCGGCCGGCGCCGAACTCCGCCCCCAGCTCCTCCTCGGCCGCGACGAGCCGGCGCTCGTGGGTGTCGCCGAGGACCACCGCCCGGGCACCCTCCTCGAGGACGCGACGGGCCACCGCGGCACCGATGCCCGCCCCGGCGGCGGCCGTCACCACCACGACCTTCCCGGCCAGCAGGTCGTGGCCGGGCACGTAGTCCGGCGCGGGCTGCTCGGGTCGATCCTGCGTGGTCCCGTGGCTGGTCATCAGGCCCCCCTGGGCTCTCGCGGAAGGCCGAGCACCCGCTCGGCCAGGATGTTGCGCTGGACCTCGTCGCTGCCGCCGTAGATCGTGTCGGCACGCGAGAAGAGGTACAGCCGTTGCCACTCGGTGAGGTCGTACGACGTGCTGCCGGGCCGCGCGACCAGCCCCGCCGGGCCCAGCACGTCCATGGCCAGCCGGCCCAGCTGCTGGTGCCAGGTCGCCCAGACCAGCTTGGCGATCGAGGCCGCGCCACCACCGGCCGCGGAGTCCTCGCCGCCGTTCACGGTGGAGAGCCCCCGCAGCGCGTTCAGGCGCATCACCTCGAGGCCGACCTTCGCGCCGGCCAGCCGGTCCCGCAGGACCGGGTCGTCGATGGCGCCGTTCTCGCGGGCCAGGGCCACCAGCGCGTCGTACTCGCGGCGGAAGCCCACCATCTGGCCCAGCACCGAGACCCCACGCTCGAAGCCGAGCAGGCCCATGGCCACGGCCCAGCCCCGGCCGGGCTCGCCGACGACGAGGTCGGCGTCGGTGCGGGCGCCGTCGAAGAACACCTCGTTGAACTCCGAGCCGCCGGTCAGCTGCTCTATCGGCCGGACCTCGACGCCCTCCTGGTCCAGCGGCACGAGCAGGAACGACAGTCCGTGGTGCCGGGTCGACCCCGGCTCGGTGCGGGCGAGGACGAAGATCCAGTCGGAGAGGTGGGCGTTGGAGGTCCAGACCTTCTGGCCGTCCACCACCCACTCCGGTCGCGGGGTCGGGGCCAGTCGCGCCCTGGTCTGCACGCTCGCGAGGTCCGAGCCGGCGCCGGGCTCGGAGTACCCCTGGCACCACAGCTCCTCGACGGCCCTGATCCGGGGCAGGAAGCGGTCCTGCTGAGCCTGGGTCCCGAAGGCGATCAGGGTGGGCCCGAGCAGCTCCTCGCCGAGGTGGTTGACCCGGGCGGGCGCGTCCGCGCGGGCGTACTCCTCGTGGAAGATCACCTGCTGCACCAGGCCGAGGCCGCGGCCGCCGTGCTCCTCCGGCCAGCCGACGCAGGTCCAGCCGTGCGCGGCGAGGTGCCGGTTCCAGGCCAGCCGCTCGTCGTGGGCCTCGTGGTCGCGGCCGGCCCCGCCGAGTCCCCGCAGGCCGGCGAAGTCGCCGCGCAGGTGCTCCTCCAGCCAGCTCCGCACCTCGGCGCGGAAGGCCTGGTCGGCCGCGGAGTAGGTCAGGTCCACGAGTGGTAGCCTACCAAGCAATTGTTTGGTTGGGACGACGTGGTGAGGAGTGCAGTGGTCTCGACAGGCTCGACCGACGAGAACCGGACGATCCCCGCGGTGCTGCGGGCGGCCGCGGCACGCTTCGGCGACCACCCGGCGTACGTCGAGCACGGCCGGGCGGTCTCGTTCGTCGAGCTGCACGGCCGGGTGCACAACGTGGCCCGGTCCTTGATCAGCTTCGGGCTCGAGACCGGCGACCGGGTCGTCGTGTGGGGGCCGAACAGCGTGGAGTGGGTCGTCGCAGCCCTGGCCGTGACCTATGCCGGCGGCACGCTGGTGCCGGTCAACTCGCGCTACACCGGGCCCGAGGCCGCCGAGATCATCGAGCGTTGCGGCGCGAAGTTCGTGTTCGTGGAGGACGGGTTCCTCGGGCGCCACCAGCTCGACGAGCTGTCCGACGCCTCCGACCTCCCCTCCGTGGAGTCCGTCTTCACGTTCCGCATGCATCCGACCCAGGCGCGTGTCGATCTCTCGGTGCTGGAGGACATGCACGTCGAGGACGTCACCGACGCCGAGGTCGAGGGTCGCGCGGACGCGGTCTCCCCCGACGACGTGGCCGACATCCTCTTCACCTCCGGCACCACCGGCCGGTCCAAGGGTGCGATGAGCGCGCACCGGCAGACGATCGGCGTGGCCGCGGTCTGGGGCGAGCTCGGCGGGGTGAGCAGCGAGGACCGCTACCTGGTGGTCAACCCGTTCTTCCACTCCTTCGGCTACAAGGTCGGGATCATCACCGGCCTGCTGACCGGGGCCACCATCCACCCGATGACCACCTTCGACGTCGAGGCCACGATGGCGCTGGTCGAGCGGGAGCGGATCACCGTGCTCCCGGGCGCCCCGACGATCTACCAGTCGCTGCTGACGGCGCCCGGGCGCGCCACGCACGACCTGTCCTCGCTGCGGCTGGCCGTGACCGGCGCGGCCGTCGTGCCGGTGGTGCTCATCGAGCGGATGCGCGCGGCTCCCCCCGAGGGTCTGGGCATCGACCACGTGGTCACCGCCTTCGGGATGACGGAGTGCGTGGTGGCCACGATGTGCCGGGAGGACGACCCCGCCGAGCTCGTCGCGACCACGTGCGGGCGGGCCGTCCCGGGCATCGAGACCCGGATCGGCGACCGGGGCGAGCTGCTGCTGCGCGGCGACCACGTGATGCTCGGCTACCTCGACGACCCCGCCGCGACCGCCGAGGCGATCGACGCGGACGGCTGGCTGCACACCGGCGACGTCGGCACCCTCGACGAGCAGGGCAACCTCACCGTCACCGACCGGCTCAAGGACATGTACATCAGCGGCGGCTTCAACGTGTACCCCGCCGAGGTCGAGCAGGTGCTCGCCCGGCTCGAGGGCGTCGCCGACGTCGCGGTGGTCGGCGTACCCGACGAGCGGATGGGCGAGGTCGGCAAGGCGTACGTCGTGCCCGCCGACCCCGCGTTGACGGCCGACGGCGTCCTCGCGTTCGCCCGGAAGCGGCTGGCCAACTTCAAGGTGCCGCGACACGTCGAGCTGGTCGAGGCGCTCCCCCGGAACCCGTCGGGCAAGGTGCTCAAGACCGAGCTGAGGGGGACCTGATGGACCTCGACCTGTCGGGCCAGGCGCGCGCGTTCCGCGACGACGCGCGCGCCTGGCTCGAGGCCAACGTGCCGGCCGGGCCGCTGCCCTCGATGGACACCGCGGCCGGTTTCCGCGCCCACCAGGAGTGGGAGGCCCGGCTCGCGGACGCACGCTGGTCGGTGGTGTCGTGGCCGGAGGCCTACCACGGTCGGGAGGCCTCGCTGGTCGAGTGGGTGCTCTTCGAGGAGGAGTACCACCGGGCGGGCGCACCGGGTCGGGTCTCCCAGAACGGCATCTTCCTGCTCGCGCCGATCCTCTTCGACCACGGGACTCCCGAGCAGCAGGACCGCTTCCTGCCCTCGATGGCCACTGGGGAGCGGATCTGGGCCCAGTGCTGGTCCGAGCCCGAGGCCGGCTCCGACCTCGCCTCGTTGCGCGCGACGGCCCGGCGCGACGACGACCGGGGCGGATGGGTCCTCGACGGGCAGAAGACCTGGTCCTCACGGGCGGCGTTCGCTCACTGGGGCTTCGGACTGTTCCGCTCCGACCCGCAGGCGCAGCGGCACGCCGGCCTGACCTACTTCCTGTTCCCGCTCGACGCCGACGGGATCACGGTCCGCCCGATCGCGCAGCTCGACGGCGAGGCCGGCTTCGCCGAGGTCCATTTCTCGGAGGTGTTCGTGCCCGACGCGGACGTGCTGGGCGCGCCCGGTGACGGGTGGCGGGTCGCGATGAGCACGGCCGGCAACGAGCGGGGGCTGTCGTTGCGCTCCCCCGGCCGGTTCTGCGCCGCCGCCGACCGGCTGGTGGACCTGTGGGCCGAACGCCGGGCCTCCTCGCTCGCCGCTCGCGCCGCGGACGGCGTCGTCGACGCGTGGATCAAGGCCCAGGCCTACCGGCTCTACACCTGGGGCACCGTCACCCGTCTCGCCGACGGGGGCGACCTGGGCGCCGCGGGGTCGGTCAACAAGGTCTTCTGGTCCGAGCTCGACATCGCACTCCACGAGACGGCGCTCGACCTGCTCGGCCCGACCGCCGAGCTGGAGTCCCCGTGGCTGGACGGCTACGTCTTCTCGCTCTCCGGCCCGATCTATGCCGGCACCAACGAGATCCAGCGCAACATCGTGGCGGAGCGGATGCTCGGCCTCCCCCGGGACCCGAGACCGGCGGACCGGTCGAGCGGGGTGGCGCGATGAGGTTCACCCCCTCCGACGAGCAGCGCGACTTCGCCGCGGTGCTCGACACGCTGCTCGACGGGTCCGACGCCTTGGTCGCCGCCCGGGCCTGGGCCGCGGGCGACACCGCGCCGGGCCTGAAGCTGTGGTCCCGGCTCGCGGAGCAGGGCGTCTCCGCGCTCGTCGTCCCGGAGCGCGCCGGCGGCCTGGGCGCGACCCCGGTCGAGCTCGCGCTCGCCTTCGAGGTCCTGGGTCGGCACGCCGTCCCGGGCCCGTGGGTCGAGACGGCCGCCTACCTCCCCCACGCCCTCGCCGATCCGGGCCCGCTCACCGACGGGGCAGTCCGCACCGTCGCGGTGCCGCCGCACACGCCGTACGCCCTGGACGCCGACGTCGCCGAGCACGTGTTCCTGGTCTCGACAGGATCGACCGACGGGGCCGGCGCCATCCGCGCGGCGACCGCCGGCAACCCGCACCGCTCCGTGGACGGGACCCGCAGGCTCTTCGAGGTGGTCTCGACAGGCTCGACCACCGAGACCGAGCATCCCGAGCCGGGCGACCTGGGGCGGGCCTTCGACCTGGCCGCCCTCGCGACCGCCGCGCAGCTCCTCGGCTGCGGCGAGCGCCTCCTGGCCGACTCGGTCGCCTACGTCAAGCAGCGCCGGCAGTTCGGCCGCGAGATCGGGTCCTACCAGGCGATCAAGCACCGGCTCGCCGACGTGCGGATCGCCCTGGACTTCGCCCGCCCCCTGCTCTGGGGAGCCGCCCTGTCTGCGGCCGGCTCCGTGGACCGGGCGCGCGACGTGTCGGCGGCCAAGGTCTCGTGCGCGGACGCGGCGTACCTCGCCTCGCGGGCCGCGCTGCAGGTGCACGGCGCCGTCGGCTACACCGCCGAGCTCGACCTGAGCCTCTGGATCACCAAGGTCCGCGCTCTTGTGGGCGCCTGGGGCACGCCGGCGTTCCACCGGGCTCGCGTCCTCGACTCGCTCGTCTCGGCGGGCTCGACCAACGAGGTTCGCTGATGGAGTTCGCGCTCTCCGAGGAGCAGTCCGAGCTCGCCTCGATCATCCGGGCCCTGCTCGAGCGGCACGCCGACAGCCGGGCGGTCCGGCAGGCCGCCGACTCCGAGCGGGGTTACGACAACGCGCTGTGGCGGCTGTTGTGCGAGCAGGTCGGCGTGGCCGGTCTCGCGATTCCGGAGGAGCACGGCGGCGCCGGCTTCTCGCTGTTCGAGTCGCTGCTCGTCCTGGAGGAGCTGGGCCGCTCGCTGGCGCCCTCGCCGTTGCTCTCGACGCTGGTGACCTCCGAGGCGCTGCTCGCGGGCGCCGACGAGGAGGCCCGCGCCCGGCTGCTCCCCCGCCTCGCCGCTGGTGAGGTCGGCGCCTTCGCCGACGGCGGCAGCGCGCGGCTCGTGCTGGACGGCGACCGGGCCACGGTGCTGGTCGTCGCCACCGGCGACGGGCTCTTCGAGGTGGACCCGGCGACGGCCGAGCGGAGCTGGACGCCGTCCATGGACCAGACGATCCGGCTCGCCGACGTCTCGGTCGACCTCGCCCGCGCCACCCGGATCGCCAGGGACGCGGCACCCGCGCGCGAGCGTGCGGCGCTGGTCGGGTCCGTCGGGGTGGCCGCCCTCCAGACCGGTGCTGCCACCCGTGCCCTCGACATGACCGTGGCGTACTCCAGGGAGCGGGAGCAGTTCGGCCGGCCGATCGGGTCCTTCCAGGCCCTCAAGCACCGGATGGCCGACATGCTCGTCGAGGTCGAGACCTCGCGCTCCGCCTCCCGGGCCGCGTCGTACGCCGTCGCGAGCGGTGCGGAGAACGCCACCGAGCTCACCCACGTCGCCAAGGCGTGGTGCGGTGACGCGCTCACCCACGTCGCTGCCGAGACCGTGCAGCTGCACGGCGGCATCGCGATCACCTGGGAGCACGACGCGCAGCTGGTCCTCAAGCGGGCCCACGCCCTGGGCGAGCTGTTCGGCTCGGCGCACGAGCACCGGGCGGCGCTCGAGCTCTGACAGCCTCGGCCCGCATGGCTACTTCCGGGCGAGCTGGATGCCGCGGGCAACACGTTGGCCTCAGTCGTCGCGGGCGAGCGCCGGCTCCCGCCGCTCGGTGTGCGGGTGCGACGGCTGGACGCGCAGGAGCCGGGCGACCCGGTCGGGCAGGGACCAGTTCCACCGGCCGAACAGCGACACCAACGACGGCACCAGCAGGGACCGGACCACCGTGGCGTCGAGCAGGATGCCGAAGCCCAGCGCGGTCGCCATCACCTTCAGGTCGGTGCCGGGGCCCGAGGCCAGCGCGGCGAAGGCGAGGAAGAGGATCAGCGCAGCGCTCGTCACCAGCCGTCCGGTGCGGCCGATGCCCTCGATCACAGCCTCGTCGGTCGAGCGCCCCTCGTCGTACTCCTCGCGGATGCGGGAGAGGATGAAGACCTCGTAGTCCATCGAGAGCCCGAAGAGGAACGCGAACACCATCAGCGGCACCCAGAAGGTGACCGCGCCGGTCTCCGGGATCCCGAACAGGGCGTCGGAGCCGTAGCCCTCCTGCCAGAAGAGCACCATCGCGCCGTAGACCGCGGTGAGCGAGACCAGGTTGAGCACCACGGCCTTGAACGGCAGCAGCAGCGACCGGAAGGCCCGTACGAGCAGCACGAAGGTCAGCAGGGCGATGATCGTGAGCATCAGCGGGAAGTTGCCGTAGACGGCGTGCAGAAAGTCGACCTGCGCGGTGCCGAGTCCGGCGACGCCGATCACGCCGGGGGTCTGGTCGGCGACGTCCTTGACGCGCCGGACCACGTCCACGCTCTTGGAGTTGACGGTCTCGGCGTCCGGGATCAGCACGACCACCGTCTGCCCGTCGGCGCTGCTGGACGCCCCCGTCGAGACCAGCGCGGCGTCGATGCCGTCGACCTGGCCGAGCCGGTCGGCGACGTCCCGGGCCTGGTTGCGGTCGGCGAGCACCTCGATGGGCGTGAGCGCACCGGTGCTGACCCCACCCTGCTCGAGCCGGTGCAGGGCCGTGACGGCGGGCCCGGCCTGCGCCAGCGAGTCCGACGAGGCGGCGCCGATCTTGATGCCGAGGAAGGCGAGGATGAGCAGGCCGAGGATCGCCGAGGCGGTGACGAGGGCGGCCACCCGGTGACGCACGACGAGCCGGGCCCAGCGGGTCCACCCCGGGCTGGCGCTGCTCTCGTGCCGGATCTTCGGCCAGTCCACCCGCGGCCCGATGCCCCCGAGGATCGCCGGGGTGAGCGACAGCGTGACGGCCACGCTGGCGACCGGGATCAGCGCGCCGCCGTAGCCGATGCTCCGCATGAACGGCACCGGCAGCACGACCAGCGCCAGCAGCCCGATCGCGACCGTGATGCCGCTGAAGAGCACGGCGTGGCCGGCGGTCTCCATCGCCGCCACGACCGCCTCGTGGTTCTTCCTGCCGTGGTCTCTCTCCTCGCGCCAGCGGGTGACGAAGAGCAGCGAGTAGTCGATCGCCACGCCCAGGCCGACCAGCGCGACCAGGAACTGCACGATGAACGAGACGTCGGTCAGGTAGGTCAGCGGGTACAGCATCAGGAAGGTCGCCAGGATCGACACCGCCGCGACGGCCAGCGGCAGGAGCGCCAGCATCGACGCGAACACGTAGATGAGCACCAGCAGGGCGCCGGACGCGCCGATCAGGGTCTCCGCCAGCACGCCCGGGCCGCCGGTGTCGTCGCCCACCGCGAGCTCGTCCATGCCGGTGACCCCCACCGTCGCGCCGGCGGGCGCAGCGCCCTCGACGGCCGTGCGGATCGGCTCGGTGGGCAGCTTCGCGTCGAACGTCTGCGGGAACGGGTAGAAGACCATCGCGTACGCCGTGCGGTCGTCGTCGGTGCGGAACGCGCGGTCACCGGTGTTGGCCTCGTCGAGCACGCGGACGTCGGGGACGCCCCGCTGGACCGCGTCGAACGCCTTGGCGACCTCGTCCTCGTGGCCGGTGATGGTCTGTCCCGGCCGCATCGTCACCGTGACCAGCATCGGCGTCGTGTTGCCGCCGTTGTGGACGGCGGCCACGATCTGGTTGGTGGCCTCGGTGCCGGGCTGGCCAGGCAGCGAGAAGTCGACGGTCAGCCGGTCGCTGGTCCTCCCCGCCGCGATCCCGCCGGCGACGAGGACGCACAGCCAGAACGCCACGACCCAGCGGCGGTGCCGCAGCACGAACTCGGCCCAGCTGCCCATCGACGTACTCCTGTCATGCGGGGACCTTGATCGACGCTAGCGAGCCGGGGGCATCCGCGCCTCGTCCATCGCGGGGATCTTCCGACCGTGAGGAAGCACCGGCTCGCGGGACCTTCGGCTCTGACGGGGCCCGGCGGGCTGCTCGACCGTGGAACCGTGAAGCTGTCACGTCTCCTGGCTCCGCTGGTGTTGCTCGGTCCGGCACTGGTCGCCGCCGGAGCGACGACCCCGGTCCCGGGGTCGGCAGCGGCCGTCCCGCCGGTGCCGAGGCTGGTCGGGGTTCGCGCCGCCCACCACGCAGGGTTCGACCGGGTCGTCCTCGACTTCCGCGGCGGGCTGCCCTCGAGCGTCCGGGCCCACTACGTCAAGCGGTTGATCGCCGACGGCTCCGGCAAGAAGGTGCGCATCGCCGGACGGGCCATCCTCAGCGTGCGGCTGGAGCCCGCCGACGCCCACGACGCGTCCGGCAGTGCCACGGCCCCACGCCGCGTCGCGTTCCCGCTGCCGAACGTGATGACCGCCGTGCGTGCGGGTGACTTCGAGGCCGTGACGACGTACGGCATCGGGCTGGCGAAGCGGACCCCGTTCCACGTGTTCACGCTGCAGGACCCGGACCGCGTGGTGGTCGACATCAAGGCGGGCTTCCGGACCGTGCCCCGCAAGGTGTTCTTCTTCGACCAGGACAACTTCGTGGACAACAAGCCGCCGTTCTTCGTCGCGCGGTCGCGCCCGGTGCTGCCGGCCACCCCCGCCCGCGGCGTCCTCGACCGGCTCTTCGCGGGACCGGTTGGCAGCGAGCGCGCCGACGGGCTGAGGCTGCTGCGGTCCCGCGCCACCGGCGTCAGCGGCCCCGACATCAGCGACGGCGTCGCCCGGGTCCGGATGCAGGGCAGCTGCAGCAGCGGTGGCTCCACCGTCACCGTGGCCGGCGAGCTCATGCCGACGCTGCGCCAGTTCGCGTCGGTCGACTGGGTCAAGATCTACGACCCGCAGGGCGACACCGAGACACCGACCGGCCACTCCGACTCGATCCCTACCTGCCTGGAGCCCTGATGCCCACCCAGGAGACCCACCTGGCCACCGGCTACTTCGACGCCGTGGCCCAGGCCGACCTCGTCCACTCCGGCGAGCTGCGCCCCGTCGACCTCGTCCTCGACGCGATCACCCGCATCGAGCGGCTCGATCCCCTGCTGCACGCGGTCGTCGCGACCGACTTCGACCGTGCGGTCGACGGCGCCCGGCGGCTGGACCCCGACCTGCCCTTCGCGGGCGTGCCGATCCTGGTCAAGGACCTGTGCGCCGAGGTCGAGGGGCTCCCGATGCGGGAGGGCTCGGGGTTCCTGCGCCACGTGGTCTCCGGCCACGACCAGGAGTACGTCGCCCGGCTCCGGCGCGCGGGCTTCGTGGTCCTCGGGAAGACCAGCACACCGGAGTTCGGGATGTCGCCGACCGTGGAGCCGGTCGACGGTCCGCCGACCGTGAACCCGTGGGACACGACCTGCACCACCGGAGGCTCCAGCGGCGGGTCGGCAGCCGCCGTGGCCAGCGGGATGGTGCCGGTGGCGCACGGCAACGACGCGGGCGGCTCTATCCGGATCCCCGCGTCGTGCTGCGGGTTGTTCGGCCTCAAGCCCACCCGCGGCCGCAACCCGCTGGGGCCGCGCTACGGCGACGTCTTCGGCGGCATGGTCTCCGAGCACGTGCTGACCCGGAGCGTGCGCGACAGCGTGGCCCTGCTCGACGTGACCGCCGGCCCCGCGCCGGGTGACCCGTACTTCGCCCCGCCGCACGAGGGCTCGTGGACGGCCGAGGCGTTCTGGCCGCCCGGGCACCTCCGGATCGCGGTCAGCCGACAGGCCTCCGATGGCCGGCCGGTGCACCGGGACTGCCTCGCCGTGCTGGACGAGACCGTGGACCTGCTCAGGTCCCTGGGCCACACGGTCGTCGAGCGCGAGCTCACCGAGCTCACCCCGGAGGTCGGCAGCGCCATCGGCCGGATGTACGGCGCGTTCGTCGACTGGGCGGTGCGCTACTGGGTCCGGGAGACCGGGCGCTTCCCCGAGCAGCGTGAGCTCGAGCCGTTGACCCGCCTCTACTGGGCCCGCGGGCGCGACGTCCGAGGTGGCGAGCTGATGATGGCGGTCACCACGGTGCAGGCGTTCGCGCGCGAGGTGGCGGCGGCGTACGACGGGCCGGGCGGTTTCGACGTCTGGCTCTCGCCCACGCTCGCCGAACCACCGCCCCGGCTGGGCGAGCTGGTCGCCACCGAGGAGGACCCGAGCGTCGCCGAGGAGCGCGCCGCGGCGTTCGTGGCGTTCCCCCTGATCGCCGCCAACCTCACCGGGCGGCCGGCGATGAGCGTGCCGCTCGGCTGGAGCAGCGACGACCTGCCCGTCGGGATGAACTTCATGGGCCGGTTCGGGGACGAGGGGACCCTGTTCCGGCTGGCCACCCAGCTGGAGTCCGCGCGCCCGTGGGCCGAGGTGTGGCCGCCGGTCTCCGCGCGTTGCCTCGATCACCAGCACCCGATGACGGACCCGGCAGACTGGTGACATGAGCGAACCGATACGGGTGGTCAGGGCCGACGAGCTGGCCCCGGCCGACCCGACGCCGGGCATGCATCGCACGCTGGCCTTCCGGGTCCCGGGACTCTGGGCCGGCAGGCTCGAGACCGAGCCGGGGGCCACCTCCGGCTGGCACCACCACGACGTCAACGAGTCCAGCCTGTACGTCGTGTCGGGCGTGGTGCGCCTGGAGTTCGAGGGCCGGGAGGGCTACGTCGAGGCGCGCCCCGGCGACTTCGTGCACGTGCCCGCCCACACCGTCCACCGCGAGTCCAACCCGACCGGCGAGACATCGGTCGTCGTGATCGCCCGCGCGGGCGACGGGATCCCGACCGTGAACGTCGACGAGCCGCCGTACCCCCATCGCGGCTGAGGTCAGCCGTCGGTGGTGGTGTACTGCCCGCGGAAGAACAGCAGCGGGTCCTCGGCGTCGGTCATCGCAAGGTCGAGCACCCGACCGATGACCACGTAGTGGTCGCCGGCCTCGTGGACGGCGTAGATCGTGCAGTCGACGTAGCCGAGGATCCCGTCCAGCATCGGTGAGCCGGTCGCCTCCGAAGGCTGCCACTTCACGTCGGCGAACTTGTCGACCCCGCGGCTGGCCATGATGTTGGAGACCTCGGCCTGGTCGACGCCGAGGAAGTTCACGCAGAACCTGCCGGACCGCTGGATGAGCGGCCACGCGCGTGAGGTCTTGGCCGGCACGAACAGCACGAGCGGCGGATCGAGGGAGACGCTCGAGAACGACTGGCAGGTCATCCCCACGGGCTCTCCGCCACTGGTCGCGGTCACCACGGTGACCCCGGACGCGAAGCGGCCCAGCACGTCGCGGAACCGCCGCGCGGCCGCCACCGCCTCCGGGTCCTCGGCGTGGACCGGGCTGGCCTCGCCGGGCCGGAACTCGAAGTCGATCTCGGCGTCGCCGAGCCAGGAGCTGATCAGGTCGGTGCTGGGCCAGTTCTCGCGCGCGTCGGGGTTCATCCCCTCCGGGATCTCGCGTCCGGCCTCCGAGCTCATGCTCCCAACGGTAGTCACGGGGTACCAGCGCAGCTCAGTGGGCCCCGACCGAGAAGTCGTGGCCCCAGTAGGAGACGGCGGTGCTCTCCCGGGCGACCCACTTCTCGTCGTCGACGGTGAGTCCCTCGGTGCCGTACTCGACGTCGAAGCCGCCGGGCGACTTCACGTAGAACGAGACCATCTGGTCGTTCATGTGACGGCCGAGCGTCGCGGAGAGCCGGGCGCCGTGCTTGCGGACCCGCTCGAGGGCCCGCCCCACGTCGTCGAGCTCCTCGACCTCGACCATGATGTGCACGCACTTCGACGGGTTGGGCATCGGCAGGAACGCCAGCGAGTGATGCCGCGGGTTGCAGCCCAGGAACCGCAGCCAGGCCGTGCTCCCCGGCTCCTTGCCCACGAGCTCGCCGGGCATCCGCATCGAGTCGCGCAGCCGGAAGCCGAGCACCTCGGCGTAGAACCGCAGCGCCTCCTCGTCGTCGGTCACCGGCACGACGATGTGCCCGAGGCCCTGCTCCCCCGTGACGAACCGGTTGGCGTACGGCGTGACCAGCGGCCGCGACTCGTAGGTCGCGCCGTGGAAGAGCTCGAAGACGTTCTCGAAGGGGTCCTCGAAGCGGACCATCCCCTCGACCCGGCGCTCGGTCAGCTCCTCGGGCGTGGCCTCGTGGAGGTCGACGCCGTGGTGCTTGAGGTGGTCGACCGCGGCGGACAGGGCCCGGTGGTCGGCGACCTCCCAGCCCATCGCTGCGAGACGGTCCTGCTGACCGGGCTCGACCACGAGGCGCTGGGAGACCTCGTCCATCCGGAAGTACAGGTGCTCGGGGTCGGTCCCGCGCCACTCGACGAGCCCGAGCACCTTGCCGGCGAACTGGCGCCACTGCTCGAGGTCGGTGCTCTCGACGCGGACGTACCCCAACGACTTGATGTCGATCATCGCTGCTCCGTCGGTGATCGAGCTTCGGTGTGGCGGGCCAGGAACGCGGTGGCGATCTCCGCGAACTCCTCGGCGGCCTCGACCTGCGCCCAGTGCCCGCAGTTCGGGAAGACGTGCAGGGACGCCGTCGGGATCAGCTTGAGCGCCGCGAAGGCACCGTCGACCGGGTTCACCCGGTCCTCGCGGCCCCAGGTGAGCAGCGTGTGCTTGCGCAGCCGGTGTGCCTCGCGCCAGAGCATCCCGTCCTCGGCGGTCTCGGGGTTCCAGAACGACATCCCCATCGAGGCCATCGCCTCGCGAGCCCCGGGCGCGGTGGCGTCGGCGTACCGCTCCTTGACGAGCTCGTCGGTGACGAGGTCCTGGTTCACGACCATGGTGGAGATGAACGCCCGCAGCGTCTCGCGGCTCGGGTCGCCCGCGAAGTCCATCAGCCGCTGGACGCCCTCGGTCGGATCGGCGTGGAAGAGGTTGAGCGACAGGCCGCCGGGGCCCATCAGGACCAGGCGGCCGACCCGGTCGGGGTGGCTGAGCGCGAGCCGCATCGCGGTGCCGCCGCCGAGGCTGTTGCCGAGCAGGTGCACGCGGTCGAGGCCGAGCTCGTCGAGCAACGCCACCACGAGGTCGGCGGCGAACCGGTAGTAGTTGCCCACGACCGGCGGCTTGTCGGAGCCTCCGAAGCCGGGCTGGTCGACCAGCAGCGTGCGGAACGACGTCGCGAAGCGCGGCAGCGCCGTACCGAAGTTCGACCAGGCGCTCGCGCCCGGCCCACCGCCGTGCAGCATCACCAGCGGCAACCGCCCTCGTTGATCGAGCTTGTCGAGATCAGGCCCCGCCTCGTGGTAGGCCAGCCGGGCGTCGCCGGCCGCCTCGGACTTGACCTCGGCGAACCGCTGGGTCGACTCCCTGGTGAGCGTCACGTCAGTACATCCCCGGGTCGATCTTGTGCCCGAACTCGTGCGCGCCGAACATCTGCAGCGCCCGTTCCGGGTCGTTGGCGGCGTGCACCCGGCCGGCGTGCGCGTCGCGCCAGGCCCGCTGCAGGTAGGTGCCCTCGGCGAGCGCGCGTCCACCGGAGGCCTCGAAGAGCGAGTCGAGCGCGTCGATCGCACGCTGGGTGCCGAGGACCTGGTCGCGACGCACCTTCAGGCGCAGCCGCAGCGGGATCTTCTCGCCCCGGGCGACGTGCGCCTGCTCCTCGCGGACGTTGTTGACCAGCAGCGCCCAGGCCGCGTCGATGTCGGAGGAGGCGCGGGCGATCCGCACCGCGGCGAACGGGTCCAGGGAGGCCTTCTCCCCGAGGTACGCCGCCCGCACCCGCTTGTTCTGCATCTCGACGTGCTCGGCGTAGGCGCCCGCCGCCATCCCGATGATCGGCGTGGTGATGGTGCCGGTGAAGATCGAGTGGAAGGGGAGCTTGTAGAGGTCGGAGGGGTTCTGCTCCTGGCCGGGACCGAAGCAGCGGCCGGTGTCGCCCATCGAGAGCGTGAACGCCTCGGGGACGAAGGTCTCCTCGACCACGATGTCGTTGGAGCCGGTGCCCCGCAGCCCGACGACGTTCCAGACGTCGACGATCTGGTACTTCTCGCGCGGCACCAGGAACGTGCGGAAGTCGACGACCTGGCCCTCGGTGTCGAACACCAGACCGCCCAGCAGCACCCAGCTGCAGTGGTCGCAGCCGGAGGAGAAGCTCCACTTGCCCGAGAGCTGGTACCCGCCGTCGGTGAGCACCGCCCTGCCGGTGGGGGCGTACGACGAGCTCAACCGGGTGGCCGTGTCGGAGCCCCAGACCGCCTGCTGGGCCTCGTCGGAGAACAACGCGATCTGCCAGGGGTGGACGCCCACCACGCTGCAGACCCAGCCCGTGGAGCCGCACGCGCCGGCGAGGTCGCGGACCGCGGTGTAGAAGTCGACCGGGTCGGACTCCAGGCCGTCGAACCGCCGCGGCTGCAGCAACCGGAAGAAGCCGGTCTCCTCGATCTCCTTGATCGACGCCTCGGGGACGACGCGGAGCCGCTCGGCCTCGTCCGCTCGCTCCCGGAGCGAGGGCAGCAGGTCGCGGACACCGTCGAGAACAGCCTGGGACATCGATGTCTCCTGTCGTGGTGGGACAGGACCGATACTAGAACACGTTCTTGTTTTGGTCGATACTCCCGGCGTCGCGCGCCGCCGCCTCCACGCGGGCGACGTACGCCGGCCAGTCGTAGCCGTCGTCGGGCAGGTTGCTGCTGCCCCGGAGGAAGCCGGCGGAGCCGTCGACCATCTCCCGGATGATGTCGGCGTGCCCGGCGTGGTGGTGGGTCTCGGTGGCCACGTGCACGAGGATCTGGTGGAGCGTCACCGGCTCGTTGCCCCAGTGGGCGACGTGGCCGACCGTGTCGAGGTCGTTCGCCTCGAACGTCTCCGCGGCGTGCGCCCACGCGCGCCGGTACAGGTCGACGACCCACTCCCGGGACTCCTCGGCGGTGGCGAAGAGGTCGTCGTTGTGGTCGGCGTCGTCGCGGTACCACGGCAGGTCGATGCCCGAGGGGCGCCCGAACGTGTCGCCGAAGTAGCCCAGCTCGACGCTGGCCAGGTGCTTGACCAGGCCGAGCAGGTTGGTGCCGGTCGGGGTCATGGGCCGGCGGACGTCGTACTCCGAGAGGCCGTCGAGCTTCCACAGGATCGCGTCGCGGGCGCCCTGGAGGTAGTCGACCAGCGTCTGCTTCGGATCGGGGAGGGACATCTCAGGCGCCCTGGGGCCGGTAGGGCGTCAGCACGCAGAACTCGTTGCCCTCGGGGTCGGCGAGCACGGCCCAGCCCTTGTCACCCTTGCGCAGGTCGTCGACCAGCGTGGCGCCTAGGCCGAGGACCCGGTCGATCTCCTCGTCGCGGCTGCGGTCGGTGGGCCGCAGGCAGATGTGCATCCGGTTCTTGACCGTCTTGGGCTCAGGGACCTTGAGGAAGAGCAGGTAGCGGTCGTCGGGACCGACGAGGCCGCACTCCTCGTCGCCGGGCCCCTGGTCGTCGTCCTCGGGCAGGACGAAGTCGTCGAGGACCTTGGACCACCACACGGTCTGGGACCACGGGTCGTGGGCGTCGATGCAGAAGTTGGATGCTCTGGATGCCATGACGGCACCCTGCCAGTCGGCACCGACTCCTGCCCACCTAGTTGTCGGCCGCCTCCTTCTCGGCCTCCGCCCTCAGCATCAGGGCGATGTCGATGAGCTGGTCCTCCTGGCCGCCGATCAGCTTGCGGCGCCCGGCCTCGAGCAGGACCTTCGCGCCGGAGACGCCGTACCGCTCGGCCGCGTTGCCGGCGTGCTTGAGGAAGGAGCTGTAGACGCCGGCGTAGCCCATCATCAGGGTCATCCGGTCCAGCCGGCACTCCTCGGGCATGGCCGGCCTGATGACGTCCTCGGAGGCGTCGACGATCTGCAGGAAGTCGATCCCGGTCCGCCAGCCGAGCAAGTCGGCGACCCCCACGAACGCCTCCAGCGGAGTGTTGCCGGCGCCGGCTCCGAAGCGGCGCACCGAGCCGTCGATCTGGGTGGCTCCTGCACGGGCCGCGATCACGGTGTTGGCGACGCCGAGGCCGAGGTTCTCGTGGCCGTGGAAGCCGACGGTGGCCTCGTGACCGATCTCGGCGACGAGCGCGGAGACCCGGTCGGCGGTCTGCTCCATGATCAGCGCGCCGGCGGAGTCGACCACGTAGACGCATTGGCAGCCGGCGTCGACCATGATGCGGGCCTGCCTCGCGAGCACCTCCGGGGGCTGCGTGTGGCTCATCATCAGGAAGCCGACGGTCTCCAGCCCGAGCTCCCGCGCCAGCGCGAAGTGCTGCTGCGAGACGTCGGCCTCGGTGCAGTGGGTCGCGATCCGGCAGATCTCGCCCCCGTTGTCCTGCGCTGCCCGGATGTCGTCCTTGGTGCCGACCCCGGGCAGCATCAGGAACGCGATGCGGGCCCGCTTCGCGGTCTCCGCCGCGATCCGGATCAGCTCCTGCTCGGGGGTGCGCGAGAAGCCGTAGTTGAACGACGAGCCACCGAGGCCGTCGCCGTGGGTGACCTCGATGACCGGCACCCCGGAGGCGTCCAGCGCCTCGACGATGTCGTGCACCTCCTGGGCGGTGAACTGGTGCCGCTTGTGGTGCGAGCCGTCGCGCAGGCAGGTGTCGGTCAGGCGCAGGTCGAGGTCGCCCCCGTGCTGGTCCTTCCAGGTGCGGGTCAGGTGGTTCACAGCGCCCTCCCGGTCATCGAGCGGGCCGCCATGGATCGGGCGATCGTCTCCCCCACCCGGGTGGCGGCGGCGGTCATGATGTCGAGGTTGCCGGCGTACGGCGGCAGGTGGTCGCCGGCGCCCTCCACCTCGACGAAGATGCTGACCTTGGTCTGCCCCTGGGTCGCCGGGGACGGGTCGTCGACCTGGGGTTCCTGGAGAAGCCGGTAGCCGGTGACGTACTCCTGGACGGCCCGCTCCATCGCCACGACCGACTGGACGATCGCGTCCCGGTCGGCGTCCGGGGGCACCGCGCAGAAGATCGTGTCGCGCATGATCATCGGCGGCTCGGCGGGGTTCAGGATGATGATCGCCTTGCCCCGCTCGGCGCCGCCGATCCGCTCGACGCCGCGGCTGGTGGTCCGGGTGAACTCGTCGATGTTCGCGCGGGTGCCGGGACCCGCGGAGACCGACGACACCGACGCCACGATCTCGGCGTACGACACCGTCGCCACCTTCGAGACCGCCGCCACCATGGGGATCGTGGCCTGGCCGCCGCAGGTGATCATGTTGACGTTCGGCGCGGCGAGGTGCTGCTCACCGTTGACCGGCGGGATCACCGCCGGCCCCACGGCCGCGGGCGTGAGGTCGACGGCGCGGATGCCGGCCTCCTCGTAGCGAGGGGCGTACTCGCGGTGCACGTAGGCGGAGGTCGCCTCGAAGACGAGGTCCGGCAGCTCGTCCTGCTTCAGCAGCCAGTCCACGCCCTCGTGGCTGGCCTCCAGCCCCCGGTCGGCGGCCAGCCGGAGCCCCTCGCTGGTGGGGTCGACGCCGATCATCCAGCGCGGCTCGATCAGGTCGGAGCGGAGCAGCTTGTACATCAGGTCGGTGCCGATGTTGCCGGGGCCGACGATCGCCGCGGTCAGCTTGGACATGTGCTTCCTTTCGTCCGTGGTCTCGACAAGCTCGACCACCGAAGGGGTGTCAGTCGGTGAAGGACACGCGGAGGGTGCCGAGGCCGTCGAGGACCGCCTCGAAGTCGTCGCCGGGGCGTACGTCGACGGCGCGGTGCACGCTGCCGGGCAGGACGACGTGGCCAGCCTCGAGGGTGACGCCGTACGCCGCGACCTTGCGGGCGAGCCAGGCCACCGCGGTGACCGGGTTGCCGAGGACGGCGTCGGAGCGTCCCGCGGCCACCTGCTCGCCGTTGCGGGTCAACCTCGCCTCGATCCCGCGCAGGTCGATGTCGGCGGGCCGGACCCGCTCCGGGCCGAGCACGAAGCCGGCCGAGCTCGCGTTGTCGGCGATGGTGTCGCCGATCCGGATGTCCCAGTCACGGATCCGGCTGTCGATGAGCTCGATCGCCGGCGCCACCGCCTCGGTGGCCACGAGCACGTCCTTCTCGGTGCAGTCGACGCCGGGCAGCGCGGCCCCCAGGACGAAGCCGACCTCGACCTCGACCCGCGGGTAGCAGTAGTGGCCGGCACTCACGGGGCGGTCCTCGGAGAGGACCATGTCCGAGAGCAGGTGCCCGTAGTCCGGCTCGTCGACGCCCATCATCTCCTGCATCGCCCGCGACGAGAGACCGACCTTGTGGCCCCGGACCTCCGCGCCGTGCGCGAGGCGCCGGCGGATGTTGAGCAGCTGGATCTCGTAGGCGTCGACGACGTCGAGCCCCGGCCAGGTCTCGCGCAGCGGAGGGATCGGGCGCTGGTCACGTTCGGCGGCCTCCAGGGCGTCGGCGACCTCGCGTCGTACGTCGGGCGGGAGCATGTCGACCATGCTAGAACCTGTTACAGTTTTGCGCCATGACGGAGTCTCGACAGGCTCGACCACCGGGTCGCGAAGCACCCCTCCCGGACGAGGTCGACGTCGTCGTCGTCGGTGCGGGTGGCGCCGGGATGACCGCCGCCCTCGCAGCCGCCTGCCACGGCCTCGACACGGTGCTGCTCGAGAAGAGCCCCTACTTCGGGGGCTCCACCGCGCGGAGCGGGGGCGGGGTCTGGATCCCCGGCAACTACGCCCTGCGCGCAGCGGGCCAGGCCGACGACCTCCCCCGCGACCTGGCCGCGTCCAAGCACTACCTCGACGCGATCGTCGGTGACGTGGTCCCCAAGGTCCGGCGCGACACCTTCATCGACCGCGGCCCCGAGGTCATGGACTTCCTCAGGGAACGGACGCCTGTCCGGTTCGCGTGGGTCCCGCAGTACGCCGACTACCACCCCGAGGCACCCGGCGGCCGGGCCGCGGGGCGCAGCGTCGAGCCGGTCCCGATGGACGCCCGGTTCCTCGGCGAGGAGCTCGACCGCCTCCACCCGGCGTACACCAAGGCGCCGGCGAACCTGATCGTCACGCAGGCCGACTTCCGCAGGATCAGCCTGGGCCTGCGCACCCTCCGCGGCCCGGTCACGATGCTCAAGGTGCTCGCCCGGCGGACGGTGAGCGTCCTGCGCAAGCGCCGGATGTACGCGATGGGCAACGCGCTGGCCATCGGGCTGCGGCAGGGGCTGATCGACGCCGGTGTGCCGGTGCACTACGAGACCGAGCTGACCGGCCTGGTGATCGAGGACGGCCGGGTGGTCGGCGTACGAGTGCGGCGCGGGACGGGCGGGACCGAGCACGTCGTCCGCGCCCGTCGCGGCGTGGTCCTCGGCAGCGGCGGCTTCGAGAGGAACCTCGAGATGCGCGAGAAGCACCAGCCCGCGCCGACCTCGGTCGACTGGACGACGGGGTCGCAGTTCAACACCGGCGGCGGGGTGCTGGCGGGCATCGCGGCCGGCGCCGACACCGACCTCCTCGACGACGCCTGGTGGGGCCCGACGATCCCGCTGCCGTCCGGCCCGTGGTTCTGCCTGGCCGAGCGCAACCTGCCCGGGTCGATGATCGTCAACGCGGCCGGGCAGCGGTTCATGAACGAGGCGCTGCCGTACGTCGAGGCCGTGCACGAGATCTACCGGGGCGAGGCCACCGGCGTGCCGCACGTGCCGGCGTGGATGGTCATCGACCAGCGCTACCGCAACCGCTACCTGTTCGCCGGACTCTCGCCGCGCCAGGCCTTCCCCGGCCACTGGATGAAGTCCGGTGTGGTGCGCAGGGCCGCCACGCTCGAGGCGCTGGCGGCCGAGATCGATGTGCCGGCCGACGCGCTGCGCGAGACCGTCGAGCGGTTCAACGGCTTCGCCCGCACCGGCGTGGACGAGGACTTCCACCGCGGCGAGAGCGCCTACGACAGGTACTACTCCGACCCCACGGTGAAGCCGAACCCGTCGCTGCACGCGATCGACCGGGCGCCGTTCTACGCCGTGAAGATCGTGCCCGGCGACCTCGGCACCAAGGGCGGCCTGGTCACCGACGAGCGCGCCCGCGTGCTGCGCCCGGACGGCTCGGTGATCCCCGGGCTCTATGCCGCCGGCAACGTCTCCGCTGCCGTCATGGGCCGCACGTACGCCGGCCCCGGCGCCACGATCGGTCCGGCCCTGACCTTCGGCTACCTGGCCGCCGAGGACATCGCCGCCGCGGTGGCCGAGCCCGTCGCCACCACGAAGGACTGACATGCCGATCGATCCCGGCCTTGCCGTCGGCGCCGAGCTGCCGGACCGCACGTTCTCGTGGGACAGCAGCGACGTGCTGCTCTACCACCTCGCGATCGGGGCCGGCTCGCGTCCCGGCGACCACATCTCCCCCGCCGCGCTGCGCTACACCGTCGACGGTCCGTCGCTCCAGGTGCTCCCCTCGTTCGGCATCGTGGCACCGACGTTCCACGAGACGAACCCGCCGCCGCTGGACCTGCCCGGCTGCGACATCGACCTCGCCCGGGTCGTGCACGGCTCGCAGTCGGTCGCCGTCTCCGGCCCGCTCCCGCCGACGGGGACAGCCACGCTGCGCACCCGGATCAGCGACGTCTGGGACAAGGGCCGGGCGGCGGTCATCTGGCAGGAGGGGGTCGCGACCTCCGAGACCGGGGCGGAGCTGTGGACCACCCGCTCCTCCATCTTCATCCGCGGCGAGGGCGGCTGGGGCGGTGACCGGGGCTCGTCGGAGCCCGTCGCGGTGCCCGACCGCTCACCCGATGCCGACACGGCGTACGACGTGACACCGCAGCAGGCGCTGCTCTACCGCCTGTGCGGTGACCGCAACCCGCTGCACGCGGACCCCGAGTTCGCCCGGGCCGCCGGCTTCCCGGCACCGATCCTGCACGGGCTGTGCTCCTACGGCATCGTGCTGCGCACCGTGACCGACGACCTGCTCGAGGGCGACGCCAGCCGGGTGGCGGCGTTCACGGCACGCTTCGCGGGCGTGGTGTTCCCGGGCGAGACGATCCGGGTCCGCGCCTGGCGGGAGGACGCCGCCATCGTGGTCTCGGCCACCGTCGCCGGCCGGGGCGAGCGCGACGGCGCGCCGGTGCTCGCCGACTGCCTGCTGACCCCCGCCTGAGGATCAGAGCCAGTCCCACCGCTTGAACGCGACGTACAGCCCACCGGAGAGCAGCACGATCAGCAACGTCGAGGTGTAGAACCCCGACATCCGCGCGAAGCCCGGGTAGGGCAGGTTCTGGCCGTAGAAGCCGGTGATCGCCGTGGGCACGGCGATGATCGCCGCCCAGCTGGTGACCTTCTTGGTGATCACGTTGAGCCGGTTGCCCTGGATGGTCAGGTTCGTCTCGACGATCGTGGCGACGAGGTCTCGCAGGCCCTCGGTCCACTCCGCCACCCGCAGCACGTGGTCGTAGACGTCCTGGTAGTACGCGGTCATCTCCACCGGCACCAGGCCGACGTCGCGGCGCATCATCGTGTTCACGACCTCCCGCATCGGCAGCACGACCCGGCGGAGCAGGACCAGGCTCTTGCGCAGCTGGAAGCTGCGGCGCTGGACGTCCTTCTCGCGCGGCCGGTCGTCGAAGAGCAGGTCCTCGAGCTTCTCGATCTCGTCGTCGAGGGACTGCACGGCGTCGAAGTGGCCATCGACGACGAAGTCGAGGAGGCCGTGCACGAGGGCACCGATGCCGAACTGGGTCAGGTCGACGTTGTCGTCCCACTGCCGAAGCAACCCGTCGATCGGGAAGGCGTCGTCGGTCCGCACCGTGACCAGCGCCGAGGGGGTGATGAAGGCGGCGATCTCGCCGGTCACCAGCTCGCCGGACGCGGCATCCAGGTGGACCGCGTAGGCGGCGAGGAAGTCGTGGCCCTGGAAGCGGTTGAACTTCGGCCGCTGCCGCCCGCTGGTGGCGTCCTCCACCGCCAGCGAGTGCAGCCCGAGCTCCTCGGCCACGTGCTCGAGCTCGGCCAGCTCCGGGCCGCAGAGGTCCACCCACACCATCGCGGATTCGTCCTCGAGGTGCTCGGAGACGTCGTCCAGCGGGAAGTCCTCATCGGTGAGGACCCCCTTGCGGTAACAGCGGGTGCGAGCCACGACACCGAGTATTGCTCACACGCTGTGTTGGCATCAGACGACGGGCTGGACCTCGGGGATCGGGTCGGGCCGGAGGAACTCCAACGCTCCCCCGTGACCGCTGTGCAGCTCGAACGGCTCCCCCTGCCTCGGGGCCAGCCGGAGCCGGACCCCGGCGGTCTTGGAGTTGAGGCAGTGGCTCAGCGAGCGGGCGGGGTTCTGGTAGCCCAGGCACACCATGGCGCTCGGCGACCCGACCATCTCGAGGGTGGCCTCCCCGTCGCGGCCCCTCATTCCGAGCGACCACCGCGGGAAGTCCAGCGTCGGCCGCTGGCGCCACAGGTCGGCGACCCGGTCGAAGCGGTACTCGCGGGCACCGCGGCGTACGACGAGCATCGACAGCAGCGGTGACTGTCGGCTGCCCAGCTCGATGCGGCCGGACGCAGCCTCCAGGACGGCGTACGGCGTGCCCCGCTGGTCGAGGAACACGCACTGGCCCCACGCGTACTCGGGGCTGTGCGCCGCACCCCAGTTGTGCCCCTGCATGCCGGTCCAGCCGTCGAGGTCCCACCGCTCGTCGTCCCACAGCATCTCGCCCAGGAACGCGGCGACCGGGAACGGCGAGAGCAGCTTGTTCTTCGGGAACCGTGCGTCCACCAGGCGTCGTGACGGCAGCAGGCACATCGGAGCGCCCAACGGCCCGGGCGCCCGGGTGAAGGACAGGTCCCAGGTCACCCGGCCGGCGTCGGACTCCAGGGCCCCGGACGACGTACCGTCGAACGCGCCCAGGTCCAGGCTCAGCGGCCCGACCCGGACCCCGAGGTCGGTCACGGTGCTCTCGAAGGTGGAGTCCCCGAGGGGTACGTCGTGCCGGAAGCCCGCGGTCCGGTCACCGTCGAAGGCGCTGAACCACGCCTGGCTCACCGCCGTCCCGTCCGCCCTCGTGAGCACGGTGGCCTTGAGCCAGACCGCCCGCGGTCGCCCGGGATCGTTGGCGCGCACGAACCACGACTCGACGTGGTCCGTGCCCGTGCGGAACCGGGGCGCGTTGTCGGGCAGCATGCCGTCAGTCTGGCGCAGGCCGGCCGCGGGAACAGCGATGAGTTCTCACCGGTCGGCAGGTCTCATCAGTCATGACCGACACCAAGCACAGCCCCACCACCGTCTCGAACATCGGAGTGGCCATGTTCGCGGTCGCCGACCAGGACGCGGCCCTTGCCTTCTACACCGAGAAGCTCGGCTTCGAGGTGCGCAGTGACACCCGCTTCGGGGAGCACGACGAGATGCGCTGGCTGGAGGTGGCCCCGCCCGGCTCCCGGGCGCGGCTGGCCCTCAACCCGCCCATGGGTGGCGAGCCCGGCGGCGGCGGCATCGGCGTGGAGACTGCGGACGTCCTGGCCGAGCACGAGCGCCTGAGCGCCATCGGCGGCATCGACCTCGACCCGGAGCCGATGCGCACGCCGGGCGCTCCCCTGCTGTTCATGCTGCGCGACCCGGACGGGAACCACATCGCCGTGGTGGAGACGCCGCCGGCCTAGTCCGCCGCGACCCGGTCGCCGACGCCGCTCCCGCGGTTGGCAGGCTGGGCGCATGACCGGCTGGACCAGCACGCCCATCACCGAGCATCTCCTGCGCGGCGCCCTGGACCTGGAGCGCACCGCGCACGGCGTGCTGCCGCACCGGCTGCCGGCCCGGGCGCGCAGGCAGGTCCCCGACGAGCAGCTGGCCATGGCCGAGGCGCAGCCCTCGGGGGTACGCCTGGTCCTGCGCACGCGGGCCACCGCCATCGAGCTTGATGTGCTCCGCACGAAGATGGCCTACGCGGGTGCCCCACCTCGGCCCGACGGCGTGTACGACCTGCGTGTCGACGGCAGCCTCGTCGCCCGGGCCAGTGCGTCCGGCGGCAATGTCCGCACCCTCGACATGGCGACCGGGTCCGCGGTCACGCAGCCCGGTCCGGTCGGCACGCTCCGCTTCACCTCGCTGTCCGCCCACGTGAAGGACGTCGAGATCTGGTTGCCGCACAACGAGATCACCGAGCTGGTCGCCCTGCGCACCGACGCCCCGCTGGAGGACGCACCGGCACACGGCCGCACGGTGTGGCTGCACCACGGCAGCTCGATCAGCCACGGCTCCGACGCCGAGAGCCCCTCCACGACCTGGCCCGCGCTGGCCGCCTGCCTGGGCGGCGTGGACCTGGTCAACCTGGGGTTCGGCGGCAGCGCCCTGCTCGACCCGTTCACAGCGCGAGCCATGCGGGACACCCCCGCGGACCTGATCAGCGTCAAGATCGGGATCAACCTGGTCAACACCGACCTGATGCGTCTGCGCGCCTTCGGCCCGGCCGTCCACGGCTTCCTCGACACCATCCGCGAGGGACATCCCACCACGCCGCTGCTGGTCGTCTCCCCCATCCTGTGCCCCATCCACGAGCACACGCCCGGCCCGGCCGCGCCGGACCTCAGCAGTCTCGGCGCCGGGAGGCTGACCTTCCTGGCCACGGGCGACCCCGCGGACCGCACCCGCCTGACGCTCGACCGCATCCGGGACGAGCTCTCCCGCATCACGGCCGCGCGAGCGCCCGAGGACCCGCACCTGCACTACCTCGACGGTCGCGAGCTCTACGGCCGGGCGGACTTCGCCGAGCTGCCGCTGCCCGACCAGATCCACCCGGACGCCGCCACCCACCGCCTCATCGGCGAGCGCTTCGCAGACCGGGCGTTCGGCGACGGCGGCCCGCTCTGCGCCAAGCGCGACTGAGCGTGGACCTTCGCCTCTGGGCGGTCGGTCCCTCCTGACGCGAGCCTCCGAGCAGGAGGCGATCCGACATGACGTCCGCGAACCGGGCCCGCGACACCAGCCCACTCGACGCCGTACTCGACGTCTTCCGGATGCGGCAGTACTTCGACGTCGTGGTCCGGGCGCGCGACGTCGCGTCCTCGGCCACCAGGGACCTGCGGTTCGTCGGCACCCTCCGCCGCGGACTGCTGCCGCTGCCGATCGACCTCCGTCCACCGCCCACCCGGGTCTTCGACGAGCCCTCCGCCCCGATGCCCCCCGGGCTCGGCGGCAGGGTCGCCGTGGTCACCACCGGCGGCAGCGGCGCGCTCGCCTCAGTCGTCGGCGTCGCACGCGCGCTCGAGGAGACGGGCACCGCCGTCTCGGTCTACTCCGTGTGCTCGGGCGCCGCACTGTTCGGCTTCCCCCTGGGCGCCGGCATGTCGCCACAGGAGGTCGCCGAGCTCACGGCCTCGATGGTGCCCCGCGAGTACGTCGACCCGGGCTGGCGCGACCTCGCGCTCCTGGTGCCCACGCTCGGACGCGGGTGGGCGGGCCTCCTCCGCGGGGACAAGATCGAGTCGTTCTACCGACGCCATCTCGGCGACCTCACGCTGGGGCAGCTCGCGGTCCCGACGTACGCGCCGATCTGGAACGTCGAGCACAACCGGCTGGACTACCTCGGCCCTCGGACCTACCCCGACCTGCCGGTCGCGCGCGCGATCCGGATGGCGGTCTCACTGCCCCTGTTCGTGCAGCCCGTGACCCTCGACGGCCTCTCCTGGTGCGACGGCGGCATCGTGGACATCTTCCCCGTCCACCCGGTCCTGGACCTGGAGCCTGCGGTCGAGCACGCCATCGCGGTGAACGGCTTCTACCCCCACGACTTCGAGGGCGAGGATGCCACGGGGTGGGAGCACCGGCCGCTCAGCATCGTGAGTGCCGCGGCCCAGGTGCGCACGTCCCAACAGGTTCAGCTCGCCCGGGAGAACATCGCCCGGCTGCGGGCCGCGGCCGACACCGTGCTGGTCGAGCCGGTGCCCTACCAGAAGGTGGCCGGGACGGGCTTCTACGAGCAGTTCCTCGACACCGCGGAGTGGCCCGAGTTCATGCGCGCCGGCCGGTCCTCGATGCTCGACGCGCTGCGGCTCGAGGCGGCGCGCCGCCGGAGGTGAAACCACCGTCCTGCGCCCTACGATGGCGCGATGCCCTCCTCACCACGTCTGTCGCCGGCCCAGGACGACGTCGTCCGCAGGTGGTTCCCCGCCGTCGAGGTCATCGCCGACCTCAGCTGGGGCCTGACCGACACCGTGGTCCTGCACGTGCGCCATGACGGGACCCGGTCGATCATCAAGGCGGGCGGCCCGGCGAACCACCACATCGGGCGAGAGATCACGGCTCACGAGCGGTGGACGACCCCGTGGCGGGAGAGCGGCCGCTCCGCGCGGCTGCTGCATGCCGACCGCGAGCTGAACATCCTGGCCACCGGCTACCTCCCGGGCACCCTGGTGAAGGAACACCCTGCGGCCGACGACCCCGACACGTACCGCCAGGCCGGCGAGCTGCTGGCCCGCTTCCACGCCCAGGAGTCCACGGTGTCGCTGGACTACGAGTCCACCATGGACGCCAAGGCGCTCGCCTGGCTGGACAGCGAACACCGCATCGACGCCGTCACCGAGACCCGGCTCCGGGACGCCATCGCCACGCACGACCACGAGCCCGCGGAGCTCGTGCCGACCCATGGTGACTGGCAGCCACGCAACTGGCTCGTCCACGAGGGCCGGGTCAGCGTGATCGACCTCGGTCGAGCCGACCTCAGGCCGGCGTTGACAGACCTGGCCCGACTGGCCCGTCAGGAGTGGCAGGGCCGCCCGGACCTCGAGGAGGCATTCCTGGCCGGGTACGGCGGTGACCCGCGTGAGACCGCGGCCTGGCAGCGCACCCTGCTGCGCGAGGCGATCGCCACGGCCGTGTGGGCCTACCAGTTCGGTGACGAGCCGTTCGAGGCACAGGGGCACCGGATGATCGCCCAAGCACTTGGTCTGGGTTGACCGCTGCAGGTCACGCCCGTCCGAGCCCTTGGTCAGAGATCGATCCAGTAGCGCCTCACCAGCCCGTGGTCTTCGTCGACGACCTTCTCGAGGGCCCCAGCGTGCCGCTCGATGGTCTTGATCGAGCCCACGTTGTCATCACGGCACACCAGCAGGAGGCGGCTCAACCCGACCGCCCGCGCGCGGGGCAGGAGCTCACCCAGCGCCCAGGTCGCGGCCCCGCGTCCACGGGCCGACGGACGGATGCCGTACCCCACGTGCCCCAGTCGCAGAATCGTGTCGTCGGTCGCCGTGCGCAGGGCCATGCCTCCCAGCACGGCATCGCCGTCCACGATCCACCACATCCGCGCGGCAGGCAGTGACCCGATGCGACTCACCCAGGCGGAGAATCCCTCAGCACTCTCGACGTCATCGTCCGGGCCGAGGCCGAACCCGTCCTCGTGCAAGCCAGGTCCCCACTCCCTGTGGGACGCAAGCCAGGCCGAGTGTCGAGCGACGTCGGGGAGGACCAGCTCGAGCATTCCCACAACCTATCGATGACCGGCCCCCTCGCCCGCCCATCGGCCTGACGGTGCGTTCAGCGCCGGGGCTGGACCAGTCGGAAGCCGGGACACCCCCAGTCAGACCGTGAGGTCCTCGAACCGGGTGCCTGGAGAAGTTCAGTCCCGGTGCACTGAATCTCCGGCAGCTCGGGCCACTCCTCGCTGGCCGGGTGCGTGGTCGGGGTGATCGGGTGCCGGAACCCGGCGCCGGTGACGAACAGGAACGACCCGGTCTCGTCCTGCTCGATCCCGAACCCCGGGGCATGCTTGGCGGTGTGCCCGGTCTTGCACGCCGGCCACACCTCGCTGGTGCTGGTCTGCCCCTCCGGCCAGGGTCGGCGGTGGTCCAGCTCGATCATCCGTCCGGCCGGGTCGGTCAGCATCCGGCACCAGGTGGCGTCCGGCTGCGAGGCGATCGCGCGGCACAGCGGGGCCGGGATCACCGTGCCCTGGACAGCGTCCCGGGCTCGCGCGCAGATCATCGCGGCCCCATGTCCCGGAGCGTGTCGGGGGCACCGTACGGGCCACGTTCGCTGCTGCCGCGAATGCGCACCAATCTGGCGATGTGAGGGCACGCCTCCGGCGGGACGTCATACGTTCCAGTCGACCTGGCCGCCACCTGGGATGACGTCCCAGGCAAGGTCAGACATTCCGGTCGCTGGGCAAGCCACCCCGTATGACGTCCCGCAATGCCCGGCGCCGAGGCGACCGGAGCTGCCGCGGATAGTGCGATCCTGGCCGCTGTCCAAACGACGTCGCTGCCGCACATTTGCTCGGTCAGAACAACGTGGCGCCGAGTCCGCGCAGTGATCCCGGGTCCACGAGGGTGACTTCGCGGCCAAAGCCGCTCGCACTGGCGTCGGGACCGAAGGCTTGGTTCCAGACCCTGTCGAAATAGACGACCCAGTAGGTGCCGCTACCAGGCGCGCTATCGGTCTCCACCTTTGCGAGCGAGATGCCGAGAAGTCGCGGTGACTCTGGCGGATGCCCGTTGGGGCCGCGGTCGTGATAGCGCTCCCAGAGCGTGTGTGCGTCCTCGCGTGATCCCCCGCCCACCAACGTGACGGTCTGCTGCGAGTGACCGATCGCCTTGACCATCTGTGGTGTCAGTTCTGGTGCAACCTTGGCAGGCCACCACTGCCAGACCGAGACGCCTGCCACCAACAGAAGGCTCGCCACCACCGCTCCTGCCGCAATGGCTTGACGACCGCTCCAGCCCTTCACAGCCGGAGCATAAGCCGCGAAACGCGCCCAGCCGCGTTCCGAGCCGTCATAGCGGATGAGCGGACGGTTCGTAGCGGCTAATCGGCTGCGACCCGGACGGCGCTCAGGATGCTCGACAGGCCGGCCGGGTTGGCCATCTTCAAGTCTGCGAGATCGCTGGGCCGGAACCAGCGAAGATCGTCGTGCTCCTCGGGTGCGGCGTTGACAGGTTCCCCTTCCCAGCGCGTGACGAGGAACGCGTGCATGTCGAGGGTGGGGTCGCTGACCGTCATCGGGATGGGCAGGGGGTCGTGGACGTGGACACCGAGTTCTTCGAAGCATTCCCGACTGACGGCCTGGTGAGGCAACTCGCCCGACTCGACGTGTCCGCCGACGAGATCCCAGCAGTCGGGATACACCCGACGCGATGGATGGCGATGCATCAGGAGCACGAGACCGTCGCGCACAAGTGCCGCGACTGAGATCGAAATCTGGGCGACCATGGCGGCACACTAGGCGCGAACGCACTCTGTTGACTCCCCTCTGTGTCAACGAGCCCTGCGAAGTGGTGTCTCAGCTGGCTGGTGGCGGGTCCGGGAAGTGGCTTACCCCGATGAGCCGTCATTGGGCCGTTCCAGGACGCGAAGTGGTCGCGGTCGGGAATCGCTTGCTGTCGCCGACCTCGACCAGCAGCCGGCCGCCCGCGAGGGGCCGACGCCATGCAGCGCCATGAGGCTGGCGCCGGTGGCGGCGACCAGTTCCCAGGGCGACGGAGTGGGCGTCGGTGGCGTCGCTCTTGCGGCCCTGCCCGGTCGAGAAGACCCGTGCTCGCGCCGAGAGCTTGGGCGGTACGTCGACCACGTGCTCCCCTGACATCAAAGCGGCGCAGGGCGACGTGACGGCCGATGCCGTTGCAGCCCTCGATGGCCCAGATGCGGTCCGGGAGCTGGCTGAAATGGCGCCTCATCGCGGCGAACCCCTCGACGTCGGTGCCGTACCTGGCGCCACCCAGGACTGTCTAGTCGGCGGTCATCACCTCGATGGTCACCGACCGTTCGTGTGCGGATCCACCCCGATGACCACCCGTGCCGATTCCGTCGGCCACGCCGGTGATGGCGTAGCGCATGTGGCGGAGCCAACCACGCGTCTGGTGAGACGGTAGGTGAGCGCGCGGCCCCCGAGGGGTATACGGGTTCCGTGACCACGCAGCTGCTGCCCACCGGGCACGTGCCCGACCGGATCCGCCCCCGACTGGTGCTCGGCGGGCTCGGCGCCGCCTACCTGATTGCGCTCGCCGCCGCCTACGTGCTGACCGTGCGCACCGTTCCTGGCCGGCTGGTCAGCGACGCGGCGCTGCGCGGCGCGCTGAGCACTCGCTCGGCCGTCTCCGACAGCGTGCAGGCGGTCCTCGACGTGGTGTCGGTGGGCTCGCTCGCGGTGGCGACGGCGGCCGTCGTGGTGATCGCGCTGCTCCGGCTGGCCGGTCGCGCGGCCGTCGTCTCGATCGGTCTGCTGGCCGCAGCCAACGTAAGCACCTGGCTGCTCAAGAACTACCTGTTCTCGCGTCCCGACCTCGGCCTGCGCGAGGCCGCCCCGGAGACGCTGAACAGCCTGCCGTCCGGGCATGCCACCGCCGCGTTCAGCGCGGCCGCGGCGCTCGTCCTCGTGGCTCCGGTCGCGCTGCGCCGGGCCGCCGCCGTCAGCGGGGCAACCGTCGGCGCGCTCGTCGCGGTCGCGACCATGTCGGCCGGGTGGCACCGCGCAGGCGACGCGCTCGCGGCGTTCTGCGTGGTCGGCTTCTGGTCCGTGGTCGCGGCCTGGGTCGTGTTGCGCGGCAGTGACCAGGCGGTGCCCGGCGAGGACGGCTGGCGGCCGCCGGGTCGCACCGCAAGGATCGCCCTGGTCGGCGTCGCCGCCGGTACGGCGGTGTCGGTGCTGCTCGCGCTGCCCGGGCGCGACTCGACGAGCACACCGGCGACCGTAACGGCCCTGCTCGGCGGGGTGCTGCTCGTCGTAGGCGGCGCGTTCGCCGCCATGCTCGGGATCCTGCGGGCCGTGGACCTCGCAGGGACCGGACGCTAGCCAAGGCGGGAACGTCCTCCCGGCAACACCGCTACACCTGGGCCAGCTCCGCGAGCGACTCGTCGGCGATGGGAGCCGGTGTCAGTGGCGGGTCACTCGACGACAACGGTCGTCGACCCGTGCCCGACACCCCAGCAGCCCTTGTCGTCCTTTACTGCCACGGAAACCAGGTACTCGCCAGGCTCGGTGTAGGTGTGCTGCACGGTTCGCAGGTCTGACCCGCGGGTGATGGCGCCGTCCACGAACTCCCAGATGTACCCCACTATGCGCCGACCAGGACCGGGCGTGGCGGCTACTTCCATGGTGACCGTTCGTCCGTCGAACGACTGCTCGACACTCATCAGCGGGGCGATGATGGGGGTCTTCTCCTGGTCCGCGTTGAACCACACTTCGGCTCCCTGAGGAGCGACCCGCGCGGCTCGCAGGGTGACGGTCCAGGTGCCCTGTTCTGGAGAGGTGACGTGGCAGATGTCTGATGTCGGCCAGCCAAAGGCCCGTGAGCTGCCCCGTCCGGGGTTGCGCAACCACTCAGCTCAGCAGGATGACATGAAGCCAGGCGATCCGGGCAACGCGCACAGATGGCATGCCGCGAGTCTCGCAGCGTGTGAAGTGGTACACAGGCAAGCGACTCATCGGCTGCGAGCGCCTGCACTCATCCGATGAGCGGACCGCCCGGTCGGACTCACTCTCGGGGGCCGTCTCCCGTTCGAGCCGCGCGCTCGCGACTCAGATACCGAACCGGCTTGCCGAGCGACTCCGCGTAGGCAATTTCCCGTCGGGTTGACTCACCTACGTAGCCGCCCGGATCCACGATGTACACCTCGTCAGCCATGCGAATCTTTTGGAAGTGCACGCCGCCGAGCCGCCCCTTCAGGTCCGAGCTGTCGGCTGTCCAGTCGTAGTCCGGCAGATCGGGGAGGCTAAACATCCCGACGCTGATCACGACGCAACCTTCCATCGTGAGCCGCTGGTTGACCTCCGCGAACTCAGCCTCAAACTTGGTCGAGCCGCAGAGCGTGACGACCTTCGCCTCACCCTCGGCCGGCTGCGGCGCCTGCTGGTCCTCCATGAGGTTCATGATCGATGAACGGCAGGACGAGTCTGTCGCCGCCCCTTGGACGTCCGCTCTCGCCGCCCCTGGACGTCCGCTCACGCCGCAGAGTGTGCGGTCGTGCCGATGATCGGGCGTCACAAGAGTCTTCAGGACGCGAGCCGTGGTGATCCAAACGGCGGTCGGACAAGGACCAGGGCGGTGCGTCAGGGGTAGGCCAGCCTGACGTCCCGTGCACCCGTCGCCGCGACGCAGTCACGCAGGACATCGCCGGAGTCACCCAGACCGCGCAGGAAGTCGTCAGTCAGGGAGTAGACCCCGCCGGCGCCCTCGAAGTGCGAACCGACGGACACGGACCCGTCGAAATCGCCCGAAAACACCACCGACTGGCTCTCGGCGTCCCACGAGGTCCCGGCAGGCCAGAACACCACGCCATCGCCCAGCATCAGGCAGTCACCGCGCAGGGTCAGCTCGCCCCACACGTCCGCCATTGGGCGAATGCCGTTTGGATACGGCAACGCCACCACCGGCCCGTCCACGACGCCGGTCGCCTCCGACGGGTCCGGGCGCGGGGCAAGCGTCAGTGCGATCACGACCGCCACCGTCGCGAGCCCGATGCCGAGCCTCACCAGCCACCGCACAGTCGCAGTATGCGCTCCGACCGCGCGAAAGGGCGTCTTTCGTTCAACGTACGCTCGTGCCGCAGATGGTGCGCTTCTGTCGATGCACGCCGACGCAGCACTGTGGCCGATGATGTACGAGTGATGCGTGTTCGACCGATTCTCGCCTTAGCGGCAGCCGTCGGGGTTTTTGGCGCTCGCTGCAGGGAGCCTTGAGTTCCTGGACAGGCGAAATGATGTCGACTACACCGACGAGATTGCTGCGGCACGGCGGCAGGCGGGCGCTGACGGTGATCGCGTGCTGACGCTGCCGGCGAACGTCGCCAACCGGTGGTCGGACAACGGTGGTCCGACGTGGTAAGACGTGCACGAGTTCGTCACGCCGGGCAACGCGCTCCTCGAATCGCTCTTCGCCGCAGCGAACAAGACGTCCGAGAGCAGGGACGGGCGGTCGGTGGGGTCCTATCCCGACCTCCAATGCTTGTACTGGCCTGTTGTTCCCCATCGAGGCGACCACATCACCGAAACCGATTCTCTTCTGCGGATGTGCTACCGATCGGCCCCGCCCGCTGCTCGTCCCTACGCCATCACGGGGATGGCTGTTTCCTTCGACTGATCGATCCGGACATGCCGCGATCCGCGCGGTCCTGCCGATGTGAGTGCGCTGCGAAGCAGGGTGCGGTTTGATCGAGTCGTGACAGGAGTTGGCATCGAGACGGTTCAGTTGCCGCTGTCCGGGCTGCGGTGGCAGAGGCAACCGGATGGCCGGTGGCGTTGTGTGACCGCGTCTCAGCATGACGCTGAAGAGTCGGGCGACCACGTACCCGGACTCGACGAGTGGACGCCTGCCGAGGCCCCTGTCGGCACCGGGGGGCGCGCGCAGTGGGCCCCCGGTCGCGGCACTGGACCCAGTTGGTGGGTGATCTACGGTGACGCTCGACACGGCCCAGTCACCGTGACCTTGGACGACGGCCAGACTCCGCCCATCGTGTTCTTCGAGCCGCTGTGGATCTGCGAATGGATCAGCCCATGGCAACCCGCGCAGGTCACCGTTGGTGAGCAATCATTCCGGGCTTTCGCCAACCCGGTCCACTACTAAGGTCGGCCCGCTCGTCGATCACCCGAGTGGCGCTCGAAGTGACCGATCGACCGCACGCTCATGCCGCAATTGGTGCGGTCTAGCGCGACCAGCGAGACCGCCTAACGAGCAGTCCACCCCTCACAGCCAGCGACTTTCGATCATTCGGGATCTGCCGCTGTTGGCTCGATCCTGCCGAAAAGCGGGCGTGATCAAGGGCTTCAGGACGCGAGCCGTCGTGTGCGGTTGGACGAGGACCAGGGCGGTGCGTCAGGGGTAGGCCAGCACGAGGTCCCGTGCACCCGTCGCCTCGACGCAGTCGCGCAGGACATCGCCGGCGGCACCCATGCCGCGCAGGAAGTCGTCGGTCAGGGAGTAGACGCCGCCGCCACTCTCGAAGTGGGAGCCGACGGACACGGATCCGTCGAAGTCGCCCGAGAACACCACCGAATGGCTCTCGGCGACCCACGAGGTGCCGGCGGGCCAGAACACCACGGCATCGCCCAGCATCAGACAGTCACCGCGCAGGGTCAGCTCGCCTCGCACGGAACCGCAGGGTGGTCGTCGACGTTTCCCAGGGTGATCGGGTCGATGTCGGCGCGGGTTTCCAGGTGGAGCAACTTGCGTGCCCTGTGGGCGGCGCTCAACGCGGCCAAGGTGGCCGACACCGTCGCGGCCCTGCCGGACGGCCCGGAGACCGTCGTCGGGGGCGCGCGGTCACCGGTTCTCCGGTGGCAAGCACTGCAGCAGGCGCTCGACCACTGTGCCCGGGCCGGACCAAGCTGACCAACGCGCACCGGCGCTCCACGGTCGCCGGCGCTGACCAGGTCGCGGTCCTCGAGGCGTGTCGAGTCGTCCAGCTCGGCACGCCGGTCGAGCCCCTCGCCCGCGACGGCGCGTACGGCGCCCTGGCAGGGCGAGCTACCGGACGCCGAACGTCCGCAATCCGGGGTACGTTGCCGGCATGTCCGACTTCACGATCAAGGCGCTCACGCCGGAGACGTTCGACGACTTCGCCGCTCTCGTCGAGCGGAACAAGGGCATGTTCGCCAGCTGCTGGTGCACGAAGTTCCATCCCGACTGCGCGGAGAAGGGCCAGAGCGCCGAGGGGAACCGGGCGCTCAAGCAACGTCTGGTGGCCGATGGGATCGCCCACGCGGCGCTGGTCTACGACGGCGACCGGGCCGTCGCCTGGGCGGAGTACGGATCACCCGAGGAGCTGCCCGACATCCATCACCGCAAGGAGTACGTCGCCACTGCCGAGCGACTGCCCGACTACCGGGTCACCTGCATCCTGGTCGAGCGCGGCCTTCGCGGTCAGGGCCTGGCGGCGATCGCCCTGCGCGGGGCCGTCGAGCTGGTCGCGCAGGCCGGCGGCGGCCTGGTCGAGGGCTACCCGCACGACACCGGCGGGGTCCGGAAGAAGAACTCGTCGTTCCTCTACAACGGCACCCGCAGGATGTACGAGCGCGAGGGCTTCACCTACGACCGGCCCAAGGGCCTGGGCAACTGCGTGATGGTGCGCGAGGTGGCCCCGAGCACGCGCGACTGAACCGGTCCAGCGCTCCACGCGGCCCGCGTTCCCGTTCTGGGTTCCTTCCGGGACTCGGGGAAGCGTCGGCCTGAACGGCTCGGCGCGACTCGGTAACCTGCAGCGCATGCCGATCAAGCTCGAAAACGTCGGAATCGCCGTCCGCGACCTCGAAGCGACGATCGCCTTCTTCACCGACCTGGGGCTGACCGTCCTCGGCCGGGACACGGTCGGCGGAGAGTGGACCGACACCGCCGTCGGCCTCGACGGCAACCACGCGAACATCGCCATGCTCCAGACACCAGACGGCAACGGTCGCCTCGAGCTCTTCGAGTACATCCACCCCGACGCGATCGAGACGGAGCCCACCCGGCCCAACGAGATCGGTATGCACCGCGTCGCCTTCTCGGTCGACGACATCGACGAGGCCCTCCAGATCGCTGCGAGGCACGGCTGCCACCCACTGCGGGGCGTGGCGACATACGAGGACATCTACAAGCTCACCTATGTCCGCGGCCCCTCCGGCATCATCGTGATGCTCGCCGAGGAGCTGAACAAGGACCAACCGTGAATCGATGGTCCCGGAGAGGCGCGCCGCTGAGGATCCGCCAGCCGTCGGCCTGCTGCACGGGGAACGGGAACCCAAGCTGCGTCTCCGAGGCAATCCCGCGGGTCAAGCGGTAGGGGCCGCTGCGACAGCATCGACTGTGCTTGGGGAAGGCCAACTGCTTGATCAAGACGACGCGCTGACACATGTGAGGATTCGGGCATGTCTCGGTTCACCTACGTCGAGGTGTATCCCTCGACGGGTTCCCCTGACCGGTTCATGAGCTGGCCGGAGAGCACGCCCGTCAAGGATGCGTTTCTCCGAGCGAGTCGACCGGTGTGCGAGCTGTACGCCGAGGGCCTCGACAAGCTGGACGTTCAGGGCTACAAGTCCGTGCTCAGGTTGACGGCCTGGTTTCCCGAGGACCAGCACGGCGGCCGTGACCCGAACCAGGGCCCGGATGAGATCCACGTCGTCGTATGGCCCGAGAAGCCCTCCGACCTTCCGGGCGAGATGGGCGCGATTCACGCGTCCTCGTCGGTGGGGAGGCTCAACGCCCGGGACCGGGCACGGTTGGTGCTGGAGGTGGTGCACACGGCCGTGCGGCAGTTGGCCAGCTACCGCGACTGGGACCCCGCCCAGTTCCAGAGCTGCTACAAGCACGTTCTGGAACAAGACTTCACGTACCACTGGCACAGCGCATGGAAGGCCAGCCCCGACCGGCGACACCGCGCCCGCGCGGTCTACCGACTGACCGCCGATGACGGCTGGGGCCGGGTCCGGCTCGAGATCGCCGATCGCGCCACCGGCGAAGTGATCGCTGTCAGTGATGAAGCAGTTGCGTTCTGCACATCCAAGGGCTTCGTGCGAAGTGCCAAGACCCTCGCTTGGAGCGACTCCGACCGCGTCCTTCTCTTGCCGTACTGCGGCCTCCTCGGGGATGTCTCGGGCCACGTGACTGCCGTACTGAGCCCCGGTGGTTGGACCTTCGACGTGCGCGACGACGTCACCGTCAGGCCTCCCGGAGGAACGGGGCTTCATGCCGCCGCCTCGCCTGCTGAGCTGCCGCGCGTGGTTGGTGTCAGCGCGTCACGGCGCGGTTGAGGCAAGCACTCGCGTCGGCGAGCGCTTGGGATGGCGGCCAAAGGGTGGCGGTCCGTCACGATGCGATCTCAAGCGCGGTGCGGGTCCCGGTAGGGATGCTCGTCTCTCAGGTACCAGACCGTCCATGTGAACGGGAAGCACAACCCCGCCAGCGCTGCGACAACGACGCCCCCGCCTCTCCGGCGCTCTCCAGCTGCCGTGAGAGCCATGAGCGCCAACAGCAGCGAGCCAAAGGCCAGCACAGCTGCCGCGGCTCCAGGAGTCATGGAGCCAGTCTGATCCTGGGCGATGCAAGAAACCAGCGATTCACGGATGTGCCGCTGTCCGCGGATCGCGCACCGATGTGAGCTGAGGTTCGACAGGCTAGGTAGCCCATGTGCCCGTCGGGCTCTTTCACGATCTCGAGGACGAACACTGCCTTGGCGCTCGTGTTGTCGGTGCCCCACCACCCCGGGCCACCAGGTTCATCTTCAAGGCGGCGTACCTGTCCCGGTCGACACGGTGCGCACGCAACCAGTCCGCGAACAGTCGCACATGGGCCTCCGGCCGCTGCTCGGCGGTGACGATGTTGAGGTCGAGCCGACGTGCTCCACGAGCCATGTGGATCCCAGAGCCTGCTGCAGCTGGGCGGCCAGTTCGGCGTAGCGTCCACGCCAAGCTCCATCGGGCGCGGCGGGCCGCTCCGCCGGATACTTGTCCACCGACCTCATGGCGCGAGGTCATGCCCGCTCGACGTCTTCCTGTGCCGCAATGCGCGTGCTCGCTGACGCACGCTACTGCCGCGAGGAGGACACATGCCCGTGTGCCGCGTCCGATTTGGCTGGCGCTCTTCGGGCAAAGGCGTCGCGCCAAGCCGTCGCCGATTGAGGGTCGTAGTAGCGACTGAACCCGCAGCCCCAAGCGATGGGCGAATTCAGTGGTGAGCCGCCCCACCGTGCCTCACCACTCACGAGGAGGCGTGAACCGATGCCGTAGGCATCCCCGGGGTCTTCCGCGCTGTTCGACCCTGTGGTGGGCGGCTGCATGTCCACTGCGACGGTGTCGCCCCGGCCGCCGGAGAACCATTCGCGCACCTCGAACGTCACTCCCGGCAGCTTCATGTCGGCGTCGTCGCCTCGGTCGGAGACGGAGGCACCGATGTCCAGCACCACTCCGTCAAAAGCGAACGCCCGGCCGGCGAGGGTCTTGGGTGCGTATGACTCGACACAAGAGGCAGCACCCCCGGCCGGAAGAGGGCCGGTGTGACCTGCTGTTGGGTTTCCGCGAACTTCGGTCTCGTCGTCGCCGACGCCCTGAGCGTTGACGGGCTGCGCGGGCGCCGAGGCAACACCTTCACCTCCCGCACACGAGGCAAGGGGCACGACCAGCGCAACGCTGATGCTCAGCAGGACGAGTCGTTGCATCGCTGACCTCCATCGGTGCACCTCCAGGTGAATGGTTGGACCCTAGGCGCGACCGGCTGGTTCCATCAGCGAAAGGCCGGCAAGGCGTCCGGACATGACTGGATCCGCTCGGATCAGCCGATGTGCGGGCTAGTGGCTGTCATCCCAGATGAAGCGCCAGCCGTCGTCCCCGGACTCGATTGTCGGACCAGAAGCGGCCGAGTAGCTGCCCCTGGTCATGTCTTGTCGCACGTCGATGTCCCCGGAGCCACCAGGGTCGACCCGCACGCGGAAGGGGACTACGCCACTCGGAAAGGCGCTGACCCGCTCGCGCAGTGGGTGGACGTGGATTGCCTGTCCCGACACCACCAGCCTGACAACGCCTCCCGCGGGCGGGTAGACGCAGGCAAACACCGTCGCCTCCTCCCCGTAAGCGTGTTGCTCACCGGACCAGTCCGAGCCGATGACCACGAAGCCGTCGGCACGTTGAGGGGCAAGGTCGTTGCAGCTGGCAAAGCCTGTGGGCGCCGGATGCGAGGGTGGAGCGCTCGCTCGTCGCGACGCGTCGCTGCACCCTGCAAGGGGCATGGCTGCCACCCCGAACACCAGCACGGTGACGGTCGTTGACCGTCGCCACCCCACAGCCATGTCCTGAGTACTACTACGTCCCGGGCCCGCCTGAGAGCGAAGTGACAGAACCGCAACGCACGCTCTTGCCGCAGCGAGTGCACTCCAGCCGACGAGCGCACCGTGAGTCCCTAGACTCCCGTCATGCCATTGAGCCAGTCGTCTCGCTTCTATGCGGTCATGGCTCTCCTCTGGTCCGCTCTAACTGTGAGTCAGACCCTTCTGGCATTGAGCCGTGGTTCGGCCGTCGACTGGCTACTAGCAGCAGGGTTCGCCGTGCTGGCTGTTGTCTCGGCAATCCGCTGGAACAAGATGAGGCGAAAGCAGTAGTTCGATGTCCTGAATTGCCGCGATCCGCGCGGACCTGGCTCGTGATCTAGGTTGTGGCAATGGCGATCCTGCATCGTGCAACGGTGACACCCACCAAGACTGAGCTCGTCGCATGTTGGCTCGACCGGCAGTCGTGGGGTGGTGTGGGTGAGGTCGAGGTGATCGGGAGCTATCGGTTCGATGACCCTGAGGGCGCCGTCGGTGTGGAGGCGTTGATCGTCAGCCGGGGATCGAGCCTCTTCCACGTGCCGATGACCTATCGCGGCGCTGCACTCGACGGCGCGGAGGCACACCTGATCGGGACCATGGACCACTCGGTCCTGGGCAAACGGTGGATCTATGAAGCCATCAACGACCCGGTGGCGGTGGCGTGCTTCGCCCGGGCATTGTCGGGTCAGCAGAAGCAAGCGACCCTGGACCTCTACGACGGTGACGACCTCATTGCCCGCCGTGAGCCGACTGTCCGGATTCACCGTCGAGTGGACGCCGCCTCAGCCGTGGGTAGTCTCCGACTGGTGCAGGCACTGGACGAGGTGTTCCACGGCGGCGAGACGCTGGTGGCGACCTGGCGGGATGGGGAGGCAGTAGTGGCCGCGCGCTGAGGCGGGACCGTTCCGGGTCGCGCTGGTGCGTTCTCCGACGCGGCGCTCGCAGGACTCAAGACTGACCGCAGCGCAACCCTGGTCGAACTGGATGTGCACGCTCATGCCGCTGATCGCGCGGTTCTGCCGAGTTGAGGACGGATCGAATCGTGCTGATGTCGAGACTGAACATCGGTTCGGGTCGATATGCGTGGAACTATGGCCTCGCGTTGTTGGGAGGTGAGCATGGCTGAGGATGAACACGACGCGGCGGTCAACTCCCTTCTCGCGGGCTTCGGAGGCTGGGCGATCGGCGACGACTATGACCTTGGCCTGGCGATCGAGACAGCGAACCCGGACTCGCTCCGCCAACTCGTAGAGGCTGTTGGAGCCTTGCCTGATTCAGTGTGGGCCTGGCTGGCGGGTTCTGAGTCAGCTGCGCCGCACCCTAGCGATGCATATGTCGCCGTCAGCGAGATAACGCTGGCAGCCGACTACGCCAGGGTCGTTCTGCAGCACATGCCTACGGGGGATTGACCAGCAGCACCGGCAATGGCCGGTGAACGGATCATGCCGCTGTCGGGGCGTAGTTTCCGACCAGCCGCGAGCCGGGCGCCGCCAGGCGCACGCCATTGCCGCATTCCGCGCTTGGGAAGTATCAAGCAGTTCGCTCCAAGAGTGCCGGGATGAGGTGTCTGACTAGCTCGAGAGCGCCCTCGGACCCTCGCCCTTGCCCTCGCGTGTGGCGCGTGGAGCAATTCGGGAACTTCGTCCGCTACCGCACGAACTCCCGGTCTACGCTCGGCGACGACTTTCACGGACCCAGGGGATGGCGGTATGGGACGTTGGCTCACCCTCGTGGCATTTATCGTGCTCGGCGTCCTGGTCGCCGCCTGTGTTCCGCTCGGCTCCTCCGGCGTCCGATCCGTGGCCGAACAGTTCCGAGCACCGCCGGACGCCGCCCCGCTCGAAGAGCGTGCGACGCCCAGGAGACTCCTTTGCCTGGGCGGGAGCCCGTGCCCCAGCCTCTTCAAGAGCTGGAACCTCCCGTCCCGAATCGACCGGACCGCCTTCGAAGGCCTCATGACCGCGTCCGGCTGGGCGCTGCAACCACACGGTGACTGCCAGCCGCGTCCGAACAGGTTCGCCCGGGTGGCCCTGTGCAGCGCCACCGGCGAGGTCAACGGCTACGCCGTGACGGTCAACCAGCTCGGAGACAGCCGAGACGAGGCGACAGTCCTGACCTTGGACGTCAGGCCGCTCGGCTGATCCGGTACGTCCCCTGGACTTACCGTGACGGGAGCAAGCAGTACACGTCGTAGGACGCACTGTCATGACGGGATCCGCTCGGTCCCGGTGATGAGCGATTGGTGGCGTCAGCCGCAGTGGGCGGCACATGGTGCAAGGATTCGCGAGTGGCCCCGCTGATCGAACCGCCCAACTCGGTGCTCCTTGTCGTGGGCCGGGAGCATTTCACGCCTCCCTCAACCTTCAACGGTATGGCTTGCGCCTCGACGACGGACTGCGTCGCGATCGGCGTGGTGAGTGTCGACGATGCGCCGACACTCGCAGGCTTCGCTCTTGAGACAGCACGCGACGACCTGCATCAGCTTGGTCAGTTCACCCTCGAAACTGAGGGGATGCTGTCGATCCGCGACGTCTACAACCGCGAGTACGAAGCAGCCGGCGTCGATCCGGGCAACGTGCTCCTGACGGTCTGGGGGAACGACGAGCAGGAGCCTTCCGAGCTCATCCTCGAGGTCCGCGCGCTCTGAGCTGTGTCGCGCGGGCGATGACGGCGGAACGGGTGCTCTGACCTCAGGACCCGGGAGATCCGGGGGTCCAGCGAATGCAGAAGGCCTCTTGCTGCAGGTCCACCGTCGCGGTGCCTTCGCGGCGGCAGACGTCCGCGAGCAGCGCCTCGGCGCTGTCGAGCCGGTGACTGCGTTCCTCGTCAGTCATCAGGATGACGGCGGAGTTCGTGGACAGGCAGTCCCTGTACTGCTGCGGGGTCACGCGCCACACGTGGGGGAACGAGGCGATCTGCGCCTCATCAGCGGGGAAGGGTAGGTCGACGGGACGGTCGTCGCCGGTGCCCTTCAGGTCCGGGTCGATCCCCGCCAGCTCGAGCTCCCAGCGCCGGCGCGGTGTGACCTTGTTCCAGACGAGCCCGAGACTCCCGCCGGGCCTGAGCACTCGACGTACCTCGGCGACCGTCTCGTCGAACGGGAACCAGTGCCACGCGTCGGCCACGAGCACCGCGTCCAGGCTGTGGTCCACCACCGGGAGTCGATGGGACGGTGCGCAGTGCGCGGTGGCTCCGGGGTGGAGGCGACGCAGCACGTCGAGCATGGCCGGGTCCGGCTCCACGGCGTCGACCGCCAGACCTCGCTCGAGCAGCGACCCGGTCAGCTGCCCCGTGCCGGCCCCGACGTCGGCCACTCGCCCGGCAGCGCCGGGAACCAGCCAGGCGACGGCCTCGGCGGGGTACGTCGGGCGCGACCTGGAATAGGTCTCGGCGGTCCGTCCGAAGACCAGTGCGCGACTCATGTCGATCGGCGTCATGCCGCACACCCTCCCACTCGCCCGGCTACTGTGCCCGGCATGGACCAGGCGAACCTGGGCGCTCGCATCCAGGCCTACTACGCGCACCACTTCGTCGAGGCGGACCGCCTCACAGCGCGCTCTGCCCAGGGTCGCCTGGAGTTCGAGCGGGTCCAGGAGCTGATCGCTGCTCACGTCCCGACGGGGTCGCGGATCCTCGACGTCGGCGGGGCGACCGGAGTGCACGCCGCGGCCCTGGCGGCGCTGGGCCATGAGGTCGTGTTGATCGACCCGGTGCCGGCGCAGGTGCAAGAGGCGCTCCGTCACGGGACGTTCGAGGCTGTCGTCGGAGACGCCCGGGACCTGCAGCTCGAGGACGACTCCTTCGATGCGGCGCTCCTGTTCGGGCCGCTGTACCACTTGGCGACGCGGGAGGACCGGCTGCTGGCCCTGGGCGAGGCACGGCGTGTGGTGCGCCCTGAGGGCTGGGTCCTTGCGGCGGCCATCCCTCGTTTCGCACGCCATGCCGTCCTGACCCGGGCTGAGGGCGTCCCACATCCCTATCCCCCTGGCTGGGTCTCGCTGCTGGAGCACGGCGATCCGCCCGACTGGGGGCGCTTTCCCGGCGCGCACTTCCACACGGCAGAGGAGCTCGAGGAGGAGCTCCGGCAGGCCGGCCTCGTCGACGTCAGTGTCTGCGCGATCGAGGGACCGGACGGCCTCGCCCTGGAGCAGCTGCGCGAGGTCGACGAGGATCTGCACCAGGCCGCGCTGCGGATCGTGCGTGCGGTGGGGCACCTACCCGGCGTCCGGGACCTGACCAACCACATGATGGGGATGGCACGGGTCGTGTAGCCGGCCGTTCAGGTGCCGAGCCGGGCGTCGAGCAGCCCGACGATCGGCCAGGCACCACGCGACCAGTTCGAGATGACGGTGTAGGTGATCGATGTCGACGGCTGGTGCAGGCTGGCGAAGGACACGCCCGCGTCGAACCCCTCCAGCCAGACCCCGTCGTTCGTCGCGTGGAGGTGGAACCCGAGGCCGTAGCGCTTGGACTCCTCCGGCCAGTCGCTGCGGGGTCGCACCATCTCGGCGACCAGCTCCGGCGCAACGATCCGTCCGGAGAAGAGCGCGTCCCAGAAGGCCCGGAAGTCGGCAGCAGTCGAGTAGATGCCCCCGTCGCCGCTGCCGAGCACGGGCAGGTGGAACACGTTCGTCCTCAGGCCGTCGGCGGCGAGGTAGCCGCGGGCGGCGCGACCCGGCAGCTCGTCGGAGCGCAGGAACGTGGTGTCGACCATGCCCGCGGGCTCGCAGACCAGCGTGCGCACCAGCTGCGGGAAGTCCACGCCGCTGGCCCGTTCGGCCAGCAGTGCGAGCACGACGTACCCGCCGTTGTTGTAGGCGAACCGCTCGCCGGCGCGGAACACGGTCTCGTGGCCGTCCAGCACCGGCAGGAACTGCTCGGTCGTCGCGAGCTCGTGCACCGGCACCGGCAGCACGTGGTCGCCGACGTCGTCGATGGCGTCCTCGTCGAAGTAGTCGCCGATCCCGGACCGGTGGGCCAGCAGCTGCTCGACGGTCACGTCGTCGGCGATCAGGGGCAGGTCCTCGCCGAGCAGCGAACGGGCGGTCGTGCCGAGCTCGAGGGTCCCGCGCTCGACCAGGCTCATGACCGTCAGTGCCGTCAGGCCCTTGGTCCCGCTCGCAGTGGCGAACAGGGTCTCCTCGGTGTTGAGGACCCCGTGAGCGCGGTCGGCGAACCCGTGGGCCGCGCAGAGCTCGGTCGCCCCCGCGCGATCGAGCCGGACCACGCCGGAGAACCGATCACGGTCCGCCGCTTCGGCCACCGCGTCCTGGAGCGACTGCATGCACCGAACCTAACCCGGTTCACCCGGGGCGCTCTGCGACGAGCTGCCACATCCCTCCGAGCCGCACGAACGGCTCCCGGTCGCACAGCGCCAGCTCGAGCCTCTCCAGCGCCGAGTAGTAGTCGGGGTCGTCCTTGAGCGTGTCGTCGGTGACGAAGTCGTTGGCGACCCGGGCCGCGTAACGGCCTAGCACCACCAACCCCGCGTCGGACATCGCCGTCTCGACCTCCTCGGCACTCACCTTCCGCCCGGCGGTGGCGAAGGTCGCCGAGTCGAACGCATCCGACTCCAGCTCGGCCAGAGCAGCCTCGGGGCCTTCCCGTGTCAGCCGCATGATCACCCGGGCGGCCGCGTTGGGAGCCATCACCGAGAGCCGGCCGCCCGGCCGGACCACAGCGGCAAGGCGGTCCACGTCGCCGGCGTCCGCCGGACGGTAGTGCAGGACGAAGTGGCACAGGACCAGGTCGTAGTCGGCCCCTCCTCGCGCCAGGTCGTCGATCGACCCCTCGACCGTGCGGAGTCGGTCGGAGACCCCGGCCTCCTCGGCCCTACGCCGGGCCTCGACCAACCACGACGGCGCCGGGTCGAGCAGCGTGACCTGGTGTCCGGCCTCGGCGAGCGCCACGGCGTCGCGGCCGTCACCGCCACCGACGTCGAGCACCCGCAGTCCACCGCGGGCCGCACCCATCGCCTCGGCCTGGCGACGCAGCGTCTCGCGCACGACCGCGAACCGGAGGCGTCCCCACGGCGCCTGACACCATGCCTGCCACTGAGCCAGCTTCTCGTCGAAAGGGTGCTTGTCCACGGTCCCCACCCTCTCCTGCCGGCAGGGTCCTCCGATCGCAACACACGGCCGACGCGGGCTGGGTATGGTGCCGCCGTGGACCCGAGGACCGAGGAGCTGCGCGAGGCCCACGACGTGCTGGCAGCCGTGTACGTCGACCGCCTGGCGAACATCCTGGACCAGATGCCGATCGAACGAGCGGTCCTCGGACTGTTCGCCGACCTGGTGCGCGAGGGCGGCACGGGCACCGACGTCGGCGACATCGGCTGCGGCACCGGCCGCCTGGCGCCGTACCTCTCGACGCGGGGACTGTCGCCGCGCGGAGTCGACCTGTCACCGGAGATGATCCGGGTCGCGCAGCGGGACTATCCGGGCTTCCCCTTCCAGGTGGCCGACCTGCGCGCACTCCCGTTCGAGGACACCAGCCTGGACGGCGTGGTGGCGTGGTACTCGCTCATGTACCTCCCGCCGGAGCACAGGGGCGCTGCCTTCGGTGAGCTCGCGCGCGTGCTCAAGCCGGGTGGCCACGTGGCCATGGCCTTCAAGATGGGTGACGACGCTCTTCGCCGCGGAGGTCGCTCACTCGATCTGGGAATCGGGTTCGACATCTACTGGATGTCCCGCCACGAGGTCGAGAGCCGCTTCACCGACGCCGGGTTCCGGGTCGTCTTCTGGGCGGAGAGGCCCGCAGATCCCGACGAGCAGCAGCCCCAGGGATACCTGGTCGCCGAGCTCGGACCGCGCGCTCCGGCCTGAACGGGCGCGGACGGAGACGTCACGAGTTCGTCACGGATGCCCCGGGTCTCGCCGTGGGCTGCACCCCGCGCCCGATGCTGTCGCCATGAGGGGGATCTTCTCGACGACCGCAGCCAAGGCCCTCGGGGTCGCACTGACGCTCGTGGCCCTCGTCTGGGGTTCCCAGCTCGGCCCGGGTGACCGGTGTGCCGAGGGGGCGGCGGTCACGGGCCACGCGTCCTGCGCCGACGTGCTGACCGTCGGGGGCCGCCCGTGGACGAGCTGGACCCTCGCCGACGACCTGGACCGTGACCTGGTCGGGCAGCCTCGGACCGGAGTCCAGAGGGAGTGCGAGGACCACGACTCCGCCGGGCGCACCTGTGGGAGCCCCGAGGAACCGGGGCCGGCCACACTCCGGCGGATCCAGGGCATCCCGGGCAGCCAGGCGCTCGCCCGCGAGGGCTACCCCCGCGACGTGATCTACGTGCCTGGCGACCCGTTGACGTCGTTCCGGTCGCTGCCCAGGAGGGTGCAACGCCTGATCGAGCACGGGTGACGGCGCGGACTCTTCGGCGGTCAGGCGACGAAGAGGCAGAACGGATGCCCCGAGGGGTCCGCCAGGACGTAGAGGGGCTCGTTCGGGTCCTCCGTCCGGTCCAGCAGGAGCTGCGCTCCTAGCGACTCGGCCCGCTCGCGGTGCCGCTGCAGCTCCTCGGAGCTCGGCACCGTGAAGTCGAGGTGCATCTGCATCGGTACGCCGGGCTCGGGCCACGTCGTCCGCTCCAGCCGCTCCACCTGCTGGAACGCCAGCCTGCGCGCACCCCTCGAGTCCACGAGGACCAGCCAGTCCGCGACGTCCGGGACACCGGCGGCCGGGGGCTCGTCCCCGGGTCGGTACCCCAGCCCCAGGAGCCGACGGTAGAACTCCGCCAGCCCTCGCGCGTCCGTCGTGTCGATGGCGGTGTGCAGCAGCTGCGGGTACTCACCCATGGAAGACCGGCTCCTCTCCGACGCGCCCGTAACGGCGTCCGCTCAGGGTACGGCGAGTGCTCGGCACGACCGCCGATTCGGACGTGGATCGTCCGCAATGACGCGTACCGTGCCCGCATGGCTATCGCACGATTCCCGAGCATCGTCATCGACTGCCCCGACCCGGGCGCTCTCGCGACGTTCTACGGCGCGATGTTGGACTGGAAGGTCGACATCTCCTCCGACTGGGCCGAGGTGCGCGCGGACTACGGCCAGTGCATCTCCTTCCAGCAGGTGGCGGACTACACCCCGCCCGACTGGCCGAGGCAGGAGGTGCCCCAGCAGATGCACCTCGACGTGAACGTCGAGGACCTCGATGTCGGCGAGGCGGCGGTGCTCGCCCTCGGCGCGACCAGGCACGAGCACCAGCCCGGGACGTCGTTCCGGGTGTTCCTCGACCCGGCGGGGCACCCCTTCTGCCTCTGCCTGGACTGAGCGGCGGGCGGGCGTCATGGCGGAGTTCACGGGCGACGACCTGACCGGCTCGCGCTTCGAGCGCGTCGACCTGACCGGTGCGGAGCTCCGCCACGTCGACCTGTCCCGCGCCCGGCTCCGCGACGTCGACCTGACCGGAGTCGTCATGCGCGGAGTCGAGCTGGTCGACGCGCAGATCGACGGCGAGATCCACCACCTCGTGGTCAACGGGGTCGACGTGGCGCCGCTGGTCGAGGCCGAGCTCGATCGGCGTGACCCCGACCGGGCCCGGATGCGCCCCACCGACCCCGCCGGCTTCCGGGAGGCCTGGGACATCGTCGAGCGGCTCTGGGACGGCACGCTCGCGCGGGCTCGCGGCCTCGCCCCCGAGCTCCTGCACGAGTCCGTGGACGGCGAGTGGTCGTTCATCGAGACGCTGCGCCACCTGGCCTTCGCCACCGACGCCTGGGTACGACGGGCCGTGCTCGGCGATCCCTCTCCCTGGGACCCGTTGGACCTGCCGTGGGACGGGATGCCGGACACCCCGGGGATCCCGCGGGACCGCGAGGTGCGCCCGTCGCTCGACGAGGTCGTGGCGCTGCGCCGCGACCGGATGGCGACAGTGCGCACGCTGGTCGACGGCCTGACCGACGCCTCGCTCGCGGCCCAGACCGAGCCGGTCGACGGGGCCGGCTGGCCACCGCCGCGGAGCTTCCCGGTGCGCGAGTGCCTGCTCATCGTCCTCAACGAGGAGTGGCACCATCGGCAGTTCGCTGAGCGGGACCTCGCCGTCCTGGCCGGGTAGGTTCGAAGGACCACCGACGGGAGGGCCGACCGTGATCGAGCTGACCGAAGGCCAGGAGCTGGCTCTGGCCACCGAGGACGGAGAGCCGCTGACCCGGCTGCAGATGGGTCTGGGCTGGGACAAGGAACGGACCGCGGGGTTCATCGGCACGGGTGCGCCCGACGTCGACCTGGACGCCACGGCCGTGGAGTTCGCCGGTGGCCAGCTCTTCGATCTCGCGTTCTACAACAACCTGCAGACCCGTGACCGGTCGGTGATCCACCTGGGTGACAACCTCACCGGCCGGGGCGAGGGTGACGACGAGGTCCTCGCCGTCGACCTGGGCCGCGTCTACGAGAAGGTCGACACGATCGTGTTCCTCGTGAGCAGCTACCAGGGCCACAGCCTGGAGTGGATCAACAACGCCTACTGCCGGCTGGTCGACGAGCGGGGACTCGAGCTGGCCCGGTTCACGCTCAGCGGCGGGGTGCCCCAGACGGGCCTCGCGATGGCCAAGCTCTTCCGGGACGGCGAGCAGTGGAGGTTCCGGGCGATCGGCCAGGGGATCGCGGTGAAGATCCCGACGGAGTCGGTGGAGGCGCTGCGCCCGTTCCTCTGAGGGGCCGCTCAGGGTCGGGACAGGGTGGCACCGGATGTGGCGGCCCGTCCCGGCGGCGCACAGTGGAGATGTCGGGGAGACGCCCCGACACCGACACCGAGGAGACCCCCATGAACGACATCCACCAGAGCTTCGCCCAGCACGGCCTGGTCCGCCCGCGGGACGGACGGATCCTCGGCGGTGTCTGCGCCGGCCTCGGCCGCCGGTTCGGCATCGCCCCGTGGCCTGCGCGGCTCCTCTTCCTGCTGCTGCTCATGGTCATCCCGGGCAGCCAGATCCTGGTCTACCCGATCCTGTGGATCCTGATGCCGTCTGAGGAGACAGTCCGGGTCCCGACACCGACACCGCCCGCCCCCACCGGCTGACCCCGCGGCTGCGCTCAGCCGTCCGCGTCGTCGAGGACGAGTCGGAGCCGACGCAGGCACTCCTGCACGAACTCCGGCCAGGTCGACCAGTAGTACGGCACCCCGGAGAGGGCGATGGCCAGTGCCCACGCTCGGGCTCGCTGCCGGGTGCCCCGGTCCAGGCCCAGCGCGTCGGCGTACGCGTGACGGGCCTCGGGAGGGAGATCCCAGGTGGCGGCGTGCTCGCAGGTCGGCGCACCGACGGAGAGGCCACCGAAGTCGACCACTCCCACCAGGACGCCCTCCCGGACCAGGAGGTTGGACGGCTTGAGGTCGGTGTGCATCCAGGTGTGGGCGTCCCGTGGCTCGTCCAGCTCCATCGCCGCCCGCCAGATGGCCTCCAGGCCGGCCAGGTCGAGGTCGAGTCCACTCAGGTCGCGGCAGGCGGCGAGGTTCTCGAAGGTCGAGCCGGCGAGCTCCCGCAGGCTGCCACCCCGGTACGACGACAGCGGTTCCTCACGCCGGGCTCCCATCAGGTCGACCGCCTGGAGCGCGTGCACGAAGCCGGCCAGGTCGCGCCCCAGCCGGACCGGGTCCTCGACGGCGTCCGGATCCAGCTCGGAGCCGTCGATCCACCGGTAGACCGACCAGGGGAACGGGTAGCCGTCACCGGCTCGGCCGAGTGCGACCGGCTCCGGCACCGCGATGGGCAGGTGCGGCGCCAGGCGAGGCAACCACGCCTGCTCCTTGCCCACGTGCGCTGCGGTGCCCGGCTTGCGCGGCAGCCGCACCACGAGGTCGTCGCCCAGGCGCAGCATCCGGTTGTCCGTCCCGTGCCCCGCCGGGCTCAGGTCCAGGTGGGCCCGGTCGGGGAGCTGGCGAGCGATGAGCCGGTGGATCGTGGCCTCGTCGATGTCGACCTCGTCCGGGTGCAGGAGTGTCATGGGGACCCACCCAAGCACGGGACTGCACGGCGGGCGACCGACTTTCCGGCGCCGCGAGCACGGGACGGCCCCGCTCCCAGCCGCCATACTCGCCCCATGACCCTCCTGGACGGCTGGACCCCTGGCGAGCACAGCTTCGACGGTGTCACCCACCCGACGTACCGCAGGGGCAGCGGACCGGGGGTGATCGTGATCCACGAGATCCCGGGCATCACCCCGGAGGTGATCGGGTTCGCGGACGAGGTGGTGGCCGCCGGCTTCACGGTCGTGATGCCGCACCTGTTCGGCACCCCGGAGGCGCCGATGAGCACCGGCAACGTGCTGCGCTCGATCCGCACCGTGTGCGTCAGCGCCGAGTTCACCAAGCTGGCCACCGGCGTCACCTCACCCGTGGCCGGCTGGCTGCGGAGCCTCGCCCGAGAGCTGCACGCCGAGCTGGGCGGCCCGGGCGTCGGGGCGCTCGGGATGTGCTTCACCGGGGGCTTCGCGCTCGCAATGATGGTCGACCCGGCCGTCGCCGCCCCGGTGGTGGCCCAGCCGTCGGTGCCCTTCGCCATCGGCAGGAAGCGGGCCGCGGACCTCAACCTCTCCCCCACCGACCTCGCCGCGGTGAAGCAGCGAGCGGCGGCGGGCTGCGAGGTGCTCGGGCTCCGCTACCGCGACGACTTCGCGCCGGGCACGCGCTTCGACACCCTGACCCGCGAGATCGGCGACCGGTTCATCCGCGTCGAGCTCGAGGGGAAGGGGCACGCGACGCTGACCGCGCACCGGCAGCAGGTCGGCGTCGACCGGGTGTTGGCGTTCCTCGACGAGAAGCTCAACGCCTGAGCGGGGTTCACCGACCGCCGGCCACCGCCGGCTGCGGCCGGGACGCCCACTCCGCGGCGGTGCGGGCACAGCGCTCCGCGTCCAGCGGCTGTCCCGCCGTCGTGAACCGGGCGGCCGCCGTCTCGATCCACCGCTCGGACTCCTCCGGCCGGCCGTCCGCCCGGGCCAGGTGGGCGCGGGCCTCCGCGACGGCGGCGTCCCAGGAGGTGCCCTCCCACCTGCCCTCGGAGATCTCGGCCATCTCGAGGTAGCGGCCGGCGGTCGGCACGTCACCCGCGTCGGCGTACGCGATGGCGGCGGGGACGGCGAACATGACGTCGCAGAAGGGACAGTGATCGCTCTCCCCCATCGCCGCCTCGGCTCGCTCGACCACCGTCACCGCCTCGTCGGGGGTCCTGGCCGCGGAGATCGTCGTCCCGTGGATGCGCTGCAACAGGTGCATGCTGATCGACGACCACCGGGCCAGGGGCAGCGCCTGCTGCAGCAGCGCCAGCGCCCCGTCCCGGTCCCCTCGCGTCAGCCGGACCTCCGCGAGCCGCTGCAGGCAGTGCGCCTCCCCAGCCGAGGCGTCCACGTCCCGGTGGAGGTCGACACCCTCCCGGAGCTCGCTCTCGGCCAGGTCGAGGTCGCCCTTGAGCAGGGCCGCCTCGCCGATCAGGGCGGTCGCGAAGGCGACGCCACGCAGCGCCCCGTGCTGCTGGGCGCGCCGGCGCAGCCCGCCGCCGAGCTCGATCACCTCGTCGTACGGGGTCGGGCCGTAGAGGAGGTACTCCGCCACGCACAGGTGGGCGTCGAAGACGGCGGTGGCGAGCCCCGGGTTGTCCTGCGTACGACGCAGCTCGCGCAGGAAGCGCTGGTTCCACTCGCCACGCTGGTGCGCGATCAGGCCCTGCAGCCCGACGAGGTCCATGATCTGCCAGGCGTCGCCCGGCTGCAGTAGGGAGCGCGCCTCGTCCGCCGCCTCCCACGCGGACTCGACGTCACCGGCGAAGTACGCCAGGTTCCCCCGGGCCAGCAGCAGCGTCGCGTCCGCGGCGTCACCCTCCAGGCCCAGGTTCGCGAGGGCGACCTCGGCGGTCTCGAAGTCGCCCTGGTACGTCGCGGCTCGCGCGAGCCGCGTCCGGACCAGGCGGTGCTCGGTCCCGCTGGTGATCGACAGTGCGGCTCGGTAGGCGTCGACCGCGGACGGGTCCGCCAACGCCATCAACAGGTCCCCGCGCCGGGCGAGCAGGTGGGCCCGGTCGACCCCCGACGCGTGGTCGACGACCGCGTCCAGCAGCGCGAGCCCGTCGCGGTAGGCCCCGAGCGCGCCGGCGGTCTCGATCGCGGGCGTGGCGTAGGGAACCGCCTGCCGGGGATGGCCCGCGGCGACGAAGAGACGGGCCACCCGGGTCGGCGGGGTGTCCAGGTCGGCGAGCCGCTCGGCGATCTGGCGCCCGGCACGCGAGCGTTCGTGGGCCGAGAAGCCGGCCAGCAGCGACTCCCGCACCAGCGCGTGGCGGAACCGGTAGCCGGCCTCCGCCGGCTCGACCACGGACGTGGCCAGCGCGGCCTCGAGCGCGGCGTACGTCGCGGGCTCGTCGGCGCCGGAGGCGGCGAGCAGCTCGTCGGTGGTGAACGCCGCGCCCAGCAGCGCCACCCGCCGGAACACCGTCAGCGCGTCCTGGGTCAGCCCCGACACCGCCAGGTTCCGGGTCCCGCTGCCGGCGTCGCGCGCCGCCTCCAGCACCCGGAAGGGCAACCCGGCCGAGACCGCCCAGACCTCCTGGACGGTGCGCTCGTCGAGGTCCGGGAACCGCAGCTCGAGAAGCCTGCGGGTCGCGCCCTCGTCGAGCGGCGCGAGCTCGATGACCTCGCCGATCCCTCGCGACACCAGGCTCTCCTGCACCTCGCGCAGCGAGCGGTCGGGGCCGGGACGGGCGGCGACGAGGATGACCACCGTCTCGGTGACGGCGCAGCGGGCCAGGTAGTGGAGCAGCCGCAGGGATGCCTCGTCGGCCTCGTGCAGGTCGTCCACGACCAGGAGCAGTCCGCGGCCGGTGGCGGAGAGGCGCAGCAGCTCGGCGGCCGCCACGAACAGCCGCTGGTGCGCGGTCTCGCCGTCCCACGAGATCTGCCGGCCACCCAGCGCGCGGCCGAGCTCGTCGCCGTACATGTCGTCCAGCCCGTCGAGGAGCGTGGGATGGCGTCGGCACAGGTCTCCGAACGCCTCCAGCACCGGCGCGTAGGGCCACGAGCCCTCGACCGCCGACGCCCCGCCGCGGGCGACGCGCCAGCCGCGCCGGCGGGCCAGGGCCGCGGCGAGGTCGAGCAGCGCCGACTTCCCCACGCCGGCCACCCCGGTCAGCACCACCGTGCTGCCGCTGCCCGCGTCCGCGCGGTCCATCCGGGCCCTGATCGCGTCCGCCACGCCACGACGTCCCACCAGGCGTGTCGTCTCCGGGGCGGCGCGGCCGGCCCCGGGTTGCTCGATCGCCCCGGAGAGCCGGCTGCGCAGCTGCAGTGCCGCGGCGCTGGGCGCCGTGCCGAGCTCGCGCCGCAGCGCCTGCTCCATCCGCTCGAGCTGGCGCAGTGCGGCGCGCACGTCGCCCCGGTCGGCGTGCTCGCGGGCCAGGGACACGTGCGCCTCCTCGTCAGTGGGGTTGACCCGCAGCAGGTCCTCCCAGTGGCCGGCCAGGCGCAGGAGGTCCTCGTGGAGCACGCCCAGCGCGTCGCGCCACGGCGCCGTCCACGGCTCGTAGAGGTCGTCGGGCAGGAACGGGCCGGCGTACGTCGCCAGCGCCTGCTCCGCCTCGGCCGCCGAGCCGGAGGCCACCGCTGCCTCGGCGCACCGCCGGAACTCGACGGCATCCACCCGGACGTCGGCGTCGGGGGCCAGGATCACGAGCTCGTTGCGCAGCGCCAGGCCGGCCGTGCCGCCTCCCAGCGCCCGTCGCGCGTAGTGCGCCGCCTTGTGCAGCCGTGGTGCCGCGGCCTCGACCGGCAGCTCGGGCCACAGGGTGTCCATGACCTGTTCGCGGTGCATCCGGCGCCCCTCGGCGACCGCGAGCAGCTTCACCAGCGCGGCCGCCCCGCGGCGGCTCCATGCGTCCGGGGGCACCGGAGTGCCTCCGAGCACGACCGAGAATCTCCCGAGCAACGTGATGGTGACGTCCATGTGGTTGCCTCGACCGGATGGGGTCCGCCCCGCCCGCACTACGTTACCGCCACACGGGCGCGGGGTGACCGGGCCGATCCGGGACGGCCGGGGTCAGCGACTCCAGCATCTCGACCTCGTCGATCATCGCGGCGCTGACCCGACGCAGCAGCGGCTGCACCTGGTCGCTGTCCCACTCGTAGCCGGCGATCTCGTCGCTGACCTGGAACAGCTGGGCGGAGAGCAGGTCCCGCCGGCGTTGGTAGGCGTCGAGCGCCGTGGCCTCGTCCCTGATGCCGGTGAGGGCGTCGAGCAGGGCGCCGGCCAGCAGCTCGGCGTCGCGCAGTGCGTCGGTGATCCCGTGCGTGCTGATGGGGTCCTTGAAGTGGCCGGCGTCGCCGACCAGCGCCCAACCGGGGCCCCACGACCTGCGCACGAACCCGCGCCTGCCGGCCCAGCCGAACTGCCGCCCGACCCGCGTGGCCGCGGCCAGCCGGTCGGCGTACCGCGGCGCGGCCATCCCGAAGACCCTCTCGAACGTGTCCTCCGCCGACCGACCCGTGCGCAGCGTGCGCATCCGCTGCGGGGACGTGGCGACGAAGACGCAGCTGAGCCCGTCGCCGGTCGGGATCAGGCCCGCCGCGACACCGTCCCGGTAGGCCCACTCGTAGCCGGTGCCGCCGATGCCCTCGTAGTAGGCGTACTGCGCGGCGCTGCCCCAGCGCCCCTCGCGCAGCAGCGGGGCACCGACCTGCTGGGCCACGGACGAGGCGATCCCGTCGGCACCCACCACGAACCGGGCGGCCAGGTCGCGCGGTCCCCCGGGCGTGCGGGCCCGCACCCCGGACACGCGACCGGCGCGGTCCCGCAGCAGCTCGGTGACGCGCGTCCCGTGCAGGACGTCGACGCCGACCTCGCTCGCCGCGTCCACCAGGATCCGGTCGAGCACCGTACGCCGTGGCGCGTACAGCGCGTCGACGCCGGGACTCGGCCGGATCGAGATGTGCACCGGCTCCTGGTCGCCGTAGAGGAACGTCGTCGTCCTGATCGGCGGGGTCCCGGCCGCGACGACCCGGTCGAGCAGTCCCCAGCGGCTCAGCTGCAGCACCCCGGCGCGCATCAGGCCGTGCGTGGACAGCGTGTCCGCGCCGTACGCCGACCGCTCCAGCAGCGCGACCCGGGCGCCGCTGCGGGCGAGCAGCAGGGCCGTCGAGGCCCCGGCGACCCGACCCCCGACCACGACTGCGTCGTAGGTCCTCATGACGCCTCCTCCAACGCGCCGGCGGCGAGCTCGCCGCCGCACAGGTGGGACACCACGTCCCGGGCGCCGAACCGGGCGCCGTCGATGAACGTGGAGTCGCGCCGGTGCTGGAACCGCTGGCCGACGACGTACAGCCCGGGCGCCGCGGTGACGCCGCGCTCCTGCTGGATCGCGCCGTCGGAGCCCACGACCGGGATCCTCAGCCAGGGGTGGTGCGGCCGGAAGCCGGTGGCCAGCACGACCGTGCCGATTCCTGCGGCGCGCAGGTCCAGGTGCGTGAGCGGATCGGACGTGGCGACCCGCGGCGGCCGCACCGCCGGGTCCACCTCGGCACCCAGGTGCTGGAGGTCGACGTAGCGGTCGACGGAGTCGAGGAACCGGAACATCTGCTGGTCGGCGGTGTGGGTGGAGGCCGCCAGGTCGTCACGGAAGCCGACCCGGTGGCCGGCCACCTCGCCCAGGCGACCGGCCAGCTCCACGCCGGACCGCTGCAACGTCGCGAGGTCCACGTCGGAGCCGCGGGGGTCCGCGGGCTCCCGCCCCACCAGCTGGAGCGAGGGCTCGACACGGGCCTCGCCCCGGGTGACCTGGCGGGCCAGGCGACCGGTCTGCTCGAGCCACCAGAAGACGTCCATGCCCCGGTAGGTGCGTGGCAGCCTCGTGTGCCGGCCGACGGCCAGCACGACCCGACGTCCGGCACGGGCCAGCTCGTCGGCGATCTGGCTGCCGGAGGCCGAGGCCCCGACGACGAGGACACCACCGGGGGGCAGCTGGTCCGGGTTCCGGTACTGCGCGCTGGTGACCAGCGCGATGTCCGGGTCCAGCCGGTCCATGCCCGCCGGCACGTTCGCCCGCCCGGTCGCGCCGGTGGCGACGACCACGTGCCGCGCCTTCCAGGAGCGGCCGCCGGTCTCGACGCGGTACCGGTCCCGGTGCAGGGTGACGCGGTGGACCTCGTCCCCGAGGACCAGCGGGGCCGCGTTCGCGGCGGCGTACTGCTCGAGGTGGCCCACCAGCTCGGCGGCCGGCATGAAGCCGTCCTGGTCCTCGCCGGGGTAGCGCCAGCCGGGCAGCCGGGTCATCCAGCGCGGGGTGAGCAGGTGCAGCGAGTCCCAGCGCTCGCTGCGCCAGCGCTCGGCGATCCGGCCGCGGTCCATGACGACGTGGTCACGTCCGGCCTCGCTCAGCAGGCGGCTCACCGCCAGGCCGGCGTGGCCGGCCCCGATGACGATGGTGTCGATGGTGCTCATGGGAAGGTCCTCCTGGTGCCCGGCCCGGTCGGCGGTTCGAGCCGACCGGGCCGCGGTCGCTCCGTCAGCGGCGCTGCCTCAGCTGGGCTCGCGCCTGCCACCGACGACCACGTCGACGTGGACCGGGGTGGGGTTGGTCAGGGCGTCGTAGACGGCCGAGCGCCGTCGGGACTGCTCGACGATCGCGCGCAGTGTGTCGTCATCGGCGTCACCCTCGATGTCGAAGGTGACCCGCAGCTGCTCGAAGCCGTTGCGGACCGAGCCGTCGGACAGGCCGAGGATGCCCAGCAGGTCGATGTCGCCCTCCACGGTCGAGCTCACCTTCCAGAGGTCCACGCCCCGGGCGGCGGCGATGTTGCCGATCCCGGCGGTGAGGCAGGCGGCCACGGCGTGCAGCAGGTACTCCGCGGGGGTCGGCGCGTGGTCCGCACCCACCAGTACCGCCGGGTGGTCGGCCTCGACAACGGTGACGTGCTGGTGCTCCATCTCCTGCAGCGCGCCGTGGAAGTCGGAGAACTCGGTCCGGCTGTGGGTGCCGCCCTGCCAGGTGTTGCGGGCCCGGAACTGGAACTGCGCGATCTCCGGCTGCCCCTTCACCGCGTCGAGGGTGGCGAACAGGGTCGCGACGTCGACGCCGTTGCGGCGGGGGTTCTCGGTGGTGGTGGTCATCTCGGGATTCCTCCTGTGTGGTGTCCCGGCCTCGATCAGCCGGTTGCCACACGCTCTCTGGAGGGCCTTCCCCCGACCTTCCCCCGGCTTTCCCGCCACCACGGGACCGGGGACGGTCGGTCAGACCGACAGCACCAACCCGCTCGTCGGCACGCCGGTGCCGGCGGTGACCAGCACGTGCTCGACGGCGTCGACCTGGTTGACGGCCGTGCCGCGGACCTGGCGCACCCCTTCGGCGATGCCGTTCATGCCGTGGATGTAGGCCTCGCCGAGCTGGCCGCCGTGTGTGTTCAGCGGCAGCAGGCCGCCAACCTCGATCGCCGCGTCGGCGACGAACCCCGGCGCCTCGCCGCGCCCGCAGAAGCCGAGCTCCTCGAGCTGCATCAGGACGTACGGCGTGAAGTGGTCGTAGAGCACGGCGGTCGCCATGTCGGTGGGTCGGAGCCCGGACTGGCGCCACAGCTCGCGGCCGACCACGCCCATCTCGGGGATCCCGATGTCCTCACGGTAGTACGACGTCATCACGAACTGGTCGACGCCGCTCCCCTGCGCCGCCGCCGCGACGTACGCCGGCCGCTGCCGCAGGTCGCGCGCCCGCTCGGCGGAGACCACCACGATCGCCACCGCGCCGTCGCTCTCCTGGCAGCAGTCGAGCAGGTGCAGCGGCTCCACGACCATCCGTGAGGCCTGGTGGTCCTCGAGCGTGATCGGCCTGCCGTGGAAGAACGCGTGGGGGTTGGTCGCCGCGTGCCGGCGGTCGGCCACGGCGACCCGCCCGAAGTCCTCCGACGTCGCGCCGTACTCGTGCATGTAGCGGCGGGCCTGCATCGCCACCGTCGCCGCCGGGGTGCCGAGCCCCATCGGGTAGGTCCAGGCGTTGTCGAGGCCGTTGGTGTTGACCTGCTGGGCGGCCGCGACCGAGAACTGCCCGAACCGGCTGCCCGAGCGCTCGTTGAACCCGCGGTAGGCCACGACCACGTCGGCGACCCCGGTGGCCACCGCCATCGCGGCCTGCTGCACGGTCGCGCACGCACCCCCGCCGCCGAAGCCGATCCGGCTGAAGAACCGCAGCTCCCCGCACCCGAGCTCGCGGGCCACCGCGATCTCCGAGGAGGTGTCCATCGTGAACGTCGTGAACCCGTCGACGTCGCGCGGCGCCAGCCCGCAGTCGGCCAGTGCCGCCTGCACCGCCTCGACCGAGAGCTGGAGCTCGGAGCGCCCGGACTCCTTGGAGAACTCGGTCGCCCCGATCCCGACGATCGCGGCCTGTCGTGACAGCGGCGTCATGGCGTGGTCTCGACAGGCTCGACCACCGGCGGCCCGGGCTCGACCACCGACAGGCGCACGGTGCCGGTGACGTGGTCGCCGAGCGAGACGGCCCCGCGGACGTCGACCACCGCGACGCCGTCGTCGACCGAGGCCACGGTGCCGGTGAAGGTCAGCGTGTCGTAGGGGTACGCCGGCGCCCCGAGCCGAATCGCGATCCCCAGCACGTCGCGCTCGTGCCCGAGGTGGTCGGTGACGTAGCGCTCGACGAGCCCGGTCGAGGTCAGGATGTTGAGGAAGATGTCCTTCGAGCCGTGCGACTGCGCGAGGTCGCGGTCGTGGTGGACGTCCTGGAAGTCCCGGGTGGCGATCGCCGTGCTCACCACCAGCGTGGGCGTGATCGACACCTCCCACGGGGGCAGGATGTCTCCCGGTCTCATGCGCGCCTCCACCTGGGCAGGGTCAGGTCGTCGTCGACCCGGTGGAGGTCCACGCTCACCGGCATGCCGATCTCGACGTCGCCGGGCTCCGTGCCGACCAGCTCGCCGACCATCCGGACGCCCTCCTCGAGGTCGACCAGGCCGATCACGATCGGCAGCTCGCGACCGGGCACCGGCGGGTGCCGGTGCACGACGTACGAGAACACGGTGCCCCGGCCGGACGCGACGACGTGGCCGCGGTCGAGGGCGCCGCAGTCGGGGCAGGCGGGGCCGGGCGGGAAGCGCAGCACACCGCAGGCGTTGCAGCGCTGGATCCGCAGCTCACCGGCGGCGGTCCCCTCCCAGAAGAAGTCGGTGTCGCGGTTCCGCATCGGGCGCAGCACGAAGGCGCCCTCCCGTTGATCGAGCGTGTCTAGATCACCGACCTCCGCGGGTCCCCTCGGCCTGAACTTCAGCACCCGGAACAGCATCGACGCGACCCGCTCGCCCCCGACATACCAGGTGTTCCGGGAGGTGACGAAGTAGCCCTCACCCATCGCGGTCTGCTTGGGACCCACCACGGCGTCGAGCGCGGTGGTGACCCGGACCTGCTCCCCCACCGTCAGGTAGCGGTCGTAGCTCTGCTCGCAGTTGGTGCCGAGCACGGCGGTGAACCCCTCGTCGGTCAGCACCCGCATCATCCCGTGCAGCGGGTCGTCGGCCGGTGGACGGCCGCCGAGGCCGTACATCGTCCAGACCTGGGCCATCGACGGCGGCGCCTCACCGGCCCGGAAGCGCGGGTTGTCGTTGCCCATCGCCTCCAGCCAGCTGTTGATGGTGGGCTGGTTCACCGGGTCGCGCGCCTCCCGCTCGACCGCCTCGCCGAGCGCCCGGATCCGCTCCGCCTCGGCCATGATCCGCTGGTGCGACCCTCCGGTGGTCGAGCTCGTCGAGACCTCGCTCATCGGGGCACCCGCGGCAGCCCGAGCCCGAACATCGCGATCAGCTCGCGCTGCACCTCGTTGACGCCGCCGCCGAAGGTCAGCACGAGGTTCCGCTTCGCCTGGGCGTCGAGGTAGGCCATCAGGTGGGCGGTCTCCCCCTCCGACGGGTCGCCGTACCGGTGCACGACCGCGGCCAGGTCGGCGAGGAGGTGCTGGACCTGCTCGGAGGCGAAGACCTTCGAGGACGACGCGTCCGCCACGCTGATCGACTGCTCGGCCGCGCGGGCGACCTCCCAGTTGAGCAGCTCGTTGACCCGGAACGCCGCGGTCACCCGGCCCATCGTCGCCCGCACGTCGGGCGCGTCGAGGACGCCGGCCCCGGCCGCCCACTCGGCGACCCGGTCGCGCAGCCCCTCGAGCCGGCCGGCCGGACCGAGCATCACCCGCTCATGGTTGAGCTGGGTGGTGATCAGCCTCCAGCCCTCGTTCTCCTCGCCGACCAGCATGTCGGCGGGCACCCGGACGTCGTTGAAGTACGTCGCGTTGACGTGGTGCGAGCCGTCGGCGGTGATGATCGGGGTCCACGAGTAGCCGGGGTCGGAGGTGTCCACGATGAGGATCGAGATCCCCCGGTGCTTCGGCGCGTCCGGGTCGGTCCGCACGGCCAGCCACAGGTAGTCGGCCTGGTGCCCGCCCGTGGTCCAGAGCTTCTGCCCGTTGACCACGTAGCAGGGCGCGCCGTCGCCCTCGTCGACCAGCCGCGCCGACGTGCGCAGCGACGCGAGGTCGGTGCCCGCGTCGGGCTCGCTGTAGCCGATCGCGAAGTGCACGTCACCCTCGAGGATCCGTTGGAGGAACAGGTCCTTCTGCTTCTGGGTGCCGTAACGGATCAGGGTCGGCCCGACGGTCTGGAGCGTGACCGCCGGCAGGTGCACGTCGGCCCGCTGCGCCTCGTTGGCGAAGATCGTCTGCTCCACCTCGCCGAGCCCGTGGCCGCCGTACTCCGTCGGCCAACCGACGCCCATCCATCCGTCCTTGCCCATCTGCCGGACCACGCGCTGGTAGGTCTCACCGTGCCGGTCCCGGCCCATCTCGGCGTGCTCCTCCCGGCCGGCCAGCCCGGTGAAGTAGCCGCGCAGCTCGGCCTTGAGCGTCCGCTGATCGGCGGTCAGCTCGAGGTTCTTGGCGGCGGGGTCCTCGAGCCGCACGTCCGCCGCCGAGGCGTCGAGGGCGTGCGCGATGTCGGTGACCCGGGAGAAGAAGCGGTGCAGCGGGTAGGTCTCGTCGACCCCCATGCCGCCGTGCAGGTGGTGGCAGGTGCGCAGCGCGGCCGGCCCCTGCGTCGTCGTCCAGTACGCCGCCACCGCGAGGTCGTCGGTGGCGTCAAGACCCTCGGCGACCCGCCACGCGGCGTTCGTCGCGGCCAGGTCGAGGGTGCGCGAGGCGATGTGGACGTCGGCCACCTGCTGGGCCACGGCCTGGAACTCCGCCAGCCTGCGGCCGAACTGCTCGCGCCCCGTGACGTACGACGCGGTCAGGTCTCGGGCGCCGGCCACCACGCCGGCCGCGCTCACGCAGAGCCCCGCGACGGCGAGTTCGCACAGCAGCCGGGCGGCGCGGCCGTCGGCGTTCCCCGGATCCAGCAGGTCGGCCGGGGCGCCGTCGAGGACCACGGTGTGCGTCGGCTCGCCGCTCGACGACCCCGACGGCAGCAGCGTGACGCCGGGACCGACCGGGTCGACCAGGACGACGACGGCGGCGGTGCCGGCGCGCGTCGCGGGCACGAGCAGCCGGGACGCCCGGTCGGCGTACGTCACCCCGACCTTGCGGCCGGTGACCCGGACGCCGGCGCCCTCGCCGGCGACCGTCGTCGAGGGGCCCTCGGGGATGCCGCGTCCGGCCTCGCGCACGGCCGGGCTGAGCAGCCTCCCGCCGTCGGCGACGCCGGGCAGCAGCTCGGCTCGCTGGGCGTCGGTGCCGTGGGCGGCCAGGGTGAGGGCCGAGCAACAGAGCGTCTCCCACACCGGCAGGCGTGCGCCGCGGGCACCGGCCTCACGCAGCAGGACGGCCACCTCGACGAGGCCGAGGCCCTCCCCGCCGTGCTCCTCGGGCACCGGCAGCCCGAGCAGGCCCGCCGCGGCGAGCGCCGACCAGTCCGCGTCGAGGTCCCCGGTGGCGCGGTCGAGCACCTCGGAGACGACCGCACGCACCGCCTCAGTCGCCTCGGACACCGACGTCGTCCAGCCGTCCTGACCCACGCTGCCTCCTGCCGTCCGGGGTGCCGCCAAACTGTAACCTGTTCTACTCTAGACGGACTCGGGGGTCGAGAGGGAGGACCGGATGACCGTGCCGTCGCCGCGCGAGGTGCTGCGCCGCCAGGTGTACATGCCCTGGGCCCTGATCCCCGCCGGCCGCATGGTCGAGCTGCCCGGCCGGGGCTCGACGTACGTCACCGACACCGCGGGACCGACCCCGGACGCGCCGACGCTCGTGCTCCTGCACGCGGTGGGCTGCACCGGGCTGCTCACCTGGTACCCCGCGATCCAGCCCCTCTCGCGGCGCTTCCGCGTGGTCACCATGGACCAGCGCTGGCACGGGCGCGGCATCCAGTCCCCGCAGTTCTCCCTCCACGACTGCGCCGACGACGTGGCCGCCCTGGTCGAGACGCTGGAGCTGCGCCACGTCGTCGTCGGGGGCTACTCGATGGGCTCGATCGTCGCCCAGCGGGTCTGGCGCCAGCACCCGGACCGGATCGAGGGACTGGTGCTCTGCGCGACCACGGACCGGTTCCGCTCCTCGGTCGCGGAGCGGGTCTTCCACCAGGGCCTGGAGGTGGCGATGGTCGGCGCACGCGGCCTCTCCCGGTCCCGGACGGCCGTGAAGGCGGCGCGCACGGCGGCCCGGGCCCTGGACATGGAGCCCTCCGACATCCACGACTGGGCGATGGCGGAGCTCCGCAGCACCAGCCCCTGGGCCGTGGGGCAGGCGCTCGCGGCGCTGGGCCGGCACCACTCCCGGCCGTGGCTGGACCGGATCGACGTGCCGACCGCGGTCGTCGTGACGCTGCGCGACAAGGTGCTCGACCCCGACAACCAGATCGCGCTCGCCCGCCGTATCCCGGGTGCCACCATCCACGACATCGACGCCGGGCACGCCTCCTGCGTGCTCGAGGCCGAGACCTTCGTCCCCGCCCTCGTGGAGGCGGCCACCACCGTCGACGCCCGGCGCCGCGACCTGTCCCGGCACTGACACGATCGGGGGGTTGCCCCACCCGCCTCGCGCGCGTAGGACGGGTCTCATGCATGCCATCCGGGCATCGAGGGCGTTCGACGGGGAGCTGTTCCGCGCAGGCGGCGCCACGGTCCTGGTCGAGGACGGCCTGGTCGTCGGCGTCGAGCCCGCCGACCACCCGCTCCCCGAGGGCTGCCCGGTCACCACCTACGAGGGCACCCTCCTGCCCGGACTGGTCGACGCCCACACGCACCTCGTGGCCGACAGCAGGATGGGCGCGCTCGACCGGATCGCCGGCTACTCCGAGGAGGAGATCGACGCCGTCGTGACCGAGGCACTGCACGACCAGCTCGCCGCGGGCGTGACCACCGTCCGCGACCTCGGGGACCGCGGATTCTGCGTGGTCCGGCGTCGGGACCGGCAGGCGGCCGGGGGCGCCGGCGAGCCGACGATCGCCGCGTCCGGGCCGCCGCTGACCAGCGTCGGCGGGCACTGCCACTTCATGGGCGGCGAGGTGGCCGGCCCGGAGCAGATCGAGCGGGCGGTCGCCGAGCGCGTCGAGCACGGCGTGGACGTGGTCAAGGTGATGGCCTCGGGCGGCGTCAACACCCCCGGCAGCGACGTGCTGCTGTCACAGTTCACGACGGCCGAGCTGGGGCTGGTCGTCGAGCGCGCCCACGCCGCCGGCCTGCCCGTCACCGCGCACGCCCACGCGACGATCGCGGTCGAGCAGGCCCTGGCGGCCGGGGTGGACGGCATCGAGCACTGCAGCTGCACGACCGCGGAAGGGATGGGACGGGTCAGCGAGGAGACCCTCGCGACGCTCGCCGCAAGCGGGACCGTGGTCTGTCCCACGCTCGGCACCGACCCCCGCGTCCTGGACCACCCGCCGCCCGCGATCGCGGCCGTGATCGCCCGGATGGGGACGACGCCGCAGGGCTTCGTCCGGGATCGCGCCGAGTTCGTGGCCCGGCTGCACCGCGCCGGCGTCCGGATCATCTCCGGCGTCGACTCCGGCCTGAACCCGGGCAAGCGGCACGGCCTGCTCGGGCTGGCCGTGAGCGAGCTGGTGACCGCGGGACTGGGCACGGCCGAGGCCGTCACCACGGCGACCGCCGGCGCCGCCGACGGGATCGGCCTCGGGAGCCGCAAGGGCCGGCTCGCCCCGGGGTACGACGCCGACCTGCTGGTGGTGGACGGCGACCTGGAGAGCGACGTGACCGCCCTGGTGCGCCCGGTCGCGGTCGTGCTGCGGGGCGAGCCGATCGCGCCCGTGGCGGGGCCGCCCTCTGCCAGACTCCCGGGATGATCTCGGACCACCTCACCGCTTCGCCCACCACCTGGCAGCTCGGCACCCTCACCGTCAACCGGATCGGCTTCGGCGCGATGCGGCTGCCCGGACCGGTCGCCTTCGACCTCGCCGGGTCGCGCGACCGCGACCGCGCGATCCACGTCGTACGCCGTGCCGTCGAGCTCGGCGTCAACCACATCGACACGGCCGCCTTCTACTTCTCCGCACGCCGCTCGGCCAACGAGCTCCTCAACCGCGCCCTGGCGCCCTACCCCGACGACCTCGTGATCGCGACCAAGGTCGGGCCCGCCCGGGACGCCTCCGGCGAGTGGCTCCCCTGGGCGACGCCCGGGCAGCTGCGCGGCCAGGTGGAGGAGAACCTGCGCCAGCTCGGCCGCGACCACCTCGACCTGGTCAACCTGCGGACCTTCGGACCCCGGCCGATCGGCGAGCACGTCGCCGCCCTGGCCGAGCTGCGGGACGCCGGACTGATCCGGGAGATCGGGCTGTCCAACGTCGGCCTCGACCAGCTCGCGGAGGCGCAGCAGGTCGCGCCGGTCGTGTGCGTGCAGAACCGTTTCGGCATCGACTCCCGGCTCCCGGGGACCGAGGAGGTGCTGCGGGCCTGTGGCGAGCAGGGGCTCGGGTTCGTGCCGTTCTTCGCCATCGCGGGCGAGGGTCGCGAGCAGGGCGCCTCCGGCGCGGAGCCCGACGAGGTCCTCGCCGTCGCTCGTGCCCACGATGCCACGCCGGCGCAGGTGCGGCTGGCGTGGACCCTGCACCAGGGTCCGCACGTCCTCGCGATCCCGGGAACCGGCGACCCCGATCACGTCGCCGAGAACGTCGCGGCGGGCGCGCTGCGCCTCACGGCCGAGGAGGTCGCGCGGCTCGACGCGCTCCACCGTCCCGGCTGAGCCGGTCACCCCTGCCGGGCGGGCTTCCTGAGCGGCGTGGTCGTCTGCTCCCCGATGACCGCGGCCTTCAGCGTCGCCAGCTCGGCGGGGAAGCGCTGCACGAGGTCGTCGACGTCGGGCATCGACTCCCGGCAGGCGATGATCCCGACGTGCACCTGGCCGTTGTTCGACATCACGGTGATGTTGAGACCGGCCCCGTGGAAGACCGGGCCCAACGCGTAGAGCGCGAGGATCTGCGCGCCCATGAAGTACAGCGGCACCGGTGGACCGGGCACGTTGGAGATGACCAGGTTGTGCACCACCGGGTGCTTCTCGGGCAGGCGGAGCCCGGCGTACGCCCGCACCGCGAGCCCGAAGGTCCGCGGCGCCGCGAACTCCGCCCAGTCCTGCAGCGAGTCGGCACTGATCGCGGTGTGGTGCTCCTTGGCGTTCCGGTTGGCCTCGGCCATGTCCCGGAGCCGCTCCAGCGGGTCCTCGATGTCGGTGCCGAGCCGGGCGAAGAGGGCCGAGACCTTGTTCGCGCCGTGGGAACGCCGGGACTCCTCGCGCACCGAGACCGGCACGGTGGCGAGCAGCGAGCTCTCCGGCAGCTCGCCGCGGTCGTCGAGGTAGGACCGGAGCGCGCCGCCCGCGACGGCCAGCACCACGTCGTTCACGGTGGTGCCGGTGGCGCTCTTGATCTCGCGGATGTCCTCGAGGTCCAGGTCGGCGATCGCGATCGCCCGGTGCCCGGTGATGGTGCCGTTGAACGAGGTCCGGGGCGCGGAGAACGGCGCCGCCATCGCGGTGCCGGCCCGGGCACGACCGACCGTCTTGGCGAGCAGGTCCACCGAGGGGGTCAGCAGCCGGACCGCGTGCAGCGGCCGGGTCGCGGCGCTCAGCACGGCCCGTCCCAGCAGCTCGCGGTGCCCGGGCTCGTGGCCGGGCTGGCTCCCCGGTCCGGGCGCCAGCGGCTCCGCGTCCGGCTCCAGGCTGCACAGGTGGGAGACGAGGTTGGCCCCGGAGACGCCGTCCACGGTCGCGTGGTGCATCTTCGAGAAGACCACGACCTTGTCGCCCTCGTAGCCCTCGATCACCCACATCTCCCACAGCGGTCGCGAGCGGTCCAGCGGCAGCCCGGCCAGGTGGCCCGCGAGCTCGGTCAGCTCCCGGTAGCCGCCCGGCTGCGGCAGTGCCAGCCGGTGCACGTGCCGGTCGATGTCGAAGTGCCTGTCGTGCACCCACACCGGGTGGTCGAGGCCGAGCGGCACCTTGCGCAGCTTGCGCGTGAACGCGGGCACGTCGCGCACCCGGCGCTCGATGGCGTCCTTCAGCCCGCCGAAGGTGTACCCCTCGGGCATGGTGCCGGGGTCGAGGGCGATCAGGCCGCACACGTGCATCAGCTGAGCCGGCGTCTCGAGGTACAAGAAGCTCGCGTCGAGGCCTGACAGTCGGTCCATGGGCCCATCCTAGGTCAGCAACTGGAACGTGTTCTCATTCCATAACGAGCGGGGCGGCGCTCGGGCACGCGTGAGGCCACTCTCACCCGGTTCCGCTCCGCAAGCGGGGAGAGAACACGTTCTAGCTCCCGGCTAGCATCGGTCGCATGTCCTTCCTGCGTCGCCAGATCGTGACGGCCGCCCTCACCGCGAACGCGATCCGACCGGTGCCCGGGTTCCGGTTCGGCATCCCGGCGTTCTTCGCCGGCTGGCTGGCCGGGGAGCTGGCGCCCCACCTGCTCGCGGTGACGGCCGCCGACGCGGCCGCGCACGTAGGACGCCGCCGCCGGGACACGGTGGGCCTCGCGCTGGCCGCCGGCAGCGCCGTCGGGCTGGGCTTCCTGATCGACCAGAGCCGCCGGGTCCAGACCACCGCCGAGGACGCGCTCACCGAGGCGCTCGGGGCTGACTACCTCGACCAGCTGGAGACCCGACCCACGCCCGCCGATCTCGCCACGCCCTGGCGCCAGCTGGTCAACCCCTTCCGGGTGCGCAGCGTCGCGGTCACGGTGGAGCGCGACATCGCCTACGCGCCCGAGCACGGGAAGCGCGGCCTGCTCGACGTCTACCACCCGGCGTCCGGGGTCCCCGCGGACGCGCCCGTGCTGCTCCAGGTGCACGGCGGCGGCTGGAGCATCGGCAACAAGGACCAGCAGGGCATCCCGCTGATGCAGCACCTCGCGGCCAAGGGCTGGGTCTGCGTCGCGATCAACTACCGGCTCTCACCGCGGGACGCGTTCCCCGCGCACGTGATCGACGTGAAGCGCGCGATCGCCTGGATCCGCGACCACATCGCGGACTACGGCGGGGACCCGTCGTACGTCGCCATCACGGGCGGCTCCGCCGGCGGCCACCTGGCCGCACTGGCCGCCCTGACCGCCGGGGACCGCACGCTCCAGCCCGGCTTCGAGAACGCGGACACCAGCGTGCAGGTAGCGGTCCCCCACTACGGCGTCTACGACGTCGCCGGCTCGACCGGGCTGCGCAGCGCCCAGCAGATGCGCGACGGGTTCCTCGGCCCGCGGATCCTCCAGCGGCGCTGGGCCGACGACCCGGAGGCCTTCGAGGCGGCCTCCCCGATCCTGCGGATCACCGAGGACGCACCCGACTTCTTCGTGCTGCACGGCTCGCTCGACACCCTGGTCGCGGTCGACCAGGCCCGGTTGTTCGTCGAGAAGCTCCGCCGCACCTCCAAGCGCTCGGTCGTGTACGCCGAGCTGCCGGGCGCCCAGCACGCCTTCGACGTCTTCCCCTCGATCCGCAGCGCCCACATCGTCCGTGCCATCGACCGCTACCTGCACTGGCACTGGAACCTCTACCGTCGCGAGCACGCCGAACCCTAGGGAGGTGCCCTACGCCAGGAGGCGGAGCACCAGCGCCAACGGCGGCCACACGGCTCGCCCGCGCCGGGACACGGCGTACGAGCGCAGCACGACGGCGGGATGGTCGAGCGGCTGCACGGCGACAGTGGGGATCGTCGTCAGATCCGCGGGCAGCAACCCGACCCCGAGTCCCTCGGCGATCATGTGCTGCACCAGCGCGAGGCTGTCCACCCGGTGCACCACGCGGGGTTCGAAGCCGGCCAGGGAGGCGACGGTGCGCACCGCCTCCTCGTCCGCGGTGTTCCTGGAGTTCACGATCCAGTCGTGGTGGCGGTACCGGTCGAAGACCTCCAGCGAGGTGGCCGGTGCGCTACGGGTGTCGCCCGCCGGCACCCCCAGGCCCCAGGCAGTGCTGCCGAGCGGCTGCGTGACCAGCGTGGCTGCGAACTTCGCCGGCCCGAGGTTGTAGTCGTAGGTCAGCGCCAGGTCCACGTGGTCGCCGTCCAGCAGCTCGAGCGCCTCGCCGGGCTCGTGCTCGCGGATGCTCAGCCGCAGCTCGGGATGGGCCTCGGCGAGCTGCCGCACGAGAGGGAGGACCACGTCGCGGATCGCGGTGCCGTAGGCCGCCACGCGCAGGGTTCCCCGCGGCGTGGCGTCGGGGTCGAGATCGGCGCGCGCCGCGTCCAGGGCCGCCAGCACGGTGACGGCATGGTCGGCCAGCCGGCGGCCGGCCGGGGTGAGGCGCACGCCGCGGCCCTCGTGCTCGAGGAGTGAGGTGCCGGCCTCCTGGGCGAGCGCCGCGATCTGCTGGGAGACCGTCGAGGTGGTCACCCCCATGACATCGGCCACGGCGCGCATGGAGCCCCACCGGGAGAGCTGGAGGAGCAGCTCGAGCCGACGGGGGTCCACACCCGACATTGTCAAGGAATTCTGAACGCACCGTCAACCAGAGTCACGTGGACGTGAACGGTCATGGCGGCTGAACTGGGCGCATGACTTCCCCTGCTCTCAGCTCGGCACACTCCGGCGCCCTCATGGCCGTGGTGTCGATGTCGTGCGTGCAGCTCGGCCTGGCGGCCTCCGTCGGAATGCTCGACCGCCTGGGTGCGGACGGAGCTGCCGCACTGCGACTCGGCTGTGCCGGCGCCCTGGCCCTGCTCCTGATGCGACCTCGCCCGACCAGCCTGTCCCCCCGCTCCGTCGCCGCAGCTGCCGCGCTCGGGGTGGCGACCGGCAGCATGACGCTGCTCTTCATGGCAGCCCTGGCCCGCATCCCGCTGGGCACCGCCAGCGCCCTGGAGTTCCTGGGCCCCCTGGGTGTGGCCGTCGCCCGCAACCGGGACCTCCGCCGGCTGGTGTGGCCGGCCCTCGCCCTGGCCGGCATCCTGCTGCTGACCAGGCCCTGGGAGGGTGGCACGGACCCGGTCGGTGTGGCCCTGGCCCTGGGCGCCGCCGCGTGCTGGGCGGCATACATCCTGCTCACCCAGGTGGTCGGCGACGCCGTGGACGGACTGCAGGGGCTGGCCATCTCGCTGCCGGTCGCCGGGCTGGTGGCCACCGCGGTGGCGGGGCCGGGCTTCGTCACGAGCCTCACGCTCGAGCTCGTCGTGGTCGGCCTGGGTCTCGCGATGCTGCTCCCCGTGATCCCGTTCAGCCTGGAGATGCTGGCCCTGCGACGCCTCGAGACCGCGGCGTTCGGGACCCTGATGAGCCTGGAGCCGGCCATCGCGGCCCTGGTCGGGCTCGTCCTGCTGCACCAGGTCCCCGGCGTGCTGGCCGTCGCCGGGGTCGCCCTGGTCGTCGTCGCGGGCGCCGGAGCCACGCGTGCGGGCGGCCGGGAGGCAACGACAGCCGACCAGCGCGAGCGCGTTCTGGTCGGGTGAGCGGGGTGCGGCTCCCCCACATTCGGCTTGCCGGGCCATCCGTGAGCGCCCCACACTGACGCCGACGGGAGGTTATCGATGGACGACACGCGTCTCGCCCAGGTCGGCGGAGCATGCGCCGTGGTCGGTGGATGCGCGTGGACAGCGGCGAGCATCATGCACGCCTCGCAGCCGCGGGGGTGCGTCGGCAGCGAGTGCGACTACCTGCCGATGCGGAGCGCCAGCACCGGCACCGCGGTGCTCGTGGCCCTGGCTGCGGCGATGATGATCGCCTGCGGCACCACCCTGATGCTGCTCGTCCGTCGGCGCAACGAGCTCGGCCGGACGGGCGTCCTCGGTGCGGCCGCGTGCGGGTTCGGCATCGGAGCCCTGGCCCTGGCAGCCGGCGTGCAGGCGCTCGCGTACGACGGGGACTTCCCCTGGATGCCCGCGTTCGTCGGCCCCGGTGTCGCCGCGCTCGTCGTGGGCCTCGCGCTCGTCGCCTGGACGGTCCTGCGCAGCCGGGTCGTGCCGACCTGGGCCGGCATCGGCCTGCTCATCGGCGCCGTCCTGCTGCTGGGGACGAACGAGCAGACGACCGCGGTTCTCCTGGCCGTCCCGTTCGGTGTGGCCTGGCTGGCCACCGGCGCGGCGCTGCTGCTCCGCCGACCCGAGGGCGCCCCGGCCGCGCCCGGCCCGGCGGTGCGCGCCTGAGCTATCTGGGCAGGCCCAGGATCCGCTCGGCGGCCACGTTGCGCAGGACCTGGGTGGTGCCCCCGGCGATCGACAGGCACCGGGTGTTGAGCATCTCCTCGACGTCGGCCGCGACGTCCGGCCCGCCGAGCACGCCGCGCTCGCCGTGCAGCTCGACCACGAGCTCGGCGGCGTCCTGGCGGCTGCGCACGCCGAGCAGCTTCGCGACGCTCGACTCGGCACCGGGCCCCTGTCCGGCGATGGAGCGCAACGTCGACCGCACCCCCAGCACCGAGCACACCGTCGACAGCGCGACGGCGCGCCCGACCCGGATCTGGGCGGAGTCGCGCACGTCGTCCGGCCCGGTCAGCAGCGACACCGCGCGCTCGACGCTGCGCCCGAGCCGGTTGCTCGCCATCGCGACGCGCTCGTTCGCCAACGTGGTGCGCGCCAGCCGCCAGCCGTCGCCGGGCTCGCCGACCAGGCAGTCGTCGGGCACGAGGACGTCGTCGAGGAAGACCTCGTTGAAGAGCGACCGCCCGGTGATCTCACGCAGCGGTCGGACCTCGATCCCGGGCGACCGCATGTCCACGAGGAAGTAGCTGATCCCGCGGTGCTGCGGGGCGTCGGGATCGGTGCGCGCCAGGCAGATCGCCCAGTCGGCCTTGTCCGCGAGCGACGTCCAGACCTTCTGGCCGCTGACCCGCCAGCCCCCCTCGACCTTCTCCGCGCGGGTGCGCAGCGAGGCCAGGTCGGACCCCGCCCCCGGCTCGGAGAACAGCTGGCACCAGGTCAGCTCGCCGAGCAGCGACGGTCGCACGAAGCGGTCCCGCTGCTCCTCGGTGCCGTGGGCGAGGATCGTCGGCACCGCCCACCCGGCGATGACGAGATCGGGGCGCTCCACTCCCGCCCGGGCGAGCTCCTGGTCGAGGACGACCTGGGTGACGGCGTCGGCACCCAGTCCGTACGGCGCCGGCCAGTGAGCGGCGAGGTAGCCGGCCTCGGCCAGCCCGGCCCGGCGCCGGTCGCCGGGCGCCGCGGCGATCTCGGCCACCCGCGCGCGGATCTCCGCACGCAGCGGCTCGTCCCGGCCGTCCAGGTCCAGCGCGACCTCACGGCGTACGCCGTCGGCGGCCCCGGCCGCGAGCCGCGCGGCGGCCGCGTCCGGGTCGGCCAGCAGGCCGCGCAGCGCCAGCGCACGCCGCAGGTAGAGGTGCGCGTCGTGCTCGAAGGTGAAGCCGATCCCGCCGAGCACCTGGATGCAGGACTTGGCGACCTCGACCGCCGCGTCGAAGCACACCGCTTCGGCGACGTCGGCGGCGAACGCCCACTGGTCGTCGTCGTCCGGCGACGCGGCGGCGCTCCCGGCGGCGTTCGCGGCGTCCCACGCCGCGGCGGTGGACGACTCGACGGTCTCCAGCATCTCGGCGCAGAGGTGCTTGACCGCCTGGAAGCTGCCGATCGGCCGGCCGAACTGCTCGCGCACCTTCGCGTGCTCGACCGCCGTCGCCAGGCACCACCGCGCCACCCCCGCGGCCTCGGCCGCGCCCAGCGTCACGGCCGTACGACGGGCCCGCGGGCCGGTCAGCCCGTCGACCCGGAGCGCCCCCTCGATCCGCTCCGGGTCGACGGGGTCCAGCACCCCGAACCGGCGGCTCAGGTCCGGGCCGACGGCCGGCGTGAGCTCGATGGCGTCCCGCGGCACGACGTACCAGCCGTCCCGCTCGTCGGCCACCAGCAGGTGGGTGGCGCCGGGCGCGTCCCAGACCGCGTGCCGGGACAGCGCCACGCCAACGACCGCGCCGTCCGCGATCGCGGCCGCGACCGGTGTCCCGGCGAGCAGGGCGGCGGCGACGGCGGTCCCGAGCAGCGGTCCCGGCAGCAGCTCGTGGGCGCAGGCCTCGAGTGCGACGGCCGCGTCCAGCAACGTGCCGCCGCCACCGCCGGCCGACTCGGGCAGCGCGATCGCGGTCACGCCCATCTCGCCGGCGGCCTTCCAGACGTCGGCGAACGCCTCGTCCGGCTCGCCCTCCGCGGCCCGCACGGCGGCTGTCGGGGCCAGGCCCGCCGCCCACCGGCGCAGGCTGGCCGCCAGCTCGACGTGCTCGTCGGTGATCCCGAGCGCCATGGGCTACCTCTCCGTGGCCTCGTCAGGCTCGACCACCGATCAGAATAGAACGTGTTCTAACCCTACTAGGGTGGCGCCGTGCCGGAAACCACCACGATGCCCACCGACCTGCTCGCCCACGCCCTCGCCGCGAAGGGCTTCATGCCCGAGGACGAGGGCCTGCTGCTGCACCGGGTCGCGCGCGAGCGGCTGCCCCACGGGCCTGTGCTCGAGGTCGGCACCTACTGCGGCAAGTCCGCGATCTACCTCGGCGCGGCGGCGCGCGAGGTGGGCGGCACCGTCGTCACGGTCGACCACCACCGGGGCTCGGAGGAGAACCAGGCCGGGTGGGAGCACCACGACGCCAGCCTGGTGGACCCCGAGCTCGGGCTGATGGACACGCTGCCGGTCTTCCGCCGCACGCTGGCCCGTGCCGGGCTCGAGGACCAGGTCGTCGCGGTGGTCGGCAGGTCGACCACCGTCTCGGCGTTGTGGCGCACTCCCCTGTCGATGCTCTTCATCGACGGCGGGCACGCCGAGGTGCACGCCCAGAACGACTACACCGGCTGGGCGCCCTGGCTGATGACCGGCGGGCTGCTGGTCATCCACGACGTGTTCCCCGACCCGGCCGACGGCGGCCGGCCGCCGTACCACGTGTTCCTGCGCGCGCTCGAGAGCGGCGACTTCGAGGAGGTCGAGGCCCTGGGGTCGATGCGGGTGCTAGCGCGCACGCGCGGAGAAGCCGGAGACCGCGTCACCTGAGGGGCAGCCGCACTCGAGCGCGAGCTCGGTGAAGTGCGGCGCCAGCGACGTGCCCCGCATGATGCCGGAGCCCTCGGTGGCGTGCCCGTGCGTCTCCCCCAGCGCGTCCACGGCCAGGATCACCGCGGCCGCGGTGTACGTCGTGTGCTCCACCGGCCAGTGCACGTCGTCGCCGTAGACCCAGCCGGTCCAGTACTTCCCGTCCTCGCCGCGCATGTGCTGCATGTCCGCGAGCAGCCGTAGCGCGCGCTGGTGGTCCCCCAGCGCGTCCAGCGCCATCGCCAGCTCGCAGGTCTCGGCGCCGGTCACCCAGGGGTTGGTGTCGACGCAGTGGATCCCGAGACCCTCGACGACGAACTCGTCCCACCGCGTCTCGAGCAGGGCGAAGGCCGCGTCGCCGCGGACCGCGCCGCCCAGCACCGGGTAGTACCAGTCCATCGAGTAGGTGGCCTTGTCCAGGAACAGGTCGCGGTGCTCGCGGATCGCGTGGCCGAGCCGCCCACCCGCCAGCTCCCACTCGGGCTGCGGGTCGTCGACCAGGTCGGCGAGCGCGACGCCGGCCCGCAGCGACTGGTAGATGCTCGAGGAACCCGCCAGCAGCGCCCCCTCGTCGCGCCGGACCGGCCGGCCCTCCTCCCACTCCTCGGACCAGGCGATGCCGCCGAACGGCAGCTGCATGGAGACGACCCAGTCGAGCCCGGCGCGGACCGCCGGCCAGAAGCGGTGCACGAACGCGATGTCGCGCCGGACCAGCCAGTGGTGCCAGATCCCGACCGCGAGGTACGACGACATGTTGACCTCGCCGCGGTGGTCCTCGACCTCGCCGCCGACGATCTTCATCGGCCAGGAGCCGTCCGCGCGCTGCAGCGTCGGCACCCACTCGTAGGCACGCTCGGCGGCCTCGACCTGGCCGCCGACCAGCATCGCCATCGCGGCCTCGACGTGGTTCCAGATGTCGGTGTGCTCGCCGATGGTCCAGGGCACGGCGCCGCTCGGCTCCTGCATCGCCGCGATCGAGGCTGCGGTCTCGGCGACCTGCCCGGCGGTGAGGATGCCGCCGACGTGCGGGATCCGGGCCAGCGGGTCAGCCATCGCCCTGCCCGGCAGTGGGCTTGCTGAAGTACAGCACCATGCTCTTGCCGATCAGCGGGTCGAGCACGCGGCCCGCCGCCCGGAGGGCCTTCGGCTGCTTCATGATCTCCCAGACCAGCAGCTTGTGGTACGCCTTCGCGAGCGGGTGGTCGTCGTTGCGCACGCCCACCGCGCACTTGATCCACCAGTACGGCGAGTGCAGGCCGTGGGCGTAGTCCTTGCCCTCGAAGTGCAGCCCGGCATTGGTGAGCTTCCCGATCAGCTCCTTGTCGGAGTAGATCCGGATGTGCCCACCCGGCACGTTGTGGTAGTCGTCCGAGAGCTTCCAGTTCACGATCTCCGGGAACCAGCGCGGCACCGAGACCGCGATGGTGCCGCCGGGGCGCAGCACCCGGACCAGCTCGTCGATGGCCTGGATGTCGGCGGGGATGTGCTCGAGCACCTCGGCCGCGACGACCCGGTCGAACTCGCCGTCCGCGAAGGGCAGCGAGAGGGCGTCACCCTCCTTGACGTCGGCCTCCGCGCCCTCCGGGACCTCGCCGGCCTCCTTCATGGCCGCGAACAGCTCGCGGACGCCCGCCAGCTCGTCGGCGTCCTGGTCGAACGCGAGCACGTCGCCGCCACGGCGGTACATCTCGAAGGCGTGCCGGCCGGCCCCGCACCCCATGTCGAGCACCCGGTCCCCCGGGCGCAGCCCGAGGCGGTCGAAGTCAACGGTCAGCACTGGTTCCCCTCTCGCGCCGGTAGTCGGCGATCACTTCCTCGTACGCCGCGGCGGTCGCCGCGGCGACCGCCCGCCAGCTGAACAGCTCCTGCACCCGCCGCCGACCGGCGGCACCCATCCGCTCGCGTCGCTCGGGGTCGTCGAGCAGGGCGGCCAGCGCGGCCTCCAGCTCGCCGACGTCGCCGGGGGTGACCAGGTCGGCGCACTCGCCGTCCGGACCGACCACCTCCGGGATGGCCCCGGCCCGCGACACCACCAGCGGGGTCGCGCACGCCATCAGCTCCGCGGTGGGCAGCGAGAACCCCTCGTAGAGCGAGGGCACGCAGGCGACCTCGGCCGAGCCCATGAGGTCCACCAGCTCGGCGTCGCTCACGCCGTGCACGAAGCGGACGGAGTCCCCGATCGACAACCGCTCGATGAGCTGCTCGGTCCGCCCGCCCGGCTGCGGCCTGGTGACCAGCAGAAGCTCGACGTCGCGCTCGGTGCGCAGCTTGGCGAAGGCCTCCAGCAGGGTGGCGATCCCCTTCATCGGCGCGTCGGCGCTGGCCATCGCGAGGATCCGGCCGGGCACCCGCGGCTCGGTCGGCGGCACGAAGCCGTCGTCGACGCCGAGCAGGATCACCTGCAGCCGCGCGGGGTCGACCCCGAAGTCCTTGACGATGTCGCGCTTCGACGCCTGGGAGGGGGTGAGGATCTTGCGGGCCTGCCGGGCGACCTTGCCCTGCATGCGCAGGAAGCCGTACCAGCGGCGTACGGAGAGCTTCTTGCGCCACGGCGCCGCCGCCAGGTCGATGCGCCGGTCGAAGGTGATCGGGTGGTGCAGGGTCGTGAGGAGGGGCAGCCCCATCTTCTCGATGTCGAGCATCCCGTAGCCGAGCACCTGGTTGTCGTGGACGACGTCGAAGTCGGCGACCCGGTCCCGGAGCAGCCTCGCGACGCGGGTGCTGAACGTCTTCGGCTCCGGGAACCCGGCCGAGCACATGGTCAGGAACTCCTCGACGTCGACGAGGTCGCGGAACTCGCGCGGCTTCGGGATCCGGAACGGGTCCGGCTCCCGGTAGAGGTCCAGGCTCGGCACCTTCGTCAGCGCCACACCCGGGTCGAGGTCCGGGTAGGGCTGCCCGGAGAAGACCTCGACCTGGTGGCCCAGGTTCGTCAGTTCGCGACTCAGGTGCCGGACGTAGATACCCTGTCCACCGCAATGGGGCTTGCTCCGGTAGGACAGCAGTGCGATCCGCATCCGCCACGACCTTTCTTCGGGAACGTCCGGGCCGGACGAAGTGAAACGTGTTCCTATTATGGCCTACCGGTTGTTAGCCTAGATGTCTGGTCCACCGGACGGTTCGGTGGACCAGATCTCGGAGAGGGAGAGACATGGGAGGCTCCGTGAGCAGCGCCAACTCGCTGTCGGTCGAGGAACTCGGGTCCGCCGCGCAGCGGGACCGGCGCAAGCGGATCCTCGACGCGACCATCGCACTCGCGTCCAAGGGCGGGTTCGACGCCGTGCAGATGCGCGCCGTGGCCGAGCAGGCCGACGTGGCGCTCGGGACGCTCTACCGCTACTTCCCCTCCAAGATCCATCTGCTGGTCTCCGCGCTCGGCCGCGAGTTCGAGCGCGCGGAGGCGGCCACCCGGGACAAGCCCATCCCCGGCGACACCGCCCACGAGCGCGTCATGTTCCTGCTGAACCGGACCACCAAGGGCCTCCAGGGCGACCCGCACCTGACCGAGGCGCTCACCCGGGCGTTCATGTTCGCCGACGCCTCCGTGCAGAGCGAGATCCACACCGTCGGCATGCTGCTCAGCACGATGCTCACCCGCGCCATGCACCCGGGCAAGGAGGACCTGACCGACGACGACGTGGCCATCGCCCGCGTGATCGGCGACGTCTGGCTCTCCGCGCTGGTGGGCTGGGTCACCGGCCGCACCTCCGCCGGCGACGTCACCAAGCAGATGGACGTCGCCGTCCGGCTCCTCCTGCGCGACTGACCGCCGAGGCGGCGCAGTTGCACGCCGACACACCGTCGAGTCGGCGCAGTTTCACCCCCCGAAGGCGTGCGTCGCGGTGACGCCGCCGTCGATCGCGATCTCGGCACCGTTGACGTAGGCGCTCTCGTCGCTGGCGAGGTAGACGTAGAGCGGCGCGATGTCGCTCGGCAGGCCCACCCGACGCAACGGCACCTTCGAGGCGCCGTACTCCATGGCCGCGTCACCGCCGTGCACGCGCGTCATCGGGGTGTCGACCATGCCGGGGTGCACGGAGTTCACCCGGATCCCCTTGGGCCCGAGCTCCATGGCCGCCACCTTCGTCATGCCGCGGATCGCGAACTTCGTGGCGGAGTACGCCGCGCACGCGGCCATCCCGCCCAGCCCCTCGATGGACGAGGCGTTGATGATCGAGCCACCGCCGTTCTTGCGCATGGTGCGCGCCACGGACTTCATGCCCAGGAAGCAGCCGAGCTGGTTGACCCGGAAGACCAGCTCGAACTCCTCGACGCTCATCCTCTCGATCTCGCCGAACCGCAGGATGCCGGCGTTGTTGACCAGCACGTCGACCGGCCCGAAGCGCTCGTTCGCCTGCGTCACCACCCGCACCCAGGAGGCCTCGTCGCTCACGTCGTGGTCGGCGAAGTGGACGACGTCGCCGTGCGCCGCGACCAGCTCCTCGGCCAGCGCCTGGCCGGCCTCCTTGGCGATGTCGGCGACGACGACCCTGGCACCCTCGGCCACGAACGCGCGGCAGATCTCCGCGCCCTGGCCCTGGGCGCCGCCGGTCACGATCGCGATCTTGTCCTTCAGACGATCCATGTCCCCTGCTCCTGGATGCTCAGGCCCATGACCGCGTCGGCGGCGAATCCCACCGACGGGTCGCGGCCGTCGAAGTAGCCGCCCAGCTGCTTGTCGAGGTCGCCGAGGTCCCAGCTCGACCCCGAGGCGTCGAAGCGCTGCTCGACGACGGGCGCAGCCAGGAGGGCGACCATGCCGCCGTACACGACGAAGACCTGCCCGGTGATGGCGTCCGCGGCCGGCGAGGCGAGGTAGGCCACCAGCGGGGCCACGTGGTCGGGTGAGTACGGGTCCACCTCGAGCCCGGAGTCGTCGTCGCCGAACACCTCGGCCGTCATCGCCGTCCTGGCGCGGGGGCAGATGGCGTTCGCGCGGACCCCGATCCGGCCCAGTCCGCGCGCGGTGGACAGGGTCAGCGCGGCGATCCCGCCCTTGGCCGCGGCGTAGTTCGCCTGGCCGGGCGAGCCGGCCAGGAACGCCTCCGAGGCGGTGTTGACCACGCGCCCGTACACGGGGCCGCCGGTCTCCTTCGCCCTCGCCCGCCAGTACGCCGCGGCGTTGCGCGAGAGCAGGAAGTGGCCGCGCAGGTGGACCCGGATGACCAGGTCCCACTCCTCGTCGGAGAGGTTGAACAGCATCCGGTCGCGGGTGATCCCGGCGTTGTTCACGACGATGTCGAGGCCGCCGAGTTCGTCGACCGCGGCCGCGACCATCGCGTCGGCGGTGGCCCGCTCCCCCACGTCACCCCCGACGATGACCGCCGCGCCTCCGCGCGAGCGGATCTCCTCGGCGGCCCCGTCCGCGGCGCCCGGCAGGTCGTTGAGCACCACCGCGGCCCCGGCGTCGGCCAGCGCCAGCGCCTCGGCACGGCCCAGGCCCGCCCCGGCGCCGGTGACGACGGCGACCCGGCCGTCCAGGGACAGGTCGTCGCTCACGCCTCCTCCACGGAGATCGCCGCCCGCGGGCAGGCCGCCACGGCGCGCCTGACGTTCTCGAGGTTCTCGTCGGTCGTCTCGTCGGTCCTCAGCTGGAGGAAGTCGTCGTCGTCCAGCGCGAAGACGTCGGGAGCCAGGCCCTCGCACAGGGCGTTGGACTCGCAGAGGTCGAAGTCGACCTTGATCCTCATCGGTTCTCCTGTCTCAGACCATCTTGCGGTGGTCCCACGTCGCGACGTGGTCGGGATGGATGACGACCGCCACCCGCTTGGTGGCCTGCTTCTCGACGGTGCTGCGACCGATCTCGCCGAGGTCGTCGAGGCTCTTGGCCCCGACCATGCGGACGGCGACCGCGGAGCCGATCTCGAGGATCCGGTCGTGGTCGCGGACGATCTCGGCCCGCCCGGTCATCGACACCCCGCGCAGCTCGAAGTAGTCGGTGCCGTCCTCGACGAGGCAGCTGACCCGCGGGTCCCGCTCGAGGTTGCGGATCTTCTGGCTCCGGGCGTAGGTCCAGAACGCGATGCGGCCGTCGATCGGGACGTAGAAGAGCGTCGTGAGGTGCGGCGTACCGTCCCGGCCGATGCTCGCCACCTGCACCTTGAGGTTGTCCACGAGGAAGTCCGCGACCTCCCCGTCGCCCATGCGCACCCCGTCGCGTCCGCCCATGGTCAGGATCCTTCGCTCGAGTGTCCGGGGAACACGTGCGCACTGGGATCGATGGCGACCGCGGCGTTGTTGACCGCGGTGGCGGCCTCGCCGAAGCCGACCGCGATGAGTCGCACCTTGCCCGGGTACTCCGTGATGTCCCCGGCGGCGAAGACCCGCTCGACGCTGGTCCGCATCGCGGAGTCGACCACGACGTGCCGCTTCTCGACCTCGATGCCCCACTCCTGGAGCGGCCCGAGGTCGGCGATGAAGCCGAGTGCGGCGACCACGGCCTGGGCGGGCAGCGTCATCGACTCGCCGTCGGCGAGGACGTCCACCGACTCCACGACCCCGTCGCCGCGGAAGGCGGTGACCTCGGCCTTGGTCAGGATCCGCACCGCGGAGGACCGCACCTGCTCGACGGTGCGGGCGTGGGCGCGGAACGCGTCGCGGCGGTGCACCAGCGTGACCGACCGGGCGACCGGCTCGAGGTGCAGCGCCCAGTCGAAGGCGCTGTCGCCCCCGCCGACGATGACGACGTCCTTGCCCGCGTACGGCGCGAAGCTGGGCACGAAGAACTCCAGCCCCCGCCCCAGCCAGCCCTCGCCGGCCGGCAGCGGCCGCGGGCTGAACTTGCCGATCCCGGCCGTGATCAGCACCGCCCCCGCCCGTATCTCGGTGCCGTCGTCGAGCCCGACGGTGACGCTGTCGGCGTCGTGCATGAGCTTGGTGGCGGTCCGGTCCAGGAAGTACTCCGGGTTCGCGGTCGCGGCCTGGGCCACCAGGCCCTCGACCAGGTCGCGACCCTTGATGGTCGGGAAGCCGGCCACGTCGAGGATCTGCTTCTCGGGGTACATCGCGGTGATCTGGCCGCCGAGCTCGGGGAGCGAGTCGACGACCGCGACCCGCAGGCCCCGGAATCCGGAGTAGTAGGAAGCGAACAGGCCCGTGGGGCCCGCGCCGATGACAAGGAGGTCGGTGTCGTGCATGACCCGATCCTCCTCCCGAACTGACTGGAACGTGTTCTAGTTTGGCAGAAACCCGCGCTCAGGGCTACTGCGTCTCGATGTCGGAGACCAGCCAGCCGTGCTCGGTGTGCACCACGGTGACCAGCGCGCGGTACGGCGTGAACGCAGTGTCCTTGCGCTGCTTCTGGACGTACTGGTTCAGGAACAGCAGGGCCTGCACCTGCTGGGACGACGCCCGGACGACGCCCGCCGCCACCACCTTGACGGTGAGCTCGGTCTTCGACTCGACGAAGTCGCCGCGGATGTCGCCGACGGTCTTCCGGTACTCCTCGGCGAAGGAGTCGGTCATCTTGCCGGTCGCCTGGTCGACCTGGTCGTCGTAGTTCTTGTACGACGTCGACAGGATCTCCTCGGTGGCCGACGACGCGGCCTCGACGGCCGCCTGGTGGGCGAGCTGTCCGGTCACCACCGGGCGGCTCGCCGAGACGGTGGGCTCGTCGCGCAGCCAGAGGTCCCACGACTCCGCCGCCGCGACGGCGACCAGCACGAGGAGGACGACGAGCAGCACCACGGTCGTGCGCAGGCTGCCCAGTGCCCCGAGCCGGCGGCGGGACGGATCGGGGGTCCCCGTGGTCTCGATCGGCGTGGAGTCGCCCTCCGGGTGCTCGAGGACCTCCGTGGGTTCCGTGGGCTCGCCGGCCTCGTCACGGAGCCCCGCCACGCGGCGCGGGCGGGCGGTGGGGCTGCGCGAGCCGACGACGGGCCGACGGGGCGGGCGGGGCGGGCGGGGCGGGGTGGAGGCCATCGCGCTCAGCCCACGAACTCGAGGTTGGTGGTGAGCCAGCGGTCGCCCGAGCGGACCAGGTCGAGCTTGAGCCGGAAGTTCCGGGCCACCGGCTTGTTGCCGGTCTGCACGTTGGCGACCGTGCCGGACGTGGCCGCGATGACCGTGGCGCTGTCCTGGTCGACGTCGACGACACCGGCCCAGACCACCTTGCCGTCCATCACGGACCGGTTCTGCCTCAGCACCTTGACCACGTCCTTCGTCGAGGTGTCGTACTGCTTGCGGAACTGGCCGGTCGCACCCCGGGCCACCTTGTCGATGCTGCCCTCGGCGTCGTCGTAGCGGATGTTGATGAAGGCCTCCGCCTCCGTCTCCGCCGCGGCGAGCACGTCGCCGTACCGTTCCTGCTCGACGGCGGCGTCCGCCCGCTGGCCGTGGGTGCGGTAGACGTTCACCCCGCCGGCCACGCAGGCGCAGGCCACCAGCAGCACGACGACGTAGAGGGCGAGGTTGAGCCGGGTGTGCGTGCGCGCCTCGGGCGTCACCGGGTCGCCACCGGACCCACCAGGAGCCACTTCCACGAATCGCCTCCGAGGATCGACAGGTTGCCTTGGTCGAGGAACCGTACCGGGTTTCCCCGTGCGTCCACCGCACCATCGACCACGCCCGTGCGGGGGTCGTAGGAACCACGGTAGGCCCGGCCGGGCGAGGGGTTCGCGCCGCCTCCGGGCGCGTACCGCGAGCCGCGCATGTTGTACGGCGGTCCGCTCAGGCAGCGGGCGGGGAAGATCGGCGTGTCGGTCACCTGGTCGCCCCGGCGCCACTGGCTGCGCGGCATGTAGCCCTTCGTGCACGGCTGGACCTTGTTCGCGAACTGCAGGTTCACCCGCCCGTAGCCGTCGGGCGGGGTGCCCGAGAAGCCGCTGGAGACGATCCGCGGGTAGGTCACCAGCAGCTGCTCGATGCCGTTGAGGTGCGAGACGACGACCTGGTTGACGCTCACGGCGTTGCCGAGCAGGACCGGGAGGGTCGGCTCGAGGTCCTGAAGCAGGCTGTCGACCTCGCGTGCGGTCCCGGGGGTGCCCTGCAGGACGGTGCGCAGGTGGCCATCGCTGGTGCGCAGGGAGTCGGTGATCAGCCGCAGGTCGCGGGAGAGGCTGCGGATGTTCTCGCCGTTGTCGCGCTGGGTCCGCAGCACCGTCAGGCCGTTGTCGAGGAGGCTGATGGTCTGCTGCTCGTGGGCGGCGGCCTCGTCGACGAACCGGCCGCCGTTGTCGATGAGGTGCTCCATCGGCACACCGGTGTCGTGGAACATCAGCCCGAGCTCTTGCACGACCGTCCGGAGGCTCCTCCTGTCGACCGAGCCCACGAACTTGTCGAGCTCGACGAGGAGGTCCGCCTCGTCCACCGGCAGCGACTCGCGGGAGCCGGCCAGGGTGTCGCCGGACTCGGCGTACGGCCCCTGGTCGTCGGGTGGCTCGAAGTCGAGGTACTGCTCCCCCACCGCCGAGAGGTTGTGCACGAACATCGGCGAGTCCTCGGGCAGCCTCGTGCCGTCCTGGAGCGCGAGATCCAGCGTGACGCCGTCACGGGTCGCGTGCATCGCGGAGACCTTGCCGATCTTCACGCCGCGGTAGGTCACCTCGCTGCCCTCGTAGAGGCCGCCGGAGGTGGGCAGGGTCGCGTGCACGTCCAGCCCGCGCCCGAGGACCCGGTCGACGAAGCCGAGGTAGGACGCGGCGACGTAGACGATGCCGACCGCGCTGAGCACCAGGAACGCCGCGATCCGGATCTTGACGCCACGACTCATGACCCCACCACCGACGCTCCGCCGTACAGCGCCGCCGACGACGGGACGGGCGAGGGGGCGCCGCTGGACAACGCGGCGTCGAGGCCCGGGCCGGGCAGCCCCGGGACGGACGGGAGCCCGCCGCCGCTCGGCAGCTGGTTGACGGCCCGGCAGACCGGGTTGTCCTTGTTCTTCTTCCTCTTGCAGGCCTTGACCAGCTTCTTGTACGCGTTGCCGTCGTCGAGCACCGTGCGGCAGGCCTTGCTGGTGAGGTCGCCGCTGTCCAGGCACTTCTGCACGTCGCCGAGCACCTGGGCCGGGTCCGGCACCTCGACCGGCCCGGGGTCCGGGCCCGCCTGGGTGAGGGTGTCCAGGTTGATCTCCGCCCGGATGTAGGCGTTGGCGAAGTCCCCCTTGACGACCTCGGAGGCCTGCTTGGGGAACGGGAAGCTGATCGCCATGTCGAGTCCGGGCGCCAGCGCGTCGCCGGCCTGGTTGAGCCTGGTCAGCACGGGCCGCAGGTCGGCGAGCGTCTTGATGACGTCGTCCTTGCTCGCCCCGATCACCCTGCTGCCGACGACGCCGAGGCGGTCCAGGGACTCGAGCATCTCGACCAGCTCGTCGTGCTGGTCGGCGAGCACCGAGACGGCCGGCCCCACCACGTCGAGGGCGCGGCCGATGGTGTCCCGCTCCCTGTTGAGGGTCGCGGCGAGGCTGTTCATCGACTCCATCGCCCGGATGATGTCGGCCTTCTGCGCATCCAGCGTGCCGATCACGTCGTCGAGCGAGCCGAGGAGGTGGCGCAGCCGGTCGGTGCGGCCGTCCATCACCTTGTTCAGCTCCTGGGTGATCGACCCGAGCTGGCCGACGCCACCGCCGCTGAGGAGGAACGACAGCGCCCCGAGCACCTCCTCGACCTCCGGGTTGCGGCCGGTGTCCGACAGCGGGATGTTGTCGTGGTCGCCGAGCCGGCCCGTCGGCCGCGCGTCCCTCGGCGGCTCGAGGGCGACGTACTTCTCGCCGAGCAGGCTGACCTGCCGGATGTCGGCGACGGCGTTGTCGGGCAGGGAGACGTCGTCGCGGACGCGCAGCGTGATCCGTGCGTGCCAGCCCACCCGCTCGACGTCGGTGACCTCGCCGACGGTGACGTCGTCGACCATGACCGGCGACCTGGGCACGATGTTGAGGATGTCCGCGAACTCCGCCGTGACCTCGTAGGAGTGGTCCTCGTCGACGGGCGACCCGGGCAGCGGCAGATCGTAGGCGCCGTCGAACTGGCAGCCGGAGGTCAGCAGGGTGCCGGCGAGGACGGCCGGCAGCCAGCGCGCGTGACGGGTCCTCATGCCCCACCGCCCATCAGCTCGGCCAGCGAGCCGCTGTCCTGGTCGACGTACTGCTGGGTGGCGCGCTGCTCGACCCTGCTCAGCGACGGCGACTGCAGACCGGTCGACCCACCGCCGGGCTGCTTCCCGGTCTGGTCCTCGACGGGTTCGATCTGCTTGAAGATCTTGCAGGCGAGGTCCTTGCTGGCCCGGGGCATCCCGGACTGCATGACGATCGAGCAGAGCAGCCCGTCGAAGTCGCCGAACGTCCCGTTGACGCCGATCCGCGAGCCGATGGAGTTGGTCTGGTTGTTGAAGGCGACCGCGAGGTTGCCGAGGGCCAGCGGTCCCGCCCGCAGCGCGGTGTCGATGCTGTCCCGCTCGGAGTTGATGGTCTTCATGACCCGGGTCAGCTTCTCCAGGTCGGTCACCAGCGCCCGGTGGTTGTCGTGCACGAAGCCCTTGACGGTCCCGACCGCGCGGGCGACCGAGGCGAGCGCGCGCTGGAGCTCGACCCGCTCGCCCACCAGCGAGGAGGACATGCCTGACAGGTCCTTGATGAACGCGCGCACCAGCCGGTCGTTGCTGCCCAGGGCCTCGGAGAACTTCGCGAGCTGGGTCACCGTCGCGAACAGGTCCCCGCTACCCCGGCCGAAGGTGTCGGCCGCTTGGGACAGCCGGGTGAGCATCCGGTTGCCGAGCCGGCCCTGGCCCTTCAGGTTCTTCGCCCCGGCCTCGAGCAGGTGGTCGAGCGTGCCGTCCTTGTTCACCCCGTTGGGGCCGAGCGCCTCGGACAGGTCCCGCAGGCTGGCGTAGATCCGGTCCAGCTCCACCGGGACGCCGGTGTCGGGCAGGGGGATGTCGGCGCCGTCGGCCATCAACGCGCCGCCGGAGTACGCCGGGGTCAGCTGCACGAACCGGTCCGCCACCAGCGTCGGGGTCACGATCACGGCCTCGGCGCCGGCGGGGACCTTGTACTTCGCGTCGTACTCCATGTCGACGCGCACCGAGTTGCCCTCCGGGATGACGGCGGTGACCCGGCCCACGTTCACGCCGAGGATGCGCACGTCGGTGCCCTGGTAGACGCTCACCGCCCGGGGGAAGTGCGCGGTCACCGTCCTGGTCTCCGAGGTGTCGCGCACCAGCAGCAGGGCGGTCGCCACCAGCAGCGCCGCCACGGTGGCGGCGACCAGCGCGCGACGGTTCACTCGTGGCAGCATCCGCATCACTCCGGGACGAACTCGCCGGTCGGGATGGCCGCGAGGTTCACGACGTACGCGTCGAACCACGGCCCGGTGCCGATGGTGTTGCCGAGGATCGAGGCGTAGGGACCGACCGCGTGCAGCGTGGCCTTCAGCTGCTCCTCCTTGCTGTTGAGCAGGTCGAGGAGGTCGTCGACCTGAGCCAGCGCCGGACCGATCTCCTTCGCGTTGTCGGTGGCGACGCCCCGCAGCTGCACCGCGAGCACCCGGGCGTTGACCAGCAGCCGGTGGATGGCGGCCTTGCGCCGGCGCAGCTCCTTGAACACCAGGTCGCTGTGCTGCATCAGGTCGACGATGTCCTCGCTCCGGTCGGCGAGGACCTTGCTCACGTCGCGCGAGCTCCGGAGCAGCGACTGGATCTGCTGGTCGCGGGAGGCGACGGTGCGCGAGAGCCGCGCGATGCCCTCGAAGCTGGAGTGGATCTCCGGGCCCGCGGTGTCGACCGTGGCGGAGATGACGTTCAACGCCTTGCCCAGCTGGTCGGTGTCGATCCGCTCCGTGGTGGAGGTCAGGTCACCGAAGACGCCGACGATGTCGTACGCCGACCGGGTGCGGCCCAGCGGGATCACGTCGTCGGAGGAGAGCTGTCCCGAGCCGGCTGGCGTGAGCTCGAGGTACTTCTCGCCGAGCAGGTTCAGCACCTCGACCGAGGCCCGGCTCTCGTCGCCGAACTCGACGCCGTGGTCCACCTCGAAGGTGACCAGCACCTTGTCGTCGTCCTCGATCTCGACGTCCTTCACCCGCCCCACCCGGATGCCCCCGACCTGCACCATGTTGCCGCGGTGCAGCCCGCTGGCGTCGGAGAGCTCGGCGCGGTAGCGGTCACCGCCGAAGCCGGGGAACTTGGAGAGGTTGAAGGCGGCCGCCATCACCAGCAGCATCATCACCAGGGTGATCGCGCCCAGCCTGAGGATCTGTGCCTCCGAGTAGCGCCTCATGAGGTCTGGCACCGGGACGCCGTGGACTGGAACGAGAGGTGGTTCAGCTCGGCCTGGAGCTTCTTGAGTCCCGGGGTGTTGCTGATGACCGGGAGCTTGATGTTCCCGCTGAACCCGCAGAGGTAGTAGTTGTACCAGCTGCCGTAGGTCCCGGTCCGGGTCTGGTCGCTCATCGACTCCGGCAGCCGGTCGAGCAGCTCGACGACCACCTTGCGGTTCCTCGGCTCGTTCAGCAGCTGGGCGAGGCGGCGCAGCTGGACGACGTCCGCCTTGAGCATCGGGCGACTCCCCCTGACCAGGTCGGCGACGACCGCGGTCAGCTCGGAGATGTTCTCCAGCGACGAGCCGATGGTCCTCCGGTCCCGGGCCAGGTCGGCCATCCAGCCCTTCAGCTCCTCCACCAGCCGGGTCAGCTGCTGGTGGTGCCGGTCGACGGTGTCGAGCGTCTGGCCCAGGTTGGTGACGACCTCCCCGATCAGCTGGTCCCGGTCGGCGAGGCTGTTCGTCAGGGACGCGGTCTTCGTCAGCAGGCTCTCGATGGTGCCGCCCTCGCCCTGGAGGACCTGGACGATGTTCATGCTCAGGTCGTTGACCTGCCGCGGGTCGAGCGCCTGGAAGAGCGGCTGGAAGCCGTTGAAGAGCACGGTGAGGTCCAGGGCCGGCCTGGTCCGCGAGACCGGGATCGTCGCATCGGAGGCGAGCGGCTCCGCGTGCGCGTCCGACCCCTCCTCCAGCGCGAGGTAGCGGTCCCCCACCAGGTTGAGGAAGCGGATCTCGGCACGCGAGGCCGTGGTGAGTGGCACGTCCGCCTTGATCCGGAAGGTGACGATCGCGTCGTTGCGCTCGTAGTGCTCGACCTTCTTGACCTCGCCGACACTGACGCCCGCGATGCGTACGTCGTCGCCCTTCTCCAGCATCGAGGCGCTGGTGAAGACCGCCTTGTACTCCTTGCCGGCGCCGAAGCCGATGTTGCCCATGATCGCGGCGAGCAGGCCGGTCACCAGCACCGAGGAGAGGGTGAAGATGCCGAGCTTGACCGCGGCGCTGACGGTGGTGGAGTTCCTGTGGTTCCTGAGCAGGGCGCCCCGCGCCCGTGTCGAAGGGCTCACGAGGACGCCTCCGACCCGCGCACCAGCGGCCCGTACATGAGGGCGCCGAGGGACCCGTAGCTGTCCGCAGGGCGGCCCGACCGGGAGGCCAGCATCGCGTTCACGATCTCCCGCTCCCCCGGCGTGCCGGCGAACCCGCTCGCGGGCGAGGAGAAGGAGGCCGGCTGGGTACCGGGGACGCTGCTGGTCGGCGGGTTGTCGTCCATGTCGGTGCCGTCGCGCAGCGGCTGGGGGCCGATAGGGATGGGCGGGCTCGGCAGGCCGAGGCACCACGGCCCGTGCCCCACCTCCCCGTAGACGGGACGGTCCCGCTGGTCGTACTCGCGGTACTGCGGGGTGTTGAAGATGAACTCCTGGCGGATGATGCTGCCGGCGAACACCTTGGAGAGCAGCGGCTCGTAACGCGCCAGGCCGCGGAGCAGGCAGGGGTACTCCGGGGAGTAGACCGCGAGCAACCGCGTCATCGGCTCGGTCACCTGCCCGATGCGGATCAGGTTCGACCCGTTGTCCTGCAGCACCCGGGTGGAGGTGTCGGCCAGTCCCTGGAGGTCGCCGAGGAAGACGTCGAGGTCGTCCTTCTTCTCCAGCACCGTCTTGCTGGTGACCGTCACGTTGCGCAGCATCCCGATCAGGTCCGGTGCCGCAATGTCGTAGGTGTCGGCCACCTGCGCGAGGAGCACCAGGTCCTTGCGCAGCGTGGGCAGGTGGGCGTCGACCACGCCGAGGTAGGAGTCGAGCCGGTCCATCGTCTCGCCGATCCGCTCGCCGCGTCCCTGCAGCGCCGTGGCGAGGGCGTTGAGGGTGGCGTTCAGGTCGGCGGGCTGCACCGAGCGCAGCAGCGGGAACAGGTTCGCGAGGATGCGGCTGAGCTCCACGTTGGTCTCGACGCGGTCGGACGGGATCACGTCACCGTCGGCGAGGGAGGCGCCCGACGGGTGCGGGGGCCGGACGAAGGAGATGTACTTCTGGCCGAACAGCGTGGTCGGGAGGATCTGTACCTCGACGTTCTCGGGGATGGCCCGCGCCTCGTCCGGCTGCAGCGCGACCCGGATCGAGGCCTGCTCGCCGTCCTGGTCGATGCTGCGGACCTGCCCGACCAGCACCCCGTGGATCCGGACGTCGCCGAACTTCGCCAGCTGGAGCCCGGCCCGGTCGGCCTTGATCGTCACCATCGTGACCTCGTCGAAGGCCTTCTGGTAGACCGCGATCGAGAGGCCGACCAGGGTCGCGATGAGCGCGAGGAAGGCCACCCCCGCGACGAGCAGCCGGGCGTGCTCGGCCCGGCTGTCGTGGTGGACGTTGACCAGCATGCGGCTACCCCGTGATCCGCACGGTGGTGGTGGAGCCCCAGATCGCGAAGCTGAGGAAGAAGTCGGCGACCACCACGGTCACGATGCTGGTGCGGATCGCCCGGCCCACGGCCATGCCGACGCCGGCAGGACCGCCGGAGGCGGTGTAGCCGTAGTAGCAGTGGATGAGGATGATCGCCGTGGCGAGGAAGAGCAGCTTGCCGAAGGACCAGAGCATGTCGATCGGCGGCAGGAACTGCAGGAAGTAGTGGTCGTAGGTTCCGGGTGACTGGCCGTAGACCAGCGTGGTGATCAACCGCGGGGAGAGGTACGACGCGCAGAGCGCCACGATGTAGAGCGGGATGACCGCCACGAAGGCCGCGATCATCCGGGTGGTGACCAGGAAGGGCAGCGACGGGATCGCCATCACCTCGAGGGCGTCGATCTCCTCGGAGATCCGCATCGCCCCGAGACGGGCGGTGTAGCCGCAGCCGACCGTGGCGGCGAGCGCGATCGACGAGACCAGCGGCGCGACCTCACGCGTGTTGAAGTAGGCGGAGATGAACGCGCTGAACTTCGCGACCCCGATCTGGCTCAGCGACGCGTAGCCCTGGATCCCGACCTCGGTGCCGGCGAAGAAGGCGAGGAACGCGATGACGCCCACGGTCCCGGCGATCAGGCTCAGTCCTCCGGCGCCGAACGTCACCTCGGCGAGCGTGTTGACGATCTCGCGTGGATAGCGCCTGATCGCGCGCGGGGTCCAGGCCAGTGCCTTGACGTAGAACAGCAGCTGGTCGCCGTACTGCTCCAGGGAGTCCCTGCGGCCCCGGACGATCGTGCTGCCGATCGCGCTCACCCGGGTCGAGCTGAGGGTCGCCACGTCACATCCCCGGGGGCGGGACGACCTGGAAGTAGATCGCCGTGATGACGGCGTTCAGGAAGAACAGCAGCATGAAGGCGATGATCACGGACTCGTTGACGGCCCGGCCGACACCGCTGGGACCGCCGCCCGCGTTGAGTCCCTTGTAGGCACCGACGATCGCGGCGAGCCAGCCGAACACGACGGCCTTGACCATCGAGATGTAGAGGTCCGGCAGGCTCGCGAGCGCGGTGAACGAGGACAGGAACGCGCCGGCGGAGCCGCCCTGCACGATGACGGTGAAGAAGTAGCCGCCGCCGATCCCGGCCCCGATCACGAGCCCGTTGATCATCAGCGCGACGAACATGGTGGCGACCACGCGCGGCGCGACCAGCCGCGCCAGCGGGTCGATGCCCAGCACCTCCATCGCGTCGATCTCCTCGCGGATCTTGCGGGCGCCCATGTCGGAGCAGATGGCGGAGCCGGCCGCCCCCGCGATCAGCAGGGCGGCCGCGATCGGTGCGGCCTCGCGCACCACCGCGAGCACGGCCGTGGCGCCGGCGAAGGACTGGGCCCCGAGCTGCCCGGTCAGGTTGCCGACCTGCAGCGAGATGACCGCGCCGAACGGGATCGACACCAGGATCGTGGGCATCAGCGTCACGCTGGTGATGAACCACGCCTGCTCGAGGAACTCCCGCACCTGGAACGGCGAGGTGAAGATCCGCTTGGTGACCTCGACGACCATCGCGGCGATCTCACCCGGGCCACGGATGACCGACACAGCGGAGAACGCCATGGGTCGTACCTCCCGGATCGGTGTGGCCAGCCGCCACAGAGTAGAACGTGTTCTCATTTTGGGCAATCCGGCCCGAGCGTGCCCACTGCTGGCCCGTTCAACGAACGTCGACCCGCGAGGTGACGCGCGGGTCACCGGCGGGAGCGGGACCGCGACCTAGGATGCGGACTGTGGAGGGGCGCCAGCAGTGAACGGATCCGGTGACATCTGGTCGTCGTTCACGCACGACCCCCGGCCGCCCGCCAATGCCGTCCTCCGCGCCTCCGACGCGGACCGGGACGTCGTCCGTCAGGTGCTCGTCGAGGCGTACGCCGACGGCCGCCTCGACGGGGACGAGCTCGAGAGCCGCACCGAGGCAGCCGCGGCCGCCCGGACGCTCGGTGAGCTGCCACCGCTGGTCTCCGACCTCGTCGCCCGGGTCCCGGACGCGTACGCCGCCCCCGCCCTGGTGCCCGCCGACGAGCTGCAGCGGCGCGCGGTGGCGTCGTACGAGTCCGATCGCCGCGAGGCGCTGCTCGGCTTCCTCGGGCCGAGCATCCTCTGCGTGGTGATCTGGCTGCTGATCGGCGGCGGGTTCTTCTGGCCCGGCTTCGTCATCGCCGGCACCGGCATCCACCTGATGCGCACCCTGGTGCGGCGCCAGGACATCATCGAGGCCAACCGCCGGCGCCTGGAGAAGAAGCAGGCCCGGGAGCTCGAGCAGGAACGGCCCGAGGGCGACGAGGACGAGGACCGCTGATGGTCGAGACCGTGGGCCGCCGGGTCCGACTGGCCCAGCAGCATCCCTCCGCCCTGCTGCTGGTCGCCCAGCTGGTGGCCGTGCTCGCCTACCCTTTCCTCGACCAGTCCCGCGCCGGACGGGCCATCATCGGGGTGGTCGGCATGGTCGTGGTCCTGCTGGCCCTCGCCGCCGTCCGGCGGACCCCGGCGCTGACCTGGGTGGCGCTGCTCCTGGGCACCCCGGCGCTGGTGACGACCGTGTGGGAGGCGATGGACCCCACCAACGACACGATCGTGCTCGTGAACGCGGCGCTGCACGCGCCGTTCTACTTCTTCGTCTCCTACGGGATGATCCGCTACCTCTTCCACGACGAGCGGGTCAGCCGCGACGAGCTCTACGCGACCGGCGCGGCGTTCACCGTCGTCGCCTGGGGCTTCGCCTACGTGTACGCCGCAGCCCAGGTCATCTGGCCGGGCTCGTTCGTCGGTGCCGGCGGCGATGCCGAGCAGTCCTGGTTCGAGCTGCTGTTCCTGTCCTTCACCACGCTGACCAGCGTGGGCCTCTCCGACGTCGTGCCGGTCCTCGCCCACGCGCGGTCGCTGGTGATGGTCGAGCAGGTCGCGGGCGTCATGTACATCGCCCTCGTGGTCGCCCGCCTGGTCGGGCTGACGGTGACCCGCGGCACCCGCCGCTGAGCCCGTCGGGACGTCAGTCGTCCCAGCCGACGGGGCGGTACTTCTTCGGCAGCTTCGCGACGACGAGCCGGTAGGACTCGTCCACGGCCTCGAGCAGCTCCTCGTCGGGGATCGTCCCGGAGAACGACAGGTCGTTCCAGCCGGACCGGCCGATGTAGGCCATCACGCTGGCCGCCCCGGGGTAGCGGGCCAGCCACTCGTCGGCCGCCTCCCGGCTCGGACCGCCCTTGACGCCGACGCCGTCCGGGCCGAGGAACGCGAAGATCTTCCCCCCGGTGCTCTCGCCCACCTTCATCACCGGGTGGTCGTGGCCCCAGGGGTTGTCCGGCCAGGCGCCGGGCTTGGCCAGGCAGTACGCCAGGAGCGACTCCGCGTCCATCCCTCCATTGTCGCCCCCCGCCGGTGATGCCGGCACGGTGCCACACTGGTCGGAGGGTCCTCTTGCTGACAGGAGCACGGGCGCATGGCGGACGACGGTGGGGGAAGGGCACTCGGGAGGCAGTGGCGGACCACTGTCCGGATCGCGGCCGTGCTGCTGCCGTTGGCGACCTGCACGATCCTGTCGCCGGTCCGAGAGAGCATCACGGCGGCGACCGTGGTCCTGATCCTGGTGCTGTGGGTGGTGGCGGCCGCGGCCACCGGCGATCGGGCCGCCGGGCTGCTCGCCGCGGTGTCCGGTGGCGTGTGGTTCGACTTCTTTCTCACCAAGCCCTACCAGCGGCTCACGATCGCGGACGCCGACGACGTCGAGGCCACCCTGCTGCTCGTGCTGATCGGCCTGGCCGTCACCGAGATCGCCCTGTGGGGATACCGGCAGCAGGCCCGCGCCGCCCGGCGCTCGGGATACCTGGAGGGTGTCCTCGGCGCCGCCAAGGTCGTGTCCGAGGGAGACACCCCGGCCTCCACGCTGGTCGACCTCGTCGCCCGCGAGATCTCCGACGTGCTGGGGGTCGACGAGTGCCGCTTCGTCGAGGGCCCGGTCCACGACGCGCGCATCGCCGCCGTCGACCACGACGGGGTGGTCACCCGGGGTGACCACACGGTGGACGTGGACCGGCTGGGGCTGCCCAACAACGAGTACGTCGCGCTGCCGGTGCGCCGCGGGTCGCGGGTGGTCGGCCACTTCCTGGTCACCGCCGCCACGCGCATCACCTACCCGACCCGCGAGCAGCGCCGGGTCGCGGTGCTCCTGGCCGATCAGGTCGCCGCGTCGGTGGACGCCGGTTGACCTCGCGACCGCGACCCGGCCTCGGCGAGGATCGGCGACGGCCTGAACCCCTTGGCCACCAGGTAGATGCCGAGCGACAGCTCCCAGAGGAACTCGGGGATCGTCGCGAGGGCCTGGGCCGCGGAGCCAGCCACGAGGCCGGAGGCGTACATCAGCTACCCGAGGATCAGCCCGTTGCCGGCACCGACGACGTACCCGGTGTGGTCCAGCACCGGGCTGTAGAGGTAGAGCGCTGCCGGGATCGAGGTGAGAAGAGTGACCAGGAAGAGCGCGCCTGCGAGGAAGGCAGTCCTTCTGTCGGCATCCATCCGAACCCCCTTTCTCGGACGATGTCGCGGCCGGGATCGCCGATCTTTGCCTCGATCGATCAAGATGAGGGGTGCGCGACTGGCGGCGAGCGAAGCTCACGGGCGGGATGATCCGGCTCCGTGGTGACGGGCGCGCGACCCTGCTGTGGTCGCTGCGGATCACGATCGCCGCGACGGCGAGCTACGTCGTGGGCACGCTGCTCTTCCCGGGGACCCAGCCGCTGCTCGCGCCGCTGACCGCGATGCTGGTCGTGCAGGTCACCCCCGTGTCGCTCCTCGCCAGCGGCCTGGACCGAGTGGTCGCCGTCGTCTCCGGTGTCTCGCTCGCCGTGGCCTTCTCCGTCATGGTCCCGCTCGAGTGGTGGAGCCTCGGCCTGCTCATCTTCGTCTCGATCACGATCGGTCAGCTGCTGCGCCTGCGCTCGAACCTCATCGAGGTCGCGATCAGCGGGATGCTGGTGCTCGGCGTCGGATCGCTGGCCGCCGAGTCGGCCGCCTGGCAGCGCATCGCGGAGACCCTGGTGGGCGCTGCCGTCGGCATCGCCGCGAACCTGCTGTTCCCACCGAAGGTCGCGAGCGCCGACGCCGGCCGGGCCATCGACGGCCTGGCCGACTCAGTCAGCGACCTGCTGAACCGCGCCGCCGACGAGCTCACCGAGCTGGCCGCCGAGGGCCGGGAGGTGGCACCGGCAGCCAGGGCATGGCTGGGCGAGGCGCGGCGCATCACGCACGACATCCCTCGGGTCGGTGCCGCGCTGCTGCATGCCGAGCAGGGTCGCCGGCTCAACGTTCGCGCCGTCGGCACGCCCAACGTGGGGCCGGGGCTGCGGCAGGGCCTGGAGTCGTTGGAGCACTCCGCGGTGGCGATCCGCAGCATGTTCCGCGCGCTCGTCGACGCGACGCAGGACGCGACCTGGGCCGAGTCCGAGAACGCCGAGCCCGTGCTGCTCGGACTCGCCCAGACCTTCGCCGAGATGGCGGCGGGCATCGACGCCTTCGGACAGCTGGTCCACGACGAGGCGGGCCCCGCCGAGCACATCAGCTCCGGGCACGTGCGGGTGCTCCGGGAGGCGCTCGAAGGACTCCACGAGGCACGCGCCAGGCTCGAGGACGTGGTCCTGGGCGGCGCCGAGCCGGAGCTGCTCGAGCTGCACGTGACCGTGCTCTCCACGGTCAAGCGGCTGCTGCGCGAGCTGGACCTCGCCGAGCGGATCCGTCGCCAGCTCCGGCTGGTCCCGCCGGCCCGGCCCCGCCTGCCGCGCGCCGGCATCCCGACGCCGGGCAGCCGGGGAGCCGCTCCCCCGGCCACCTCCCCGGACGCGGAGACCCAGCTGCTGCCGAGCCTGCCCGACGACCAGCAGCCCGAGCGCGACCGCCCCGACGAGTGAGCCGCCGCGACGAGGGTCAGTCCTCGTCGTCCAGCAGGCCCTCCCGCGCGGCCTCGGCGACGATGCGGCGTACGTTCTCCAGGCTCCCGCAGCCGGCGTCCACCTGCGCGTTGCGCTCCCTCGCGAAGGCCTCGCCGAGCTCGGCCCGCACCCGCTCCCCGACCTCCTCACGGGCGGGGTTGAGGATGGTCAGCTCCTCCTCGGTGAGGTGGTGGTTGACCACCCGGGCCAGCTCCTCGACCGCGTCCTCGAAGGCCTGGGTGTCGGTGCCCTTCAGCTCCAGGACCGCCAGCAACGCCTCGTGGCCCTCGGCGTGCTCCTCCTTGCCGTGCTCGGCCTCGTGCTCGCCGACGGCCTGCTTGCGGCGCAGCTTGGGGTAGACGTGCTTCTCCTCGGCCTCCGCGTGCGCGACGTGGAGGGTCGCGAAGGCCTGGCGTACGGCGTCCCGGTCGGTGCTGCTGTCCCGCAGGTCGCGCAGCAGGGTCTCGAAACGCCGGTGGTCGTCGAGGATCAGCTCCACCACGTCGCCGGAGACGGGCCTGCCGAGGTCGATGGTCGTCATGTCCCGCACCCTAACCGGCGGCCCCAGCCGTCTAGGGTGACGTCGATGCCAGCCGCTCGCAGCCCCGTCGCCTCGTGGGCGCTGATCCTGGCGGTCACCGCCGTCGCGAGCCTCGGCTTCGAGCTGCTGGGGCTGCCCTCCCCCGTGCTCTTCGGCGCGCTGCTGGGCGGGATGGCGCACGCGCTGACGTCGGGCCGGGCCCTCGGCGTCCCGGTGCTGGCCTTTCGGGTGGGCCAGGGACTGATCGGCATCACGATCGGCTCGATGGTCAGCCTGGAGGCACTGTCCCGGATGCGCTCGGACCTGCTGCCGATCGTGCTGGTCACGCTCGGCACGCTGGCGGCGAGCCTGGGCGCCGGCTGGCTCTTCTCGCGGCGCCGCGACGTCTCCGGGGTCACCGGCGTCTTCTCGCTGGTCGCGGGTGGCGCCTCCGGCGTCGTCGCCGTGGCCCACGAGCTCGGTGCCGACGACCGGGTGGTCACCGTCGTCCAGTACCTCCGGGTGCTCCTGGTCCTGGTGGCGATGCCGGTGGTCACGGCCGCCGTCTTCCACCCCGAGCGCGGGCTGGGGACCCTCGCCCAGGGGGACGCGCCGTGGCCGACGGACCTGGCGTACGTCGCGGTCGCCCTCGTCGTGGGCCTGCTGCTCGCCCGGATCGGCGCGATCCCCACGGCGACGCTGCTGGGTCCGCTGGCCGTGGCGGTGGCGCTGAGCGTCGGTGGCTGGTTCGGCTTCGACGAGGCCGCGGTGCCGCTGCTGCTCCAGTGGCTGGCCTACCTGCTGATCGGTGTCCAGGTCGGGCTGCGCTTCACCCGGGCCAGCCTCGCCGCGATCACGCGGATGCTGCCCGTCGTCCTCGCCCTGATCGCGGGGCTGATCGGGCTGTGCGCCGGTCTCGGCGCGCTGCTCACCGTCACCACCGGGGTCGACGGCCTCACGGCGTACCTCGCCACGACCCCGGGTGGGCTGTTCGCGGTGCTGGCCACCGCGGCGGACAGCGGCTCCGACGTCACCTACGTGATGGCGGTGCAGATCTTCCGGCTGCTGGTGATCCTGCTGCTCACGCCGCCGTTGGCGAGCTGGCTGCGTAGAGCTCGTCGCGGTTGATGACCGACCGGGCCCGTCGGCGGTAGCGCCAGACCTGGACCAGCCCGATCCCCCACAGGACGTACTGGGCGCTCATCGCCCACCGGAACGCCGAGGGGGTGTACGCCGTGCTGTCGCCGGGCGTGCGCCAGTCCAGGACCAGGCCGACTGTGACGACGAGCAGCAGGCTGGCCAGGAAGCCGCCCTGGTTGATGATCCCGCTGGCGCTGGCCAGCCGGTCGGCCGGGTTGGAGGTCCGCCCGACGTCGAAGCCGATCATCGAGGCGGGCCCGCCGACGCCCACGACGAGCGCCAGGACGACCAGCAGCCACACCGGCGCCGAGCCGGGCCAGGCGAGCACCACGGTCCACACCGCCGCGATGGTCGAGACGATGACCAGCGCCATCGACGAGCGGTGCCAGGGATGGCTGCCCACCAGCCACCCCAGGGTGGGGCCGGCGATCATGACGGCCACGATGAGCACGGTCAGCAGGCTGCCCGCGGTGGTCGGGCTCAGACCCTCGCCGCGGACGAAGAACGGGTAGCCCCACAGCAGCGTCAGCGCGGTGAGGCTGAATTGGGTCGAGAAGTGGATCCAGAACCCGAGCCGGGTCCCGGGGTGCGCCCACGAGGCGGCCAGGCTGGCGCGCACCGTCGCCAGGGACAGCCGGGGTCCGCGGAGGTGACGGGCCTCGGGACTGTCGTGGAGGACCAGGAGCAGGGCGACGGCGAGCACGACGCCGAGCGAGGCCGCCGCGAGGTACGCCGTGGTCCAGCCGAGGTGGCCGAGCGCCCAGGTCATCGGGACCGCCGCGACCACGGCCCCGAGCTGGCCAAGGGTGCCGGTCAGCTGGGTGACCAGCGGGATCCGGCGGACCGGGAACCAGGTGCTCACCAGCCGGAGCACGCAGATGAACGTCATCGCGTCGCCCATCCCCACGAACACCCGCGCGACCAGCGCGAGCCCGTAGCTGTCGGCCACCGCGAACCCGCACTGCGCCGCGGTGAGCAGCAGGGTGCCGCCGAGCAGCACGCTGCGCGACCCGAACCGGTCGACCATCAGGCCGACCGGGATCTGCATGCCGGCGTACACCAGCAGCTGCAGCATCGTGAACGTCGCCAGCTGGGACGCGGAGATGTCGAAGCGCTCGGTGGCCGCGAGGCCCGCGACCGCGAGCGAGGAGCGGTGGAAGACCGCGAGGAAGTAGACGAGGAGCCCGACGATCCAGACGGCGTACGCCCGCCGGAGGCTGTCCGTCACGCGGCGCGCCAGTCGGGCACGGCAAGTGGACGTCCGGTGCGTGCGATGGCAAGGCGGAGGAGCGAAGGCGGCCCGGGGTTGGCCGTCGAGCGACGAGAACGCAGCCAGCGTGCCCGCCAGTCGGGCACGGCAAGTGGACGTCCGGTGCGTGCGATGGCAAGGCGGAGGAGCGAAGGCGGCCCGGGGTTGGCCGTCGAGCGACGAGAACGCAGCCAGCGTGCGTGCCGGGCGTTCACTTGGTCGCCTCCATCATCTGGCGGAGCTCCTTCTTGAGCTCCGAGATCTCGTCACGCAGCCGGGCCGCGACCTCGAACTGGAGCTCGGCCGCGGCGTTCCTCATCTGGTCGGTCAGGTCCTGGATCAGCTGCGCGAGGTCGGAGCTGGGCATCCCGGCGAGGTCGGCCGCGTGCTTGCCCGCCGCCTCCTTGGACAGCCCGGGGACGGGCTGCTTGGCCTTCACGCCGCCGGCGCGCCCCTTGGCCTCGGTGCCGGCCCAGGTCTCCAGCAGCGCCTGGGTGCTCTCGTCCTCGCGGGCGAGCATCTCGGTGATGTCGGCGATCTTCTTGCGCAGCGGCTGCGGGTCGATGCCGTGGGCGGTGTTGTAGGCGACCTGCTTGGCCCGGCGCCGGTTGGTCTCGTCGATCGCGGACTCCATCGACCGGGTGATCCGGTCGGCGTACATGTGCACCTGGCCGGAGACGTTGCGCGCCGCACGGCCGATCGTCTGGATCAGGGACTTGTCCGAGCGGAGGAAGCCCTCCTTGTCGGCGTCGAGGATCGCCACCAGCGACACCTCGGGCAGGTCGAGACCCTCGCGCAGCAGGTTGATGCCGACGAGGACGTCGTACTCCCCCAGCCGCAGGTCACGCAGCAGCTCGATCCGCTTGAGGGTGTCGACCTCGGAGTGCAGGTATCGGGTGCGGATGCCCGCGTCGAGCAGGTAGTCGGTGAGGTCCTCGGACATCTTCTTGGTCAGCGTGGTGACCAGGACCCGCTCGTGCTTGTCGGTGCGGGTGCGGATCTCGTGGATCAGGTCGTCGATCTGGCCCTTGGTCGGCTTGACCACGACCTCGGGGTCGACCAGGCCGGTGGGCCGGATGATCTGCTCCACGGTGTCCCCGCCGACCTTGTCGAGCTCGTAGTCGCCCGGGGTCGCCGAGAGGTAGATCGTCTGGCCGATCCGGTCGAGGAACTCCTCCCAGCGCAGCGGCCGGTTGTCCATCGCGCTGGGCAGCCGGAAGCCGTGATCGACCAGGTTCCGCTTCCGGGACATGTCGCCCTCGTACATGCCGCCGATCTGCGGGACGGCGACGTGGGACTCGTCGACGACGAGCAGGAAGTCCTCGGGGAAGTAGTCGAGCAGGCAGTTCGGCGCCGAGCCGCGGGCCCTGCCGTCGATGTGCATCGAGTAGTTCTCGATGCCGGAGCAGGAGCCGACCTGGCGCATCATCTCGATGTCGTACGTCGTGCGCATCCGCAGCCGCTGGGCCTCCAGCAGCTTGCCCTCGCGCTCGAACTTCGCCAGCTGCTCGTCCAGCTCGAGCTCGATGCCGCGGATCGCGCGCTCCATCCGCTCGGGCCCGGCCACGTAGTGGGTGGCCGGGAAGACGTAGAGCTCCTCGTCCTCGGTGAGCACCTCACCGGTGACGGCGTGCAGCGACATCAGCCGCTCGATCTCGTCGCCGAAGAACTCGATCCGCACCGCGTGCTCCTCGTAGACCGGGAAGATCTCGAGGGTGTCGCCGCGGACCCGGAAGGTGCCCCGGGTGAAGCTCATGTCGTTGCGGGTGTACTGGATCTCGACCAGACGGCGCAGGATCGAGTCGCGGTCGTGCTCCTCCCCCACCCTCAGCCGGATCATCCGGTCGACGTACTCCTGCGGGGTGCCGAGGCCGTAGATGCAGGAGACGGTGCTCACCACGATCACGTCACGACGGGTCAGCAGCGAGTTGGTCGCCGAGTGGCGCAGCCGCTCGACCTCCTCGTTGATGGAGGAGTCCTTCTCGATGTAGGTGTCGGTCTGCGGGACGTAGGCCTCGGGCTGGTAGTAGTCGTAGTACGAGACGAAGTACTCGATCGCGTTGTCGGGGAAGAGCTGGCGCAGCTCGTTGGCGAACTGGGCGGCCAGCGTCTTGTTGGGCTGCATCACCAGCAGCGGCCGCTGCAGCTGCTCGGCGACCCACGCGACCGTGGCGGTCTTGCCGGTACCGGTGGCACCGAGGAGCACGACGTCCTCGACCCCGCCCTTGATCCGCTTCGAGATCTCCGCGATCGCCGTCGGCTGGTCGCCGGACGGCTGGTAGTCCGAGACGACCTGGAAAGGGGCCACCCGGCGCTCGAGATCGGTCACTGGTCGCATACGACGAGCCTAAACGCCGCCGCCGACAGTGGTATTCCGCGTCCGCGCGCGGGCCGGGGTCAGGCGCCCGTGCGCGAGCCCTGCTGCTGCTCGAGTTGCGCCTTGAGCGAGCCCCAGATCCGGCGTTCCTGGCGTCGTCCGAGGAAGGCGACCACCGGGCCGACCACCCGCAGCCGGCCCGTGGTCCGGACGTCCCAGTCCCAGGTCATCCGGGTGCCGATCATCGACGGCTCGAAGTCCAACGTGCCGTCGATGATCGTCCCGTCCACCGACGTCAGCACGCCCAAGTGGTGTGGTCGCTGGTAGTCGACCAGCTCGCTGGTCATCGGCACCTCGCGACCGGCGCTCCTCGCCACGGACCGGAAGCGGCTGCCCTCGCCCACCGGCCCGGGCGCCACCTGCTCACACCTCACCATCGCCGGGTTGTAGGTCGGCTCGTTGGTCTGGTCCGCCACCACGTCGAACACGGCCTCGACGGGCCGTGCGATGTCGATCGATCCCCTCACTCGCGGCATGTCTCCCCACCCCTCTCGAGGACAGTGAACCGCCGGGCGGACCGGTAGCTGCAGGGCCTGAGGTCCCGGCTGCCCGGGAAGGGGGACCGGGTGCGGGGGCGCCGACTAGATTGACCCCGTGACCACATCCGTCCCATCCGTCGCCGACCGGCTGGTGCGGATGCTGCGCCGGACCCTGCTCGCGGTCTTCGGGGTGCAGCTGGCGCTCGCGATCGGGATGTCGCTCGTCGACTCCTACCGCCGGCGCGGCAAGAAGCCGAAGCCCTTCCCTGTCACTCCCCCGCGCACGGTCCCGATCGGCGAGGGCACGGTCACGACGTACACGTTCGGCAAGGACCTGTTCGACGACATGCTCGCCGCCATCGACGGCGCGACCCGCCAGGTGCTGCTGGAGACCTACATCTGGAAGGGCGACGAGATCGGCGAGCGCTTCAAGGCCGCGCTGGCGGCGGCGGCCGAGCGCGGCGTCGAGGTCTACTGCATCTACGACGGCTTCGCGAACCTGGTGGTCTCCCCGCGGTTCAAGCGGTTCCCGCCGACGATGAAGGTGCTGAGGTACCCCGTGTACGCCGCGGGCTGGCGGGTCCTCGACCTGCGCCGGTACGGCCGCGACCACCGCAAGATCCTCGTCGTCGACGACGAGGTGGGGTTCGTGGGCGGCTTCAACATCGGGTCGGCCTACGAGACCGAGTGGCGCGACACCCACATGCGCATCACCGGGCCCGGGGTCTGGGACCTGAAGCGGGCCTTCGCGGACTTCTGGAACCTCAACCGCCGCCGGCGGATCGGCACCAGCGAGCGTCCGCTGCTGCTGGAGACCGCGTCGACGTGGGAGTCGCGGATCCGCTTCCACCGGAACGTGCCGCGGCTGTGGATGTTCCCGATCCGGGGCATGTACCTCGAGGCGATCAACCGGGCCAGCCGCAACGTCTGGATGACCCACGCCTACTTCATCCCCGACCAGGACTTCGTCGACGCGATGAAGGCGGCCGCCCGGCGTGGCGTGGACGTGCGGCTGCTGATCCCGCTGAAGTCCAACCACATCGTGGCCGACTGGATCTCCCGCGGGTACTTCAGCCAGCTCCTCGACGCGGGCGTCCGGATCCTGCGCTACCGGGACGCGATGGTGCACTCGAAGACCTCCACCATCGACGGGACCTGGACCACGGTCGGCACCGCGAACATCGACCGGCTCAGCCTGACCGGCAACTACGAGATCAACGTGGAGCTGATCGACGAGGAGCTGGCCGCGGCGATGGAGGAGATCTTCACCGTCGACGAGTCCAACTGCCTCGAGCTCACCAGCGGCGAGTGGGAGGCGCGCGACCTGCACCGCAAGTTCACCGAGTTCGTGCTGGCCCCGCTGCGCCCCCTGCTCTGACCTGGGCCCGTCCACCTCGGGACGTGCGACCCTGCCGGTCGCGGAGTGGTCCGGCGGACGCTGCAGAGGTGGAGGCTGAGGCCGAGGTGTGGGTCTGCTCCCGGAAATGGGGCGTGGTGCCATGAAGACCCGACGAATTCATCTCGCCTGGGCGACCGGAGTGCTGGTGGTTGGTGCCGCGGGCGCCCCGGCGGCCGCAGCGGTCATCAACGGCACGTCCGGCCCGGACGTCCTGACCGGCACCAAGGGAGCGGACACCATCCACGGCGAGGGCGGGGCGGACACGATTGATGCAGGTCGCGGCAGGGACAAGGTCTTCGGGGGACCGGGCGCGGACCGCATCCACTCGGGCAAGGACGCCGTCAAGGACGTGCTCCACGGTGGTCCCGGAGCTGACCGGATCTTCCCCCACTACAACGGCGACACGGTCTACGCCGGCGCCGGCAACGACACCATCAGGCTTGGAAGCGCCACGGGCGGCGGCTTCACCCTTGTGTACGTCCACTGCGGTCCCGGCCACGACACCGTCTACTCGCCCTACGGCGGCTGGCTCGTCGGAGCCAACGTGGGGTGCGAGAAATGGATTTCGCCTGACTAGTCCGGCGCACCGGCCACTCACCTGCGCGGACCCGGGGCAGACTCTGTCGCACGGTCGTTCGAGCGTGCCGTCGAGCCCGTCTGCCTCGATCAGACGGCGATGTCGCCCTCCATCCACCACTCCAGGCACCTCATCACTGACGGTGCGACCCAGGTGCGGGATGAACACCGCGACATCATGACCGATGCGCGTTGCAGCCGCTCACACCGCTGATCGAGCGTCCCGTCCTGCCGAGCTGAGCCGCGGTCTCGTCCCGGCACAGGAACGGTCACTGCGACCCGAGCTGCGCGGCGACCTGCGTGTCCCGCTGGCTCTCGGTCAGCCACACCCGCCAGTCGTCGCCCTGCCGGTGCCCACACGGCCGGGCGGCGGCGACGGTGGCCGGCCGCGGCCAGCAGTGCAGCTGCCGGACGTCGCCGGAGACCGACTCGCGGAGCGTGCCCTGCCGGCCGGAGTGGTCCACACCCAGCGACGTCATCACGGCGACCGGATCGCCGGCGCCCGGCTCCTCCCGGACGACGACCCCGGTCAGCAGGTAGCTGACGTGGACCAGCCGGGTCGGGCCCCCGAGGTGCACGGTCCGGGGCTGGATGCCGACCGCGTCGGGCCCCGTGACGGCCTCCCCGTCGGCGGCGACCCTCACGAACGTGGCCACGGGCGGACCGCCGGGGCCGGGGATCGGGTCCGCGCCCAGGGTCACCTCCCGGACCGGTGCCCGGGTCCGCAGCCACTGGTCGACGTCGAGGACCCCCGACTCGAGGACCCGGGTGTGCACGTAGGCCCCCGTCGCCGGCAGCGCGTCGGGTGGCCGTGGTTCGGGGGCCTGGACCTGCTGGTGCCGGTGGTGGCGGTGAGCGCCGGGGTCCCGGGTCCCCCCGAGGCTGTTCACGGCCGAGGCGAGGACCACGACGACCGCGCCGACCAGCCCGATCCTCAGCGCGCGCCCGACCTTCGTCACGGCTGGCCTCCGCCCCCGTTCGCGACCGCCCCGGAAGACGGTCGGCCCACCTGAAATGAGACCACCGTGGCGGCGCGCGCGCAGCCGCGTCGCGCGATCAGGGGACCAAGTTCCCCACCATCGGGGACGAAGGGCTCAGCGCGGCTTCGGGATGTCGATGACCGAGCTCAGCTGGAGCGCCTTGGCCTTGTCGCCGCGGACCTTCAGCTGGCCCTTCAGCACGCCGGTGACCGGGTTCAGGTGCCCGGTGGCCAGCCGCAGGTAGTCGTGGGCCTCGCAGGTCACCGTGGCGTCGCGCTGCTCCCCCTCGTCGCCGGCGGTCACCGTGGCAGCGCCGCCGGCCACGCGCACGACGTACCGCTCGACGTCGCCGTTGGGGTTGCCGAGCAGCCGGAAGCCGATGGTCAGGTGCACCTTGGCCGCCTTGCGGGGGTTCACGTACTCGGGCAGCCGGCGGAAGATCTCCTCCAGCACGATCGACCGGAAGCCCGACGTCATGACCTTCCGGAGGTGGTCGGAGCGGACCTCGGCGAGCGCCGTGGCCACGTCGACCGGGTCCAGCGCGGTGGGGTCGACCGCCACCTCGCCGCTGCCCGGCACCCGGAAGATGCCGCCGACCGCGAGCGCCAGCATCGCGTCGCCGTCGATGTCGAGCTTCCCGCTCAGGTACTCCAGCCCCGCGTTCCGCTCGCCGCTGACGATCCGCACGAAGCGCAGCAGGCTGGTGCGCAGCACGACGTCGGTGGGCTCGGCGTCCGACAGCCTGGGCCTCAGGGTCAGGCCGCCGCCCTCGAAGGCGATCGCGTGCCGCTCCAGCAGGGTGCCGCGCCGCTCGAGGTCGAAGCGCACGACGCCGCGCAGGTCGGCCAGCCGCTCGGCCACGGCGTACTCGTGGAGCCGGCCCAGGATGCCCTCGACCGCGACGGGCCGGATGTCGTCCCGGGAGACCAGCCCGAGCAGCTCCTCGTCCGTGGTGGCCCGGACCGCGGCCACCAGCGCCTCGGCGTCGACCTCGGCGAAGAAGGCGGCGGCCTCGTCGCGGGAGGCGGTGCGGAGGTGCTCGAGGTCGGGGCTCACGCGGTCACCGTACCGGCGGTACGAGGAGCCGCCACAGCCGCGCACCGCATGCCGGACAGGCTCAGACCCGTCGGGTGACCGTGGCGGGCAGGTGGGTGCGGGGCGCCATCCGGGCTCCCCGCCGCGGCCGGTGCAGCCCGGCCACCCCGACCAGCGCCTGGACCCGGCCCCGGTGCGGGCGCCAGGGCTCGAGGAACTCCTCGAGCTGCTCGTCGTCGAACGGGGTCCCGGTCAGGGCCCAGCCGATGTCCTTGGCCACGTGGTAGTCGCCGAACGAGACCGCGTCGGGGTCCCCGTGGGCGCGCTGCCGCACCTCGGCGCTGGTCCACACCCCGATCCCGGGCAGGCTGCGCATCCGGCGGTCCGCCTCGTCGTGCGGCAGCCCCGCGGTGCGCTCCAGGGAGTCGGCCACCCGTGCCGCCTGGACGAGGGTCCGTGACCGGGCCGGGTCGACGTGCATCCGCAGCCACTCCCACGACGGGATCGTGCGAAGCCGGTCGGGGGTGGGCTGGACCCACAGCCGCCGGCCGCGGGGCCCCGCGCCGGGCGCGGGCTCGCCGTACCGGTGCACCAGCATCCGGAAGCCCGCGAACGCCTCCTGCCCGGTGACCTTCTGCTCCAGGATCGCCGGGACCAGCGACTCCATGACCAGGCCGCTGCGCCCGATCCGGACCTCGCCGTAGCGGCGCCACGCCTCCACGAGCACCGGGTGCCGCGGCTCGAACCCGCTCGGGTCGTCGTCGGCGCCGAGGAGTCCTGGCACCGACTCCAGGACCCAGCCCGCGCCCGGGCCCCAGGCCTCGGCGTGCACCTCGCCGTCCGCGGCCCGGGCCCGCACGACCAGCGTGGCCGGGCCCTCCGGGGTGCGCACGCCGCGCCAGTGCCGGCCCGTGTCGTCGAGGTGGTACGTCGGGTCGCCGGCGCCGCGCCGTCGGTGCAGGAGCATCCGCGCGACGGGGCACGGCCGGCCGGGTCGCCACACCCGCACCTGGCCCGCCTCGGAAGTCACCCCGGCACGGTATCCGAGCGCTCCGCCGTGTCGGCGGTCCCGGTCACAATGGCCGGGTGCTGCTCTCCGACCTCGTCGCCACCTCCGACGCCGTGTCGTCGACCCGGTCCCGCAAGGCCAAGGTCGCCGCCATCGCCACGCTGCTCGCCGCGGCCGCACCCGAGGAGGTCGAGACCGTGACCGCCTACCTCGGCGGCACGCTGCGGCAGCGGCGCACCGGGCTCGGCTGGCGTGGCCTCAGCGGGCTCCCCGAGCCGGCGGACGTCCCCACCCTGACCGTGCTCGAGGTGCACGAGGCGTTCGAGTCGATCGCCGCGCTCGCCGGGGCGGGTTCGCAGGCCGCCCGGGCGGCGGCGGTGGCCGACCTGTTCGGCCGGGCCACCGCCGCGGAGCAGGCCTGGCTCCGGGGCGTGGTGACGGGCGCGGTCCGCCAGGGCGCCCTCGACGCGCTCGTGCAGGAGGCGGTCGCCCGGGCCGCCGGCGTGCCTCTCACGTCGGTGCGGCGCGCCGCGATGCTGGCCGGATCGACCGTCCGCGTGACGGTCGCCGCGATGACCGGCGGGGAGGAGGCCCTGACCGGGTTCGGTCTCGAGGTGGGCCGGCCGGTGCTGCCCATGCTGGCCTCCAGCGCCCCCGACCTCGCGGCCGCGCTGGCCAAGGCCACCGGACCGGCCGCCGAGCCGGTCTCCGTCGACGTCAAGCTCGACGGCATCCGGATCCAGGTGCACCGCGACGGCGACGAGGTCCTGGTCGCGACCCGCACCCTGGAGGACATCACCGCCCGGCTGCCCGAGGTGGTCGCGGTGGCGCGGGCCCTCCCTGCCTCGCGCTTCGTCCTCGACGGCGAGGCCTTGGCGCTGGACGAGGACGGCCGGCCCCGGCCGTTCCAGGAGACCGCCTCGCGGACCGCGCAGCACGCCGGGGTCGCCGTGACGCCGTACTTCTTCGACGTCCTCCACCACGACGGCGAGGACCTGCTCGACGCGCCCGGCTCCGCGCGGCTCGCCGCGCTGGACCGGCTGGTCCCGGCCGAGCACCGGGTCCCGCGGCTGGTCACGGCCGACCCCGACGCCGCCCGGTTCTTCCTCGAGGACGCGCTGCGCGCCGGGCACGAGGGCGTGGTGGTGAAGAACCTCGCCGCGCCGTACGACGCCGGCCGCCGCGGCGCCGCCTGGGTGAAGGTGAAGCCGGTGCACACGCTCGACCTGGTCGTGCTGGCTGTCGAGTGGGGCAGCGGCCGGCGCGAGGGCTGGCTGTCCAACATCCACCTCGGGGCCCGCGACCCCGCGTCCGGTGCCTTCGTCATGCTCGGCAAGACCTTCAAGGGGATGACCGACGAGATGCTCGCCTGGCAGACGAGACGGTTCCTGGAGCTGGAGACCGCACGCTCGTCGTACGTCGTGCACGTGCGGCCCGAGCAGGTGGTCGAGGTCGCCTTCGACGGGGTGCAGCGCTCCTCGCGCTACCCCGGCGGGATGGCGCTCCGCTTCGCCCGCGTGGTCCGCTACCGCGACGACAAGGCGCCGCACGAGGCGGACACCGTCGAGACCGTGCGAGGGTTCCTGTGACGGACAAGCCGGTCCTGGTCGCAACGGTTCCAGCGGAGACCGGTGTTCGGGGGTGGTGCGAGAGTGGAGACATGAACGGTCCCGCGGACCGACTGGTCCTCGAGCTCGGCTGCGTCCTGGACGCACCACGCGAGCGGGTCTTCGACGCGCTGACCGACCCGGCTGTCCTGCCGCAGTGGTGGGGGCCTGCCGGCTTCACGATCCCCGAGGTCGAGCTCGACCTGCGCGTCGGCGGCGGCTACCGCTTCGGGATGCAGCCACCAGAAGGTGACCTGTTCCACCTCGCGGGCGAGTTCCTCGAGATCGACCCGCCGGACCACCTCGTCTACAGCTTCCGCTGGGAGGAGCCCGACCCCGACGACCGCGAGACCGTCGTCCGGTTGTCGCTGCGCGCCAGGGGCGACGGCACGGAGCTCTCACTGGTGCAGGACGAGTTCGCGACCGAGGCGCGGCTCGCGCTGCACCGGGACGGCTGGACGGAGTCCTTCCAGAAGCTGCGCGACCTCCTCGCGTCGAGCCGGTAGCACGAGACAGCCACGCAGCGCACTCCCTCAGGGAGTCGCCCGCTCAGGACCTCTGCCTCTGCCCGCGTGCCTGTCGGCGGCGATGTCCTCGAACGAGGGGAGCAAACACCGACATCGGGAGGCTGTGATGGTCGAGCGCGTCGACGCTGTCGTGATCGGGGCCGGGCTGGGAGGGCTGGCGGCCGCGGTGACGCTGGCGATGCAGGGCAGGCACCCCGTCGTCCTGGAGCAGGGCGCCGTGCCTGGCGGGTACGCCACCGCGTTCCAGCGCGGGCCGTACCGGTTCGACGCCGCCCTGCACGCACTGAACGGCCTGGACTGCGGCGGCGGGGTGGACCACCTCTACCGCGAGCTCGGCATCGGGGACCTGCTCAGGCTGCACCGGCTCGACCCGCTCTACGTGGTGCGCTCCGGAGACCGGGACCTCGTCGCGCACGCAGACCCGTTCCACTACGAGGCGGAGCTGGCTCGACACTTCCCTGAGCAGATCGAGGGCATCCGCGCCTATCTCGACGAGGCCTACACGGTCTACCGGGAGTCCCGGCGGCTCGAGGTCGACACGGCAGCCGGTCGCGCCCCAGACCTGGAGGGCCTGATGCGGCAGTACCCGGCGCTCGCGCGCGCCGCCGGAGAGACCTGGGACCAGCTGCTGCGCCGGCACGTGACGGACCCGCGGGCCCGGGGGGCGCTGGGAGCCCTGTGGGGCTATGCGGGCCTGCCGCCCGCACACCTGGCAGCGACCGTGGGCGCGGCGATGACCGGCTCCTACCACCAGCACGGCGGCTGGTACCCCGAAGGCGGTGCGCAGGCGATCTCCACCGCCCTGGCCCAGAGCCTGCAGGCGCACGGTGGCGAGATCCGGTACGGACACCTGGTGTCCGGCCTCGAGGTGGAGAACGGCCGCGTCGTCGCGGTCAACACCGATCAGGGGCTGCACCTCGCCGCCGACGTGGTCGTGAGCAACGCAAGCGCCCCGCGAACGATGCTCGACATGGTGGGCCGCCAGCACCTCCCGGTCGGCTACGTGGACCAGGTGGAGCGACCCCGGCCCGGCTACACGACCTTCTCGGTCTACCTGGGTCTCGACCGCGACGTCCCCGCCCAGCAGGGGCTGCCGCACGAGCTCTTCCTCGACCCCTCCGGCGACCCCGAGGTCGCGTGGCGCGCTGCGCAGGGGGGTGACTGGGACAAGACCGCGATCGCGGTGACGGACTACACCCGGGTCGACCCCGGCTGCGCCCCGCCGGGGCATGCCGTCGTCGTGCTGACCACCGTGGCTCCCTGGGACCACGAGGACACCTGGGGCAGCGGCGGCGACCTGGCGCACTACCAGGACCTGCCGCGCTACCAGGCGATCAAGCAGCACGTCTCCGACATGCTGCTGGCCCGCGCCGCGGAAGCGATCCCCGGACTGCTCGAGGCCGTCCAGCACCGCGAGGCCTCCACCCCGTTGACCAACCACCGCTACACCCGCAGTCCACGCGGAGCGATCGAGGGCTACGAGAACACCCCGGAGAACAGCGGACTGGGCTGGCTGCCGACGACCACCCCCCTGCCCAACCTCCACCTTGCCGGCGCCTGGACGACCGTCGGCGGGATGAACGCGGTGATGGCGTCCGGGCAGGCCGCCGCACGCAGGGCGGCCGCCGAGACGCCGGTGCCAGCCGGATGACCGGCTGACCCGGGCGGCCCCGCCCGGTGGCGTCGTCCCGCCCCGTCCCACGATTCGTCACGCGCGTGCCACAGCCGTGCAACTCGGCGTTGCACTTCCCTACGATGGGTACATGCCGACCCAGGAACAGCCCGTGGTGGATGGCCGGCGCTCCGCCGCCGCGACCCGCCGCCGGGCCCGCGAGAAGGAGATCCTCGCGGCGACCCGCTCCCTCTTCGACGAGCGCGGCGTGCGCGACGCACAGATCGAGGACATCGCCCGCGCGGTCGGGATCAACCGCGCGATCGTCTACCGGCACTTCACCGGCAAGGAGGAGCTCTTCGCGCTCACCCTGGTGACCTACCTCGACGAGCTGCGCGACGCCCTGAGCGCAGCGGCGGCGTCCGAGGACGACGCGCGCCAGCGGCTGGAGGCGATCGTCGGGGCGTTCGTCGACTACGGGCTGGCGCACCCCGCCTTCACCGACTGCGCCCAGGCCCTGATGCGCCGCAGCGGCCCGGAGCTGCTGGAGGAGATCTCCGAGGGGGCGCTGTTCCGGCTCGGCCGCGGCATCTCCTCGTGCCTGGCGACGCTGAGCAGCGCACTGGAGGACGGGGTCGCCTCCGGGGACTTCACGGTCGCCGACCCCACGCTGCTCGCCAACACGCTCTACGCCAGCGGGCTCGGCGCCCTGCAGCTGGCGCGGGTGGGGATCCTCGTCAAGGAGGCCGCTCCCGGCATCCCCACGGTCGGTTCGATCTCGCCGGACCAGGTCAAGGACTACCTGGTCGCCTCCGCGCTGGCCCTCGCCGCGCGGCCCGGCTGAACCGGGTCGCTGCAGGTCACTCCGGAGCGACGGCCACGATCAGCGTGACTGCGGTCCCCTGCGGCAACCGTCCGGTCGGGTGGACCGCCACGACCCCGCCAGCACCCTCGGCCTGGGTCCGGTACGCCCGCGAGGGCACCAGGCCCAGGGCGACCAGGTCGCGGGCCGCCTGGTCGTAGGACTCCCCCGTCACGTCCTCGGCGCGGAGGTCGGCCCGGCCCGAGGCCACCGTCAGCGTCACGACCGTGTCGTCCTCGCCACGCGTGCCGGGCGCCGGACGCTGGTCGAGGACGGTTCCGCGCCGGGTGCCGGGCTGGTCGGCGTAGGAGCGTCGCACGTCGAAGCCGTGGTCCTCCAGGGTCTGCTCGGCCGGCGCGGCACGCTGCCCCTCGAGGTCCGGCACCCGCACCGCCGGGGACCGCGCGGCGACGAACACCGAGCAGGCCACCGCAGCGAGCAGGGCCGAGGCGCTGACGTACACCCGTCGGGAGCGCAACACCGGGTGGTGACGCATCGACGGGCGGCGCAGCCCCGCACTCGGCACCGGCGCCCCGGGGACCTCCACCGACCCGGACGGCTGCGGCGCGCTGGTCAGGGGCCCGGCGAGCGCTGCCGCGCGGGCGGCGACCTCGGCCGCGTCGACCGGCCGGTCCTCGGGGTCCTTGGCGATCATCTGCTCGACCAGGGCTCGCACGTCCTCGGGCACGTTCGGGCCCAGCGGGGGCGCCTCGTCCACCATGTGCGCGAGCGCGGTGGCCACGTCGGAGTCGCGGCGGAACGGCTTCCTGCCGCTGAGGCACTCGTAGGCGACCATCCCCAGGGAGTAGAGGTCGGACCGGCTGGTCGCCGACCGTCCCTCGGACTGCTCGGGGCTGATGTAGTCGGCGGTCCCGACGATCGTGCCGGTCAGCGTCAACGGGTCTGCGTCCTGCGTGCGCGCGATGCCGAAGTCGACCAGCACGATGCGGCCCTCGGGCGTGACCAGCATGTTCGCCGGCTTCAGGTCGCGGTGCACGATGCCGGCCTCGTGGGCCACCTCGAGGGCCGACGCCACCTGGGCCACGAGGTGCATCACCTCGACCGGCGGCAGGGTGCGGCGCTCGCGCAGGACCTGCCACAGCGAGGTGCCCTCGACGTACTGCATCACGATGTACGGCGCGGGGGCGCCGTCCGCGGTCTCCTCGCCGTAGTCGTAGACCTGGGCGATGCCCGGGTGGTGCAGCGAGCCGGCCAGCTGGGCCTCCGCACGCATCCGCGCCCGGACGGTCTCGTCGGCGGTGTTGCCGCGCAGCATCTTCACCGCCACCGAACGGTCGAGGAGGGTGTCGTGGGCCCGGCGGACCGAGCCGGTGCCGCCCGAGCCCACCATCTCGTGGAGCTCGTAGCGGCCGCCGGCCAGGTCACCCACGACATCCTCCATGCGACGGTCGTACCCGTCCTGCGCCGACTGATGCCGGCAGCGGCGCCGAGGGAGGGCTCGGGGTCAGCGCTCGAGGATGGCGACGACGCCCTGGCCGCCGGCGGCACAGATCGAGATCAGGCCCCGTCCGCCGGACCCGTCGGCGCCGGCCTTGTCGGCGAGCAGCTTGGCGAGCACGGTGACGATCCGCCCGCCGGTGGCGGCGAACGGGTGCCCGGCCGCCAGCGAGGAGCCCTTCACGTTGAGCTTCGAGCGGTCGATCGCACCCAGCGGCGCGTCGAGGCCGAGGCGCTCCTTGCAGAAGACCGGGTCCTCCCACGCCTTGAGGGTCGAGAGCACCTGGGAGGCGAACGCCTCATGGATCTCGTAGTAGTCGAAGTCCTGCAGCGAGAGGCCCTCGCGCTGCAGCATCCGCGCCACGGCGTACGCCGGCGCCATCAGCAGGCCCTCACCGCCGTGGACGTAGTCGACCGCGGCGGTCTCGTAGGCGGTCAGGTAGGCCAGGACCGGGAGGCCCTTCTCCTTGGCCCAGTCCTCGGAGGCCAGCAGCACGGTCGAGGCGCCGTCGGTCAGCGGCGTCGAGTTGCCGGCGGTCATCGTGGCGGCCTCGCCCTTGCCGAAGACCGGCTTGAGCCTGGCGAGCTTCTCGGCGCTGGAGTCGGGGCGGAGGTTGTTGTCGCGCTCGACGCCGCGGAACGGCGTGACCATGTCGTCGAGGAAGCCCTCGTCGTACGCCGCGGCGAGGTGCTGGTGGGAGGCGGCGGCGAGCTCGTCCTGCTCCTCGCGGCCGATCTGCCACTCCAGCGCGGTGAGGGCCGCGTGCTCCCCCATCGACAGGCCGGTGCGCGGCTCGCCGTTCTGCGGGATCTCCAGGCCGATGTCGCCGGGGCGGATGGCGCCCAGCGCCGTGATCCGGCCCTTGGTGTCCCGGGCGGCGTTGACCTTCATCAGCTTCTTGCGCAGCTTGTCGCTGATGGCGACCGGCGCGTCGGAGGTGGTGTCGGTGCCACCGGCGATGCCGACCTCGATCTGGCCGAGCGCGATCTTGTTGGCGACCTGGATCGCCGCCTGGAGACCGGTGCCGCAGGCCTGCTGGAGGTCGGTGGCCGGCGTCTCCGGGGAGAGCTTCGAGCCGAGCACGGCCTCACGGGTGAGGTTGAAGTCGCGCGAGTGCTTGAGGACCGCACCCGCGACCACCTCGCCGAGCCGCTCGCCCTCGAGCCCGAAGCGGGCCACCAGGCCGTCGATGGCGGCGGTCAGCATCTCCTGGTTGGACGCGTCGGCGTAGACGGTGTTGGAACGGGCGAACGGGATGCGGTTGCCGCCGATGAGGGCGACGCGGCGGGTCTCGGTCTTCATGGCGACATCCTTGCGTTCACGCGGCAGGGAGTGAAGGTTATGAGTGCCACGTCACGAAATGTGGACGCAGAGTTACACGTCTAGTTACATGATCTTGTTCCCGCCCCGTCTCCAGGAGGACTCGACGTCCATGAGCGACAAGTACCAGGGCTTCGTGCAGTCGCCGGTCGGCAAGCTGCTCGTCAAGAACCTCGGCCTGCCCAACCCCACCCCGTTGGAGCGGTACACCGAGGGCGCACCCCTCGTCGACGGCACCGTGCTCGTGGGCGGGCGCGGCCGGCTCGCCGAGTCGCTCCCGGGCCTGCTCGACCTGCTCGGCATCGCCTCCTCGCAGGCAGCCGCCGAGGGCGAGACCTTCAAGGGCCTGGTCTTCGACGCCACCGGGCTCACCGGCTCGGCCGACCTGCACGCGCTGCGGGACTTCTTCACCCCGGTGCTGCGCAGCCTCGACACCTGCCCGCGCGTGGTCGTGCTCGGCACCCCGCCGGAGAGCGTCGAGGGTGGCGAGCGCGTCGCCCAGCGAGCGCTCGAGGGCTTCACCCGCAGCCTCGGCAAGGAGATCGGCCACGGCGGCACGGTCCAGCTCGCCTACGTCGCCGAGGGCGCCGAGGCGGCGAGCGCGTCCACGCTGGCGTTCCTCCTCTCCCCCAAGTCGGCCTACGTCTCCGGCCAGGTCGTCCGCATCGGCGCGACCGGGACGACGAAGGCCGTCGAGGTCACCGACTGGCAGCGGCCGCTGGAGGGCAAGGTCGCGCTCGTGACCGGGGCCAGCCGCGGCATCGGTGAGCAGATCGCACGGGTGCTGCACCGCGACGGCGCCACGGTCGTCGGCGTCGACGTGCCCCAGGCGGCCAGCGAGCTCCAGGCCCTCATGAGGGAGCTCGACGGCGACCACCTGACCCTCGACATCACCGGCAAGGACGCGCCGCAGCGGATCGCGCACCACCTGAAGGAGAAGCACGGCGGGGTCGACGTCGTGGTCCACAACGCCGGCATCACCCGCGACAAGAAGCTCGCCAACATGGCTGAGGACCGGTGGGACTCGGTGCTGGCGGTCAACCTGATCGCCCCGGAGCGGATCACCCGCGAGCTGCTCGACCAGGGCGTCGTCAACGAGAACGGCCGGATCGTGGGCGTCGCCTCGATCGCCGGGATCGCCGGGAACGTCGGCCAGACCAACTACGCCGCCTCCAAGGCGGGCGTCATCGGGCTGGTGGACTCGCTCGCCGGCGAGATGAAGGACGGCATCACGATCAACGCGGTCGCGCCGGGCTTCATCATCACCCAGATGACCGCGGCGGTGCCGTTCGCGACCCGCGAGGTGGGCCAGCGCATGAACGCCATGTCCCAGGGCGGCCTGCCGGTCGACGTCGCCGAGACCATCGCCTGGTACGCCAACCCCGGCTCCACCGCCGTCAACGGCAACGTGGTCCGGGTCTGCGGCCAGATGATGCTGGGCGCCTGATGGTCTCGACAGGCTCGACCAACGAAGGCAGCGCTCCGCGGGTGGTGGAGGGGTCTCCCCACGCGCTGCCGATGTTGCTGAAGGCCGCGCTCCCGTCCGTGCCGGCGCTGGGCGCGCTGCCCGGGATCCGCAAGCACGGCAGCGAGCTGCCCCACCTGGCCCTGACCCGACACGACGTGCCGATCGACCCAAGCCACGTCGCGGCGTACGCCGAGGTCTGCGGCTTCCCGCGCAAGGACACGGTGCCGCTGACCTACCCGCACCTGCTGGCCTTCGGCCTGCACATGGCGATCATGACCGACACCTCCTTCCCGTTCCCGGCCATCGGGACGGTGCACCTGGAGAACTCCATCACCCAGCACCGGCCGGTCGCCGTCGCCGAGAAGGTGCAGGTCACGGCGCGCGCCGAGAACCTCCGACCGCACGCCAAGGGGCAGGTCTTCGACATGCTCACCACGGTCCACTCGGCCGGCGAGCTGGTGTGGGAGGAGACCTCGACGTTCCTGCGCCGGGGGCGCGGCGACGACGGTGCCGCAGCCGGCAGGTCCTTCCCGGAGGCCCCGCCGACCGGCATCGTCTGGCAGCTGCCGGGCGACCTCGGCCGGCGGTACGCCGCGGTGTCGGGCGACCACAACCCGATCCACCTCTACCCGCTGACCGCGAAGGCACTCGGCTTCCCGCGTCAGATCGCGCACGGCATGTGGAGCAAGGCCCGGTGCGTCGCGATGCTGGAGAACCGCCTCCCGGACGCCGTCCGGGTCGAGGTCGCCTTCAAGAAGCCGGTCCTGCTGCCCGGCCCGGTGGCGTTCGGGTCGCGGCCCCTCGAGGACGGCTACGCGTTCTCCCTGTCCAGCCCGAGGTCCGGCGCCCCGCACCTGGCCGGCCGCACCCAGGGACTCTGAGGTCAGTCGCGGCGCGGGCGGATCAGGCCCTCCTGCGCCGCGCTGGCCACCAGCCGGCCGTCCCGGGTGAACACCCGGGCCAGCGACAGGCCGCGCGCGCCGCCGGCCGACGGCGAGGCCTGGTCGTAGAGCCACCACTCGTCGGCGCGGAACGGCCGGTGGAACCAGAGCGTGTGGTCCAGCGAGGCCATCTGGACCTTCGCCGGGTTGGTGTCGTGCGCCGCGAGCGAGGCGCCCAGCAGGCTCATGTCGCTGGCGTAGGTGAAGGCCGCGAGGTGCACGACCGGGTCGTCGGGGAGCCGGTCGCTGATCCGGACCCACATCCGGGCCCGTGACGGGTGCTCGGGATCCTCGGGCAGACCGCGCCGCGAGGTGCCGAGGTGGCGCGCCTCGAGCGCCGCCCACTCCCGGGCCAGGGCGTCGGCATCGGGGGCCCCGCCGGCCCGCATCAGCCCGATCATGTCGACCCCGTCCTCCGGCGCCGGGACGTCGGGCATCACGTCCTGGTGGTCGAAGCCGTCCTCGGCCTTCTGGAAGCTCGCGGTGAGGTAGTAGATGGGCCGGCCGTGCTGGCGCGCCACGACCCGGCGGGTGGCGAAGGAGCGCCCGTCCCGGATCCGCTCGACGTCGTAGATGATCGGCACCGCGGTGTCGCCGGGCAGCAGGAAGTAGGAGTGCAGCGAGTGCGCGGCGTACCCCTGGTCGACGGTGCGCCCGGCGGCGATCAGCGCCTGGGCGGCCACCTGGCCGCCGTAGACCCGCTGCCGGTCGGTGTCGGCCTGCCGGCCGCGGAACAGGTCGACGTCGAGCTCCTCGAGGTCGAGCAGCTCGAGGAGGTCGCGGGCAACGGTGGGCACGGGGCGGTCCTTCGGTCGGGGTGGCGGTCAGTCGCGGTGGCGGATCAGGCCCTCCTGGGCGACGGTCGCGCCCAGGGTGCCGTCCTGCGTGAAGACCCGGGCCACGGCCAGCCCGCGCCCGCCGGAGGCCGAGGGGCTCTCCTGGTCGTAGAGCCACCACTCGTCGGCGCGGAACGACCGGTGGAACCACACGGTGTGGTCGAGCGAGGCGACCTGCATGCCCGGGCTCGAGATGTTGACGCCGTGCGGCACCAGGGTCGAGCCGAGCAGGGTCATGTCGCTGGCGTAGGTGAAGGCGGCCAGGTGCTGGAGCGGGTCGTCACCCATCTCGCCGTTGACCCGGATCCACAGCCGCGCCCGCGCGGGATGGGCCGGGTCCTCGGGCAGTCCCTGCCGGGAGTTGCCGACGTAGCGCACGTCGAGCGCCGCCCACTCCCGCTCCCACTCCTCGGTGCTTCCGCCGCCACGGGACCGGAACATCGCACCCAGGTCGAGCCCCTCCTCGGGCGGGATCACCTCGGGCATGACGTCCTGGTGCTCGAAGCCCTCCTCGGCCTTCTGGAAGTTCGCGGTGAGGTAGTAGATCGGCCGGCCGTGCTGGCGCGCCACGACCCGGCGGGTGCCGAACGAGCGCCCGTCCCGGAGCCGCTCCACGTCGTAGATGATCGGCACCGCGGTGTCGCCGGGCAGCAGGAAGTAGGAGTGCAGCGAGTGCACGACGTACGCCGGGTCGGTCGTGCGCGCCGCGGCCAGCAGCGCCTGGGCCGCCACCTGGCCGCCGAAGACGCGCTGGAGCGAGGTCTCGGGCTGCCGGCCCCGGAACAGGTTGACGTCGAGGTCCTCGAGGTCGAGCAGGGCGAGGAGTTCGTCGGCGGATGCGGGCACGCAGGCTCCTGGGTCGGGCCGGCGGGGCCGGCGGGTCGGTGGAGGCGGGTCAGGGCTGGTCGGCGTCGGGACCGTCGAGCCCGGCCAGGAACTGCTCGAACTGCTGCCCGATCTCCTCGCCGGTCGGCAGCGGCTGGTCCTCGGCGAGCAGGCTGGAGCCGCTCTCCTCGGCCCGCTCGAAGGCGTCGTACTGCTGCTCGAGGGCGATCACGACGTCGTTGACCTCGTCGTTGGCCGCCAGGTAGCGGGCGATCTCGACCTCGCGCTCCTCGGCCTCGACCAGCAGGTCGGAGAGGTCGATGGTCAGCCGGCCGGCCTTCTCGACGTGCTCGAGCAGCGCCGCTGCGGCCTTGGGGTAGTCGAGCTGGGCGAGGTAGTGCGGGATGTGCGCCACGAAGCCCATCGCCGCGTGCCCCCACTCACCGAGCCGGACCTCCAGCAGCGCCTGGGCACTGCTGGGGATCCGCAGCTCGCCGCGCCAGGCGCTCTCGCCGATCAGCAGCCCGGGGTCGTTGGCGTGGTGGGTGATCGCGATCGGGCGGGTGTGCGGCACCGCCATCGGCACCGAGCCCATGCTGACGACCCGGGTCACGCGGAAGCGCTCGACCACCTCGCGGACGGCCCGGGTGAACGCCTCCCACCGGTTGTCCGGCTCGGGCCCCTGGAGCAGCAGGTACGGCGTGCCGCCGGTGTCGCGCAGCAGCCGCACCACCAGCCGCGGGGCGTCGTACCCCTCGTAGTGGTCGCGGACGAACGACATCGCCGGGCGCCGGGCGCGGTAGTCGTGGAACTGGTCGACGTCGAAGGTCGCCACCACCGGGCCCTCGCCGAGGTCGACGAGGTGCTGGGCCGCGCGGGCGGCGGCGTTGCCCGCGTCGAGGAACCCGTCGAGGACGAGCACCATGGTCAGGGCGCGCTCCTGACCGGGCTCGCCGACGGCGGCGTCGAGCTCGGGCACGTCGTCGACGATGTGCACGAGACGGGGTTCCTGCGACACGGGGAGGTCCTTCCGGGTGGTGGAGCTGTGGCAACGAGGGGCGCGGGTGGGCAGCACCGTCGCTGCCCACGATATTCCCCGGCGTCCCTCCCCGGGGTGGTGGTGACGACACCCACACCGTCACCCCGCTGCCGAGCGTTGTTACCGCAGGGTAACGTTGGCGCGGCACCATCCCCCGCACCCCATCCGTGAGAGGACCACGAGAGTGTCCCGACAGCTGCGAGAGGTCGTCTTCGTCGACGGCGTACGCACCCCGTTCGGCAAGGCCAAGGGCCAGTACGCCGAGACGCGGGCCGACGACCTCGTCATCAAGTGCATCCGCGAGCTCATGCGCCGCAACCCCTCGCTCCCGCCCGAGCGGGTGGACGAGGTGGCCGTGGCCGCCACCACCCAGATCGGCGACCAGGGCCTGACCATCGGCCGCACCGCCGCGCTGCTCTCGGGACTCCCCCAGAGCGTCCCCGGCTTCGCCATCGACCGGATGTGCGCCGGTGCCATGACCGCGGTGACCACGACCGCCTCGGGCATCGCGTTCGGCTCCTACGACGTGGCCATCGCCGGCGGCGTCGAGCACATGGGCCGACACCCGATGGGCGAGGGCGTCGACCCGAACCCGCGGATCCTCTCCGAGCGGATCGTGAACCCCGACGCGCTCGTCATGGGCAAGACCGCCGAGAACCTGCACGACCGCTACCCGACGATCACCAAGGAGCGGGTCGACGCCTACGCGGTCCGCTCCCAGGACAAGACCGCGGCCGCCTACGACGCCGGCAAGATCCAGCCCGACCTGGTCCCGGTCGCCACCCGGTCCGCGGAGCTCGGCTGGGGTCTCGCGAGCACCGACGAGCCGATGCGTCCCGGCACCACGCTCGAGTCGCTGGCCACGCTGAAGACCCCGTTCCGGTCCCACGGCAAGGTCACCGCCGGCAACGCCGCCGGCATCAACGACGGCGCCACCGCGGCCCTGCTCGCCGAGGAGGAGACGGCCCGCGAGCTGGGCCTGCCCATCAAGATGCGGCTGGTGTCCTACTCGTTCGTGGGCGTCGAGCCCGAGGTCATGGGCGCCGGACCGATCCCGGCGACCGAGAAGGCCCTCAAGCAGGCCGGCCTGACCATCGACGACATCCAGGCCTTCGAGGTCAACGAGGCCTTCGCCGTGCAGGTGCTGGCCTTCCTCGAGCACTTCGGCATCGCCGACGACGACGCGCGCGTGAACCCGTACGGCGGCGCCATCGCCATGGGCCACCCGCTCGCGTCCTCGGGCGTGCGGCTGATGTCGCAGCTGGCCCGCCAGTTCGAGGAGCGCCCCGAGGTCCGCTACGGCCTCACCACGATGTGCATCGGCATCGGCATGGGCGGCACCGTGATCTGGGAGAACCCGAACTGGAACGGCTCCTCGGTGGTCGAGCCTGTCGAGACCACGAACGACGGAAAGGGCGCCTGAAGATGACCGCGATCAACGACCTCCTGACGAAGGCCGAGGAGATCTCCTCCGACGCCGAGCGCGTCACCGAGGCCAGGCTCCGCAAGGTCACCCTCCCCGGCGGCGCCGGCGTGATGGGCCTGATCACCCTCGACAACGGCGAGGACCACACCAAGCCGAACACGTTCGGGCCCCGCGGCCTGATCTCGCTCAACACCGCCATCGACGCGGCGCTGGCCGACGACGAGATCACCTCGCTCGGCGTCACCGGCAAGCCGTTCATCCTGGCCGCCGGTGCGGACCTGACCTCGATCGCCGGCGGCGGCCCCAACGGCGTACGCGTGATCGCCGAGCTCGGGCACGCGGTCATGCGCAAGCTGCAGGACGGTGGGAAGCCGTCGTTCGGGTTCGTCAACGGCCTCGCGCTGGGCGGCGGCCTCGAGGTCGCGCTGCACTGCACCTACCGCACCGTGATGGACAGTGCTCCCGCGCTGGGGCTGCCCGAGGTGATGCTCGGCCTGATCCCCGGCTGGGGCGGCGCCTACCTGGTGCCGAACCTGGTCGGCCCCGAGAAGGCCGTGAAGCTGATCCTCGAGAACCCGCTCAACAACGGCAAGACCCTCGGCGGGAAGGCCGCCTTCGAGCTCGGCCTGGCCGACGCCTGCTTCTCCGGCGCCGACTACCTCGAGCAGTCGCTGCTCTGGGCCGCCGACGTGCTGGCCGGGAAGGTCACCGTCGACCGGGCGGAGATCGATCGGGGCGAGTCGTGGGACGCGGCCGTCGCGCACGGCGCCCAGGTCGCCGAGCAGAAGACCGGTGGGGCCAGCCCGGCCGCGAGGACGGCCGTCGAGCTGATCGACGCGGCCCGCGACGGCGACCGCGACGCAGGCTTCGCCCGCGAGGACGACGCCCTCCAGGCGATGTCGCAGACGCCGGAGCTGATCGCGTCGCTCTACGCGTTCGACCTGGTGCAGAAGCGGGCCAAGCGCCCGGCGGGTGCGCCCGACAAGTCGCTGGCCCGCCCGGTCACCAAGGTCGGCATCGTGGGCGCGGGCCTGATGGCCAGCCAGCTCGCACTGCTCTTCGTCCGCCGCCTCGAGGTGCCGGTGGTCCTCACCGACCTCGACCAGGAACGCGTCGACAAGGGCGTGGCCTACGTCCACGGCGAGATCGACAAGCTGCACGCCAAGGGCCGGATCGGCCAGGACAAGGCCAACCGCCACAAGGCGCTGGTCTCCGGCGCGATCGACAAGGGCGAGGTCTTCGCCGACGCCGACTTCGTCATCGAGGCGGTCTTCGAGGAGATGTCGGTCAAGAAGTCGGTCTTCGCGGACGTCGAGAAGGTCGTGTCGCCCGAGTGCATCCTGGCGACCAACACCTCGTCGCTGTCGATCACCGAGATGGCCGCCGACCTCGAGCACCCCGAGCGGGTCGTCGGCTTCCACTTCTTCAACCCGGTCGCGGTGATGCCGCTGCTGGAGATCGTCAAGGGCGGGGCGACCGACGACGCCACGCTGGCGACCGCGTTCGCCACCGGCAAGGCGCTGAAGAAGACCACGATCCTGGTCAAGGACAGCCCGTCCTTCATCGTGAACCGGCTGCTCGGCCGCTTCATGGGCGAGGTCGGCAGGATCGTCGACGAGGGCACCCCGGTGCCGGTCGTGGACGGTGCGTTCGCGGGCGTGGCGCCGATGCCGCCTCATCAGCTGCTGGCGCTCGTGGGGCCGGCGATCGCGCTGCACAACGTGGAGACGCTCGAGCGTGCGTTCCCGGACCGGTTCTACGTGTCCCCCGCGCTCGAGCGCGTGGTGGCGGCGCGGAAGACGTCGTACTACGGCCCCGACGGGGCGCTCGACCCGGAGGTCGAGGCGCTGCTGGAGACCCCGGAGAGCCCGGTCGTGCTCGAGCCTTCCGAGGTCCGCACCCGGGTGCTGTCCGGGCTGGCCGAGGAGGCGCGACTGATGCTCGACGAGGGTGTCGTCGCCGCTCCCGAGGACCTGGACCTGGCGATGATCACCGGCGCGGGCTTCTCGTTCTGGAACGGCGGGCTCACGATGCTGCTGGACCGCGAGGGGCTCGGCGAGAAGGTCAGCGGGAAGAAGTTCCACTGACCTGTCCGACGAACTGACGACCGGCCGGCCCGTAGCATCGGGCCGGCCGGTTGCTTTGTTCGCCCGAGCCTCGCCCAGGAGGAGAGCCGATGATCTTCATCACCGCCAAGTTCCAGGTCCTTCCCGAGCACGCCGAGGCGTGGCCGGAGATCAGCCGGGAGTTCACCGAGGCCACCCGCGCGGAGGACGGCTGCCTGTGGTTCGACTGGTCCCGCAGCCTGGACGACCCCCACGAGTACGTCCTGGTCGAGGCCTTCCGCGACGGCGACGCGGGCGGCGCACACGTGAGCAGCGACCACTTCAAGGCCGCGCAGCAGAAGCTGCCCGGCTACCTGGCCGCGACCCCGAAGATCGTGAGCCAGTCCGTCGACCAGGACGACTGGTCGGAGCTGGGCGAGATGCAGGTCGGCTGACCCGTCCGGGAGGACTCGATGAACCGACTGCTGCCCTGCGTCGCCGCGCTCGTCACCGCGCTGACGCTGGCCCTCGCGGTGGTCCCGGCCGAGGCGGCCGGCCGGCCGTGGGTGGAGAAGGCCCAGCACCGTCTCAACCACCTGGGCTGCCGGGCCGGGCCGGCGGACGGCGAGCTCGGGCCGTGGACCCGCTCGGCGGTGCTCCGGTTCCAGTCGCGGACGGCGCGCCCCCAGACCGGCAAGCTGGACCCGGGCACCCGGAAGCGGTTGTACGCCGAGGCCGCGCCGCACTGCGACCGGCGACCCGTGCCGGCGAAGTCGGGCAAGGGTCGGCGGATCGTGATCAGCCACCGGCAGAACTGGGTGTGGCTCGTCGGCCCGAAGGGCGGCGTCGTCGCCCAGGGCGGGATGGTGGACAACCCGTCGGTGCTGCACGCTGGCATCCACCGCACCGGTTCGTACTGCGGCCGGGCGGCGCGGATCAAGCGCAACTCCACCAGCAGCGGCGAGGTCTGGCTGATGAACTTCGTGCGGTTCGCGCCGTGCGGCGTGGGCTTCCACCGGATCCCGACGTACAAGTCCAACGGCAGGCAGATGCACCCCGACTGGTACCTCGGCACCAACATGACCGAGTCCCACGGGTGCATCCGGCTCAGCCGGGCGCTGTCGCTCAAGGTCTGGAACTTCACCACCCGCCCGACGACGGTGCGGGTCGTCTAGGGAGCGGTGTCGCTGCGCTCCTCCCGCTGCCGGATGCCGACCCGGCTGTGCTGCCGCCCGTAGCCGAAGTACACGACGAAGCCGAGGGCCATCCAGATCACGAAGCGGAGCCAGGTCTCACCGGTCAGGTTGAGCATCAGGTAGACGCACATCAGCACCGCGAGGCCGGCCACGACCGGCGCCGCCGGCGTCCGGAACGCGCGCGGCAGGTCGGGCCGGGTGCGGCGCAGGACCAGCACCCCGACGCTTACCAGCACGAACGCGAACAGGGTGCCGATGCTGACCAGGTTGGCCAGGGTGGCCAGGTCGACCAGCCCGCCGATGGTCGCGACGGCGATGCCGGTGATGATCGTGAAGATGTACGGCGTGCCGAACCTCGGGTGCACCTTGGCCAGGCCACGGGGCAGCAGCCCGTCGCGCGCCATCGCGAAGCCGACCCGGGTCTGGCCGAGGATCAGGATCATCACCACGACGATCAGCCCGATGCAGGCGCCGACGGAGATGAACCGGTCCATCCAGTCCAGCCCCACCGACTCGAAGGCCGTGGCCAGCGGTGCGGCGTCGGCCGGGTCGATCTTCGTGTAGCTCTGCATGCCGGTGATGACCAGGCTGACGGCCATGTAGAGCACGGTCACGATGGCGAGGGAGCCGAGGATCCCGCGGGGCACGTCGCGCTGGGGGTTCTTCGCCTCCTCCGCCGTGGTGGCCACGACGTCGAAGCCGATGAACGCGAAGAACACGATCGCGGCCCCGGACCAGACGCCCGCGATGCCGTAGACCGCCGGGTCGATGCCGAGCAGGGAGCTGATCAGCGTGGACTGCAGGAAGCCGCCCTCGCCCGCCGGGGACGGCTGGGAGGGCGGCACGAACGGTGTGTAGTTGCCGGTGTCGATGTAGCTGATGCCGAAGATGATGACCGCCGCGACGACGAGGAGCTTGATCGCCACGATGATCTGGTTGATCCGGCTGGACAGCTTGATCCCGGCGACCAGCACCGCGGTCACGAGCAGCGAGATGACGATCGCGGGCAGGTCCACGGTCCCGTCGGCCGCGGAGCCGAGCGAGGTGGGCACCTCGAACGGCGTACCGTCGACGACCTGCTGGTAGTAGCCGGAGAAGCCGGTCGCCAGGGCCGAGGCGCCGATCGTGAACTCCAGGGCCAGGTCCCAGCCGATGATCCAGGCGATCAGCTCGCCGAAGGTCGCGTAGCTGAACGTGTAGGCGCTGCCGGCGACCGGGACCGTCGAGGCGAACTCGGCGTAGCACAGCGCCGCGAACGCGCAGGCGAGCCCGGCGATGGCGAAGGAGATCGCCACGGCCGGGCCGGCGTTGGACGCGGCCACGGTTCCGGTGAGCACGAAGATGCCGGCACCGATGATGACACCCACGCCGAAGACGGTGAGGTCGAGGGCGCCGAGGCTCTTCTTCAACCGGTGCTCGGGATCTTCGGTCTCGGAGATGGAGTACTCGACGGTCTTGGTGCGGAACACGTCCATGAAGGGACGGTAGCGGCTCAGGACCGCTGCCGACGAGCCCCGATTTCGTCCGGGCCGAAGGTGGCCTCGATCATCCGGCCCGCCTTCCCCGCGAGATCCTGCGAGGTCAGGCCCAGCCGCTCCTCGAGGATCCGGTCGGGGTCGGCACCGGGCTGGTCCATGGCGTCCAGCAGGTCCCACAGCGCGCCGTCGCCGAATGCTTCCGCGACGTACTGGCACGCCCACCAGGCCACCGCGTAGTGCACCCCGGACTCGGCGTCGTTGAACGTCGCGTCCTCGGGCAGGTCCTCGACCCCGGCCCGCGCCTGCCGCACCGCGGCCTCGGGGACCAGCCGGTCCTGGGGCGCCATCGGCTGCACCGAGACCAGCTCCGCGATGCCCTCGCTGAGCCACACCGGCGCCCGGTCGTCGTGCCGGCCGACGGCCACGTGGGTGACCTCGTGACGGATCAGCCGGTCGCGCTCGGGGGCGCCCCGGTCGAGCATCCGCGGGTTCAGCACCACCCGGGTGGCCGCCACCGGGCCACCCGGCGCCGAGGCCACGCTGAACGCCACCGCGTCGAGGCTGGCCGGGTCGTCGCCCGGCACGCCCTCCAGCGAGGTCAGGAAGTCGGTGTCCGACGGGGCGTAGACAACGACCGAGTGCGGCCAGGAGTAGGGCACGGCCGCGGCCACGGAGCCGATCGCCGACTCGGTCGAGGAGACGATCGCGCGGGCGGAGCCGATGCTGCCCTCGTCGAAGATCCCCAGCACGCCGTAGCCCTCGCGCACCTGCACCGGGCCGGCGTCCCAGGGCTGGGCCTGCACGTGGTGCGCCCGCTCCCAGGCCGGGTCGGTCGTCGAGGCCAGGAGGTACCGGCCCGGGCGGTGGCCGGGCGTGAACCGGAAGCGGTCCGGGGCGGTGACCGGACGGTCGTCGTACCCGTCGAGCTGCATCCTCCGCCCGACCACCACCCAGTAGTCCTTGCCGTCCCGGACCAGGGTGCTGCGGTCCAGGTCGTAGCCGAACCGGGCCAGCGGCAGCTGCGCCACGTTGGCGAACCAGGTGCGCTGCTCGCGCAGGAACGCCGGCCTGCCCGCGGCCAGCCCGGACTCGAACGCCTGCGCGTCCCCACGGCGTACGGCCGCGGCGCGGCGGGTGAGCGCCCGCTCGAGGCCGTGCAGCACGTCCGGCGCGGGGTGGGCCGCCGGCGAGGGGGGCGCACTCTCGGCGTCGTCGCGGCAGGCGGAGAGCGCGCCGCCGAGGACGACCAGCACCAGGACCGCGGACAGCAGGCGCCCGGGCGGCCGGTGCGGGCGTCGCATCGCGGTGCGGCCTACAGCGGCTGGTCGGAGTCGACCAGCGACTCCCCCGGGGTCAGGTCGTTGATGCGGTGCGTCGAGCCCGTCGAGATGTCCTCGACGATCGAGAGCGCCAGGGCCTGTGGGGTCAGGCCGATCCGCTCGAGGATGACGGCGCGCTTCGCGTGGTCGAGGAACTGCTGGGGGATGCCGTGCAGGCGGAACGGCGTGGTGACCCCGGCCTCGTTGAGCGTCTGGAGCAGCACCGCGCCGCAGCCGCCCACCTTGCCGTTGTCCTCGATGCTGACCACGAGCCGGTGCTCGCGGGCCAGGTCGACGATCGCGGGGTCGACCGGCATCACCCAGCGCGGGTCGACGACGGTCACGCCGATGCCCTGGGCGACCAGCCGGTCGGCGACGTCGACGGCGGTGGTGGCCATCGAGCCGACCGCCACGATCAGCACGTCCTTGGTGCCGGTGCGGACCAGCACGTCCGCGCCGCCGGCCCTGCCGACCGCCGGCACGTCCTCGGGCGGCGGGCCCTTGGGGAAGCGGACCACCGTCGGGGCGTCGTCGACCTCGACGGCCTCGTTGAGCACCTCACGCAGCCGGGTGGCGTCGCGCGGCGCGGCCAGCCGCAGGCCCGGCACGACCTGCAGGATCGACATGTCCCACATGCCGTTGTGGGAGGCGCCGTCGTCGCCGGTCACCCCGGCGCGGTCGAGCACGAAGGTGACGCCGCACTTGTGCAGCGCCACGTCCATGAGCACCTGGTCGAAGGCGCGGTTGAGGAAGGTGGCGTAGACCGCGACCACCGGGTGCAGGCCACCGAGTGCGAGGCCCGCGGCCGACGTGGCGGCGTGCTGCTCGGCGATGCCGACGTCGAAGGTGCGGTCGGGGAAGCGGGCCTGGAAGTGGTGCAGCCCCACCGGGTGCACCATCGCGGCCGTGATCGCCACGACGTCCTTGCGGCGCTGGCCGATCTGGACGATCTCGTCGGCGAAGACGTCGGTCCAGATCCGGCCCTTGGGGATCTCCTCGCCGCTGTCCACGTCGAACGGGCCGGGCGAGTGGAACTGGTCCGCCTCGTGGCGCTCCGCCGCGTCGTACCCGAAGCCCTTGCGGGTCAGCGCGTGCACGATGACCGGGCCGTCGAACCGCTTGGCCTGGGCGAGCACGTGCTCCATCGCGGCGCGGTCGTGCCCGTCGACCGGGCCGACGTACTTCAGGCCGAGGTCCTCGAAGAGGCCCTGCGGCGCGAGCGCGTCCTTGAGCCCCTTCTTCATCGCGTGCAGGGCGTCGTACGCCGCGGGGCCGACGCCCTTCACGGCGGTGAGGCGGCGCTTGACCATGTCGAGGACGTGCTCGTAGCGCGGGTTGGTGCGCAGCCCGGTGAGCGCGTTCGCGAGGCCGCCGATGGTCGGGGTGTAGGAGCGGCCGTTGTCGTTGACGACGATCACCAGCTTGCTGGAGTTGGCGATCGCGATGTTGTTCAGCGCCTCCCAGGCCATGCCGCCGGTGAGCGCGCCGTCGCCGATGACCGCCACCACGTGCCGGTCCTCGCCGCGGATCGCGTAGGCCTTGGCCAGCCCGTCGGCGTAGCTCAGCGCGGTGGAGGCGTGGGAGTTCTCGACGATGTCGTGGGGCGACTCCGCCTGGCTCGGGTAGCCGCTGACGCCACCCTCCTGGCGGAGCTTCTCGAAGCCGGCCATGCGGCCGGTCAGCAGCTTGTGGACGTAGGCTTGGTGGCCGGTGTCGAAGACCACCCGGTCCCGCGGGGAGTCGAAGACCCGGTGGATCGCCATGGTCAGCTCCACCACACCGAGGTTGGGGCCGAGGTGGCCACCGGTGCGCGAGCACGTCTCGACCAGGAAGTCCCGGATCTCCGTGGCCAGGGTGTCGAGCTGGTCCTCAGAGAGGCCGTTCAGGTCCTCCGGGGTCGCGATCGACTCCAGCAAGCCCATGGGTCCTCCGGTTCTCTCGGGTGAATGCTGCCGACCGTTCACTGTATCCGGGGACCCTCAGAGAGTCAGAACCGCGACGGCCGGCTCCTCCAGGCTGCCCAGCCAGACCCGACCCTCGTGCTCGCGCACACCGGTGGCCATGTGGTAGCCGTCGGGCCGCGCGTCGCAGTCGTGCACGAGGCGGCCGGAGTCGTCGTACGCCTGCACGCGCACGGTCTGCCTCGGCTTCGGCTGGAGCCGCTCGGGGATCCGCGTGACCTGGCGCCGCAGCCAGCGCGGGCCGGCCTGGAGCCGCTCCACCAGCGGGTCGCGGGGTGAGGCGATCGTCACCCAGATCAGCCCGTCGCTGCCGCGGGCGATGTTGTCCGGGTAGCCCGGGAGGTCCTCGACCAGGAAGTCCTGCTGGCCGGCCCGCTCCCCCGCGAGCCAGAGGCGTACGACGCTGCGCGCGGCCGTCTGGGCGACGGCCACGAAGTCCTCGGCCCGGCTCAACGCCACGCCGTTGGCGAAGGCGAGCCCCTCGAGGACGACGTCGACCTGCCCGTCCGCACGCCGGTGCAGCAGCCGCCCGGTCCGGGTGTCCTGCACGAAGTCGTCCTTCCAGCGCTCGATCCCGAAGTGCGCGGAGGAGTCGGAGAACCAGAGGTCGCCACCGCTCGCGATCGCGGCGTTGTTGCAGAACATCATCGGGCGCCCGCCCACCTGCTCGACCAGGGGCTCGACCGCGCCGGTGGCCGGGTCGACCCGCAGCACGCCGCGGTGCGCGTCGCAGACCAGCAGCCGGCCGTCGGGGTCCATCTCGATCCCGAGGGGGCGGCCGCCGGTGTGGGCCACCCGGTCGATCCGGCGGGCGTCGTGGCTGACCCGGAAGATGCTGCCGTCCGCCGTACCGGTGAAGACCGCGCCCTCGTCGCGGCCGCGGGTGCCGACGACGACGTCCTCGGCGCCGGGGCCGGGTACGGGGACGACGGTGAGGGCCTGGGTCATCGGGTCAGCCTCCGGTAGTGGTCGGACTCGAGGAACGCGGGCACGATCCTGAGCGCGGTCGGGCTGAGGTCGAGGGTGGGCACGACCGCTGGCTCGACGAACACGATCTGGCGCCCCTCCCCCAGCACGACGTCGTCGTCGGTCAACGCCGTGGCGCCGACGAAGACCTGCATCGTGTCGACGGATCCGTAGGCCTCGTGGACGATCTCGATCTCGGTCCAGAGCTCCAGCTCGTGGAGATCCATGCGGATTCCGGTCTCCTCCTCGAGCTCGCGCAGCGCCCCGACGTGGTACTCCTCCCCCGGCTCGAGGTGGCCGCCGCACAGGCTCCACTTCTCCGGGTCGATGGCCGGGTGCTCGTCGCGCTCCTGGAGCAGCACCCAGCCTCGACGGTCGACGAGGATCACGCCTGCGAACCGTTGCACGCCGCCAACCTAGCCGTCCCGGCCCGACCCGGCCTGTCGCCGCCGCGCCACGCCGCCGCCGTGCCAGTCTGGCGCCGTGCTCCACCGCAGGAACCTCGGGATCCTGGCCACGGCGCTGGCCATCACCATCGGTGCGTCCGCGCCCTCCGCGACGGGCAGCCTCGCGCAGCCTGCTGGCCGGGCCGCCCCACCGGCCGTGACCGGCTACATCCTCGAGGGCTCCTCCGACCGGATCGTCGACCGCGACGCCGCAGCCCTGACCACCCTCGGTGTCGCCGACCTGACACTCGCCCCGAGCGGGAAGGGCGTGACCGCCCCCTCGGCGCAGGCGCTGCGGCTGCTCGGCACGGCTCACGACCACGGCGTGCGGGCCGAGCCGCTGTTCAGCAACTGGAGCAACCGGCTCGGGGCGTTCGACACCCGCGCGGTTTCCCGGCTGCTGCGCCACGAGGGCCGGGTGCGCCGCGTGGCGGCGCGGCTGGCGTCGTACGTCTCCGACCAGGGGTGGGACGGGCTCAACGTCGACCTCGAGCGGCTGCGGCCCGCGGACGGGCCGGGGCTGGTGCTGCTGCTCCGGGAGCTCCAGACCCGGATGCCCGTCGAACGCACGGTGTCGGTGGACCTGAGCGCCTCCACCTCGGTGCGCGGGTACCGCGCCCTCGGCTACCGGCTCGGGCCGCTCGGCCAGGTCGCTGACACCGTCGTGCTGATGGCCTACGACCAGCACGGCGCCGGCTGGTCCGGGCCCGGACCCGTCGGTGCGCTGACGTGGCAGCGACGCGCGCTCGCGGCGCTCACGACAAAGGTGCCGATGTCGAAGGTCGACCTCGGGGTCGCCGGCTACGGCTACACCTGGCCACGCAACCGCACCGGCCACATGGTCACCCTCGAGGGCGCCCGCCGGCTGGTGCGCGAGGACGGCGCCCGGGCGGTCTGGAAGGCCAGGCCCGGCGAGTGGACGGCGCGGCTCTCCAACGGAACCGTGCTCTGGTGGTCCGACGGCCGCTCCTACGACCTGCGCCACGACCTCGCCGTCCGGCGGGGTACGCATGGCCTCGCGCTGTGGCGGCTCGGCTCCGCCGACGCGCTGCGCTGAGGCAGGCCCGAGCTCGCCCGGTGGTCGAGCGTCCCTCGGTGGTCGAGCGTCCCTCGGTGGTCGAGCTTGTCGAGACCACGCCGGGCGTCGAGCCTCGAGACCCCCGCCGGCGGCCGGCGGCTCGTCGATGGTTGCGGTCTATCGCATCTACGGGGATCGGGTACGCCGGGGGTTGCAGTCAGCGCCCGGCGCACGGGTCGCCCCCGCTGGTCGAACTTCTCTCGGTGGTCGAGCTTGTCGAGACCACGCCATCCCGGTCGAGAAGTTTACTTTCCGCTTTCCCCAGACCCGCTCAACCACGCGGTTTCCGGGGCCGGACTGTCGGTGCCCGATGCTTGGATTGATCCATGCTCGAGGTGGACGCGATGGGACAGCCGGTGGTGGTCGAGGACCTCGACGCCGACTGGCTCCTCGCGCTGCTCGACGACGCCAAGATCGCCGCCCGGGTCGCGGAGCGGAGCAAGCTCCGGCTGGCCGCGCAGTGGTGCGTGCGGCACCCCGCCACCGTCGACACCGGGGTGGCGACCTGGGCCGGCGACTCGCTGCCCGGGGTCCTGAACGTCGACGAGTCGCTGGGCGGGGAGGGCACCCCGGCGGTGTCCGCGTTCGCACCCGAGCCGGTCGCCGCCGCCCTCGGGGTGTCCACGATGTCCGGGATGAAGCTGATCGCCGACGCCCTCGACCTCCAGCACCGGCTCCCCCGGATCTGGCGGCTCGTCGAAGACCTGACCGTGGACCCGTGGAAGGCCCGACACGTCGCCCAGGCCACCCACCCGCTGTCCCGCGAGGCCGCCGGCTACGTCGACGCCCGGCTCGCCCCGAAGCTGGCCTCCTGCGGGTTCGCCGCGATCCAGACCGCGGTCGCGATGGCGATCGCCAAGTACCACCCCGAGCTCCTCGAGCAGCGCGAGAAGACCGGCAAGAAGGGCTGGCACGTCACCCTGCGCCACCCCGCCCCCGGCGACGCCGACGGCACCAGCTACCTCGACGTGGCCGGCGACACCCTCGACCTGACCGCGTTCCACGACCTGGTCTGCGAACAGGCCGCCGCGCTCAAGGCCCTCGGCGACACCGACGAGCTGGAGGTCCGCAAGGCCAAGGCGCTGGGCGCCATCGCCTCCCAGCAGGCCACCCTCGACCTCACCGCCCTGATCGGCGACGGCGACGACGACCCGGTGGTCGAGCCTGTCGAGACCAGCACGCCCAGCCGGCGGCCGCGGACCGTGCTCTACGCGCACGCCTCGCTCACCGACCTCCTCCACCTCAACAGCACTCTCGAAGACAACACCGCGGTCGGTCAGGTGGAGAAGCTCGGCCCGGCCACCCTCGAGAAGCTCCGCGACTGGGTCGGCAGATCCGACGTGGTCATCCGGCCGGTCCTCGACCTGAACCGGTGTCCCGCGGTGGACGGGCACGACCCGTCCGAGGAGATCCGCGAGATCGTGATTCTCCGCGACGGCCACTGCGTCTTCCCCTGGTGCAACGTCGACGCCCGCGCCACCGACCTGGACCACATCGACCCCTACTTCCCGATGGACGAGGGCGGCCCACCCGGCCAGACCAACCCACACAACCTCGCCTGCCTCTGCAGACGACACCACCGCTGCAAGACCAGCGGACGCTGGCGCTACCGACGCAGACCCGACGGCACCTACGAATGGCACGGCCCCCACGGCCGCTCCTACCTGGTCACCCCACTCGGCACCCTCGAGCTCCCCACCAACTGAGCACCCACCGAGTCAGCAGGCTCCACCACCCGGACACCGGGCGCTGGAGCCTGCCAGCACGCCCTGGTGCGACGCCCACCGTCCGGCTGGCCGTGCACGGACGCCGGGCAGTTCAGCCCACGGCCGAGCCGATCCCCGCCTGACGCCCAGCAGGCCGGGTCCAACTGCCTCCGTTCGGGTCACCGCGGGTCGGCGCACCGCACGCCCTCCGCAGGACATGATCGAGGCATGCACGTCCGACCAGCGACCGATGCCGACCTGGACGAGCTGGTCGACGTGCAGGGAGAGGCGTCGGTGGTGGCGCTGGCCCACGTGTTCCCGCAGGCGACTCACCCGTTCCCACGGGCCGCAATCCTGGGGCGATGGCGTGCCGAGCTGCACGACCCTGGTGTCGCCGTCTACGTCTCGACCGATCAGGACGAGCGCATCACAGGATTCGCCGCCCGGCGAGGCGATGAGCTCCTGCACTTCGGCACGGCCGTCGGCACGTGGGGCAGCGGACTGGCAGGTGTTCTCCACGACGCCCTGGTCGCCACCTACCCGCACGAGCTGGACCGGATCTGGCTGCGCGTCTTCGACGAGAACCACCGTGCCCGCCGGTTCTGGGAGAAGCAGGGCTGGCGGCCGAACGGCCGCACGTCGCGATCACCGTTCGCGCCGCATCCGGTCCTCGCCGAGTACGAGCTCCACCTGTCCGCGCACTCATAGCCCTGCCACCGAGCAGCCCCGGGTCACGATGGAGGCATGTGGCCCACGGACGAGGAGTCGCTGGTCGCTCGGCAGCGGGAGCTGGCGGCGACTCCGGCCGAGCCCTGGACGCCGCCGGATGAAGGCCTCCGCACCGGCGGATGCTGGGTGTGCTTCGCGCGCGGCCAGGCCGGCCCCGGCAGTGCCGGGGACCCCGCCTGGACCGCGTCCGTGGCGATGCGCGAGGGCCGGGTGCTGGAGCAGCACGTGATCCGCGGAGCCGCGGGGGCGGCGTACGTGCCGGGGCTGCTGGCGCTGAGGCTCGGAGCGCTCATGGAGCAGGCGGTGCGCGCCCTGGCGGGGCGTCCGGACGTGCTGCTCGTCGACGCGACCGGGCGCGACCATCCCCACCGGGCCGGGCTGGCGCTGCACCTGGGCGCGGAGCTCGCGATGCCCACGGTGGGCGTGACGCACCGCCCGCTGCGCGCCGAGGGCCCGTGGCCGGCCGACCGACGCGGCGCCACCAGCCCGCTGCGCCTCGGCGACGAGGTCGTCGCGTGCTGGCTGCGCACCCGGCCCGGGGTACGCCCGCTGGTGGTGCATCCCGGCTGGCGGGTGGACCTCCACACCGCCGTCGCGCTGGTCAGCGGCGCGGCGCGCCGGCGTACCCCCGAGCCGCTGCGCCGGGCCCGCCAAGCGGCCCGGGAGGCCCGCTCACGCGCCGACGTGCGCTGACGTCACCAGCCGAGGCTGGCGCAGTGGTCGGGGACGTACGTCGTGTGCTCGCGCGGCGGGCGCTCGTAGCCCTTCGGCTTCGGCCGGGGCGGCAGCTCGAGGACCGGCTTCGCCACGTCGGTGTACTCGAGCGTCGAGAGCAGGTGCGCCATCGTGTTGAGCCGGGCCCGCTTCTTCACGTCGCTCTCCACGACGTACCACGGCGCCTCGGGGATGTCGGTGTGCACCATCATCTCGTCCTTGGCGCGCGAGTAGTCCTCCCAGCGGCTGATCGACTCGAGGTCCATCGTGGACAGCTTCCACTGGCGCATCGGGTCCTCGAGGCGGGACTTGAAGCGCTTCTGCTGCTCCCGGTCGCTGACGGAGAACCAGTACTTGCGCAGCAGGATGCCGTCCTCGACGAGCAGCCGCTCGAAGATCGGGCACTGGTGCAGGAAGCGGCGGTACTCCGCCGGGGTGCAGAAGTCCATCACCCACTCGACCCCGGCGCGGTTGTACCAGGACCGGTCCAGGAGCACGATCTCGCCGGCGCTGGGCAGCTGCTCGATGTAGCGCTGGAAGTACCACTGGCTCCGCTCGCGCTCGGTCGGCGCCGGCAGCGCGACGATCCGCGCCACCCGCGGGCTGAGGTACTGGGTGATCCGCGTGATCGTGCCGCCCTTGCCGGCAGCGTCGCGCCCCTCGAAGATCACCACGATGCGCTGCTTCTCGGCGCGCACCCACTCCTGCACCTTGACCAGCTCGGCCTGCAGCCGGAACAACTCGGCCTCGTAGGCCGCCGTGGGCACGTTCTGCTCGGCCTTGTCACCGCCCTCGCCACGGTTCTTCCCCATGCTCCAGCCTAACCGCCCAGCGGCGCCGTGGAGCGGCTCCGGCGAGCGGCTCAGAGCCGGGCGACGAACCGCCGCCCCCGCAGCGCCTCCTCCACGAGACCGGCCGCGCGACGCAGCCCGGAGAGCCGGGCCTCCTCGGCCAGCCAGGTCTGCACGGCCGCGTCCACGACCTCCAGGGCGGCCACGTCGCGCAGGTCGGCCCGCGCCTCCGAGAGCCCGCGGCGCACGGCGACCTGGCTGGCCTCGACATGCAGCACCGCGAAGCGGGCCAGCACCACCAGGTGGCGGCGCAGCGCCGGATAGGAGCGGTACTCCGGCGGGCAGATGTCGAGCAACCAGCTCTGGGCCGTCCGCTCCCAGTCCGGGGCGTCGGGCGGCCGGACCGGGGCCGGCCAGCCGGGCGGGGCGACGTACGTGGGCATGGACCCATCGTACGACAGGATCGAACACGTGTTCGACCGATCTAGGAGGTCGCGTGCCCTTCGACGTACGCCGCCACCAGGCCGCCGAGGCTGGGCAGGTGGTAGCCGCCCTCCTGGACGAGCACGGCCGGCAGCCCGAGCGCGCCGAGCGCCCGGCCGGCGCCCCGGTACCCGTCGGCCGTCACGAGCAGCGGGCTCTCCGGGTCATCCGCGGCGGCGTCGACGCCGAGCGAGACCACGAGGGCGGAGCACCCGGCGGAGCCGGCCCAGTCGGCCAGCTCGCCGACCGCCTCCACCCAGCGGGCGTCGCGCGTGCCCTCCGGGAGCGGCAGGTTGCGCGTCGTGCCGGCACCCTCGCCGGTGCCGGTCTCCGTCGCGTGCCCGAACAGGTGCGGGAACCACCCGGCGCCCGGGTCGACGTGCACCGACCCGTAGAGCACGTCGGCACGGTCCCAGAAGATCGCCTGGGTGCCGTTGCCGTGGTGGGCGTCCACGTCGACGACCGCGACCCGCTCGTGCCCGGACCGGCGCAGCGCCTCGGCCGCCACCGCGGCGTTGTTGAGGTAGCAGGAGCCGCCGTACCCCGCCCGGGTCGCGTGGTGTCCCGGCGGCCGGCACAGCGCGTACGCCGTCCGCTCCCCCGCCGCGACCAGGTCCGCCGCGGACAGCGCCACGTCGATCGCCGACCGCGCCGCGGGCCAGGTCCCCGGGCCGACCAGTGTCATCGTGTCGTAGCACCAGCGGCCGGTCTGCGCGTGCAGCGCGACCGCCGGCGTCGGCGTCATCCCCTGCGTCATGGCCGGGGTCGGGAAGAAGTACGGCACCACCCGGTCCTGGCCGACCAGCTCGGCGTACGGACCCGCCGCCCACGCCTCGGCGGCGGTTGCCAGGAAGTCCAGGAGCCCCTCGTCGTGCACCGCGGACAGCACCGCGTCGTCGTGTCGGGTCGCCTCGTGCCGCGGGTGCCCCTCGAGCGCAGCGAGGATGGCGTCGACCCGCGCGGGGACCTCCACGGCCGGGGTCGCGGCGCCCACCCAGATCTCGTGCCGCGGCTCGTGCAGGCGGGTGTCCGGGGACCAGACCACCGGGACCCGACCCGGTGTGGAGGAGGTCGTCACCGCGTCAGCATCCCACCACCGCAGCCGCGGCCGGGGCAGGATGAGGGCATGCCGCGCGCCAGAGACCTCGGCCTCCGCATCGGGACGCTGCCGACCGGGCCGACCAACTCGGTCCTCGACGTCGCCGGCGTCGGTGTCGGCCACGCCACGGTCCACCGTGACGAGCCGCCCCCGCCGCAGGGTCGTGGGCTGGCCCGCACGGGCGTGACCACCGTGGTGCTCGCCGAGGACGCCTACCACCGGCCGGTGCCGGCCGGCGGGGCCGTGCTCAACGGCGCCGGCGAGTGCACCGGCTTCCTCACCGCGGCCGAGTGGGGCTCGGCCGAGACCCCGGTCCACCTGACGTCCACGATGCAGCTGGGCCGGGTCTACGACGCGGCCTGCGAGATCGAGCTCGAGGAGCACCCCGAGGTCGCCGACGACGTGGTGATCCCGATCGTCGGCGAGTGCGACGACTCCCACCTCAACGACTGCCGCCGGATGCAGGTCACCGCCGAGGACGTGCGGGTGGCCCGGCGGGCGGCGCTGGTCAGCCGCGGCTCCGGCGTACCTCCCGACGAGGGCGCGGTCGGCGCCGGCACCGGCATGTCCTGCCTGGGCTTCAAGGGCGGCATCGGTACGGCGTCCCGGGTCACCGCCGAGGGGCACACGGTCGGGGTGCTGCTGCTCACCAACTACGGCGTGCGCGAGCAGCTGGTGGTCGCCGGCGTCCCCGTCGGCCGGCTGCTGCCCCCGGCACCGTCCGCCCCGACGAAGCCGGCCGGGTCCTGCCTGGGCCTGGTCGTCACCGACGCGCCCGTCGACGGCGCGTCCTGCGCCCGGCTGGCCCGGCGGATCGGCCTCGGCCTGGCCCGCACCGGCTCGGTGGCCCACCACGGCAGCGGCGAGATCTTCCTCGGCTTCGGGACCGGGAGGCGGCTCGACCGCGACGGCCGCCCGGACGGGACTCCGCTGGTCTCCGGCCGCGCCCTGGACCCGCTGTTCAGCGCCGTGGTGGAGGCCGCCGAGGAGGCCGTGCTCAACTCCATGCTCACCGCCCCGACCACGGTCGGCCGGGACGGCCACTCCAGCGAGTCGCTGCACTCGCCGGAGGTGCTCGCCCTGCTGGACGGCGTGCGCCGATGACCGGCACGCGGCGCGAGGTGCTGGTCCCGATGAGCGACGGGGTCGAGCTGGCCGCGACCCTGTTCCTCCCCGACCCGGCGAGCGGGCCGCAGCCGTGCCTGCTCGAGGCGCTGCCCTACCGCAAGGACGACCTGACCTCGTCGTACGCCGCCGGCTACGAGGCGCTGCGCGACGCCCACGGGTACGCCGTGTGCCGGCTCGACCTGCGCGGCACCGGGTCGTCGTCGGGCGACGCCACCGACGAGTACCCCGCCGAGGAGCAGCGGGACCTGGTCGAGGTGATCGCCTGGCTGGCCGCCCAGGACTGGTGCGACGGAGGTGTCGGCATGTTCGGCACGTCGTACTCGGGCTTCAACTCGCTGCAGATCGCCTGCGAGCGGCCGCCGGCGTTGAAGGCGATCTGCGCGATCTACGCCACCGACGACCGCTGGACCGACGACGTGCACTGGCGCGGTGGCGCGCTGCGGCTGGTCGACCTCGTCGACTACTGCCACTACATGACGCCGATGTGCGTGCTGCCTCCCGTGCCGGCCGTCTGGGGCGAGGGCTGGCAGGACGAGTGGCTGCGACGGCTCGCGACGAACGAGCCGTGGGTGCTGACCTGGCTGCGCGAGAGCGTGCACGGCGACTACTGGCGCCGCGGGTCGGTGCGGCTCGGCGCCGACGGCGCCGGCTACGAGCGGATCGCCTGCCCGACGATGCTGGTGGCCGGCTGGGCCGACGGCTACCGCAACAACTCGTTCCGGACCGTGGCCGCGCTCGCCGCGAACGGCGTGCCGCACCGGTTGCTCGCCGGGCCCTGGGCGCACGCCGACCCGACGCACGCCATGCCGGGCCCCCGGATCGACTTCGACACCGAGATGGCGGCGTGGTTCGACCGGTGGCTGCGCGAGCCTGTCGAGCGGTCCTCGGTGGTCGAGCCTGTCGAGACCTCCCACTGCGACGTGTTCGTCCGCTCCTCGACCCGCCCCGAGCCGGACCTCGACCTGCACGAGGGCCGGTGGCTGCGGCTGCCCTCGGTGCCGCCCACCACGACCCGGACGCTGGGCCTGGAGGGCCAGCAGTCGCTGGCCGTCGTGCCCGACCTCGGCACCGCGGCGTGGATCGACTGCGCCGGCCACCTGCCGTGGGGCCTGTCGACCGACCAGCGTCTCGACGACGCCCGGTCCCTGACATGGGACCTCGACCCTCCGCGCGACCCGGTCGTCGGCCATCCGCGGGTGACGCTCCGGGTCAGCGCCGACGCCCCCGCCGCCTCGCTCTCGGTGAAGCTCTGCGACGTCTTCCCCGACGGCACGTCCGCGCTGGTCTCCCGCGGGACCCTCGACCTCGCGTTCCGCGACGGCGTCCACGGGACACCCGCACCGCTCGTCCCGGGCGAGGAGCACGACGTGCCGCTCGACCTCGATGCGTGCGCCTACTCGTGGACGCCGGGCAACCGGCTGCGCGTCAGCGTCGCCGGGGCCGACTGGCCCAACACCGTCGCTCCCCCGGCGCCGGTCGCGCTCACCGTCCACCGCGGCTCGCTCGAGCTGCCGCTGCTCGTCGGTGACTTCCCGGCGCCGACGTTCACCCCCGGAGCCGAGCACTCCGCGGAGAGCGCCGAGGGCGTCACCTGGGAGATCCGCGACGACGTCCTGCGCCGCACCACCCACGCCCGCACGCACGCGGTCTCGGAGTACGACACGCCGTACGACGGCCGCGCCCGGGAGGACTACTTCGGCGAGGTCGGCGTCGACCGGCGTACCTTCGCCCAGACCGCGCACGCGCAGACCACCCTCGAGCTCGCCTGGCCCGGTGTCGCCGTGCACGTCCGGTCGGTGATGGACGTGACGATCACCGGCGACGGCGTCGACGTCGCCATCGAGACCTGGGCCCGGCTCGACGACGAGCCGGTCTCGCACCGCACCTGGCACGAGCGGCTGCCCCACCGGGGTGGAGGGCGTCAGCCGGCGTAGGGGACCTCGGTGCGCCAGTCCGCCTCGTCCTGGCCCGCCGCGGCGTGGATCGCCTCGGCGACCCGGTCCGGGGTGAAGGCGCCCTCGCGGGAGAGCGTGCCGCGGACGGTCACGGAGACCGCGCGGATGCCGTCCGGCTCCAGGGTCGTGTCGAGGCTGTGCACCAGGTTCCGGACGCCGGCCTTCTGGACGCCGAGCGAGGCCGCCTCGTTCCACGGCTTGTCGGCCGCCATGCTGCCGGTCACCGTCACCCGGCCACCGACACCCATGAACGGCCGGGCCGCCTGGACCGCGGTGAGGAGCGCGCCCACACCCAGCGCGACGTCCTCCAGCAGCTCGCGGACGGTCAGCTGCAGCGGGTCCTTCTGCCGGAAGGCGCTCGGGTTGAAGTGCAGCACGTCGATGCGGCCGAAGTACTCGCCCAGCTCGGCGATCGCCGCCGTGCACGCCTCCACGTCGGTGATGTCCACGACCGCCGTGTCGACGTCGACGCCCCCGTCGCGGAGGGTCTCGGCGAGCCCGTCGAGCTCGGTCTGGTCGATGCCGAGCAGCCCGACGTCGTACCCCTCACGGGCGAACCGGCGCGCCACCGAGCCGCTCACACCGGGACCTGCACCCACCACGACGATCACGGGGTTGCTCATGGGGCCACCCTAGAGGCGTCCCGGGCAGGGCGCGCGTTGCGACGGCGTGGCCCGCTCAGGAGTAGCGGTGGCTCTTCGCGGCGTGGCCCTTCTCGCGCGTGCAGGTGCGCCCGCTGATGGCCCGATGGCCGCACAGCGACGCCTCCGGAGGCTCCGGGTCGGCCGCGGGACGCTGGGCCACGACTGGTTCGGGCGCGGGCTTCGCAGGCCTCTTCGACGTCGCGCGGGACGTGCCGGCGCGTGCCGCGGATTCGGCGTAGCGAGCCTCACGCATGGCGCGCAGGTCGTCCATCTTGCTCATCGCTGGTTCACCGGACCGTCTCCATGTCCGGCTACAGCCTCGACATCTTGTGGAACGGGCTCGTGATGCGAACCGTCCGCGTGCGGAAGTCGACCGTCACGGCGTCGGCTTCCTTGCCGATCACGCGACCCACCCCGTACGCGTCGTGCGAGACCAGGTCGTCGAGCTCGAACTGCTCGATCGTCGGCTCGGGGTCCGGCTTGAAGGGGCTGCTGGCGAGGTGCCGCCGTGGACCGTATGAGGATGTCATCACCTCCAGTATGCTCCTCCGCCCTCAGCACAGAGACGCCGGACCGCGCGCAGGACGTGATTCGTCGCCACGACGTGCCCCCGGGTGCCGATGACCAGCGCCCGGTGGACCCCGCCCCGCAGGCCTCCTGCCGGCGGGCCTGCTCCGGTCACACCAGCCAGCGTGGCGCGTGGTCGGGGTCGGTGAGTGCCGGGCGGTCGAGGGAGAAGGTGGGCGAGACGGTGTCCCGCTCGCCGGTTGCCAGGTCGGCGAGCAGCCGCCCGAAGGTCGGCGCGAACTTGAACCCGTGCGCCGCCCCCAGCCCGACCACCACCGACTCGTGCCCCGGCACCCGGTCGATCACGAAGTCCCGGTCGGGGGTGAGCGTGTACTGGCAGCGCAGCGACCGCACCGGCCGGCCCGCGCCGGGCAGCACCCGGGCCACGTGGTCGGCCAGCAGCGCGAGCAGCTGCGGGTCGACGTCGTCGGTGCGCCGGTCCGGGTCGACGACCGGCCCGCCGCAGTCCTGGGCGGCCTTGACCGTCGGCTCGCCGTAGCAGGGGAACCCGTAGAAGGACGGCTCGTCCATCCAGATCCACAGCGGCAGTCGGCCGGGCTCGAACAGCGCCGGCCGGTCGGGGGCGAAGTACGTCGCCTGCTCCAGGGTCACGGTCAGCGGCACCCGGTGGCCCAGGCCGGCGAGCACGTCGTTGGTCCAGGCGTCCGCGCAGACGACCACGCCCCGGCAGCGGTACGCCGTGCCGCCGGCCCCGACCTCCACGCCGGCGGGGCCGAGGTCGCGGATGCCCGTGACCGGCGACCGGTCGCGCAGGACCGCGCCGTGCCGGACCGCGAGCTGCTGCATCAGGCGGGTGCCGCGGCCCGCCGGCACGATCGCGGCCGCCTCCTGGAACAGCCCGGACGTCCCCTCGGGGAGCCGGAACTGCGGCCAGCGCTCGTGGACCCCGTCCACGCCGAGCAGCTCGAAGTCGATGCCGACCTCGGTCAGGCTGTCGACGTAGTCGGCCATTGGGATCGCCGGGTCCGGCGGGAAGAGGTCGAGCCCGCCCACGGTGGTGACCAGCTCCTCACCCCCGCCCAGACCGGCACTGTCCGCGGTCAGCCGCGCCCAGTCGTCGTACGCCTGCTGGGTGAGCCGGACGTACTCCGGCGTGTGGTAGCTGTGCCGCAGGATCCGGCTGGTGTCGTGGCTGGCGCCGCGGTGGTGCCCCAGCTCGAAGCGCTCGAGCCCGACGACGGAGTGGCCGCCCCGGGCCAGCTGGTGGGCCGCGGCGCTGCCGAGCGCACCGAGGCCGATGACGACGAAGTCGCAGGACTCAGCCACCGGTGGGCCCGGGATCCTGCGCCAGCCTCGGCAGCAGCCACCGCCGGATGTCCGCGCTGTCGTCCTCCATCGGCGCGAACCAGCCGTGCGTGTAGCTGCGCGACGACATCCCGCGCTGCACGGACTCGCAGATCGCCCAGTCCTGCCGGTTCACCAGGTCCCACAGGTCGGCGGCGTCGGAGGGGTCGAACCCGGGGTCGGCGACCGCGTCGGCCGCGAAGAGCAGGTGGCAGTCGATGCGGGTGCGGTCCACGTCCTGGGGCAGCAGCACGAACGCCGCCACGTGGTCCGCGGAGCAGGAGAGCATCAGGTTGGGGTGCACCAGCTCGCCCTTGTGCCGGCTGCGCTCGGCCTCGGACAGACCCGGGAGCGGCGCCCGGGTGGTGGTGCCGGTCGTCGTGAAGGTCCACGCGCCCTCGCGGTGCGGGATCCCGTCCTCCCAGCCCAGCCCGGCACCGCCGCCGCCGAAGGCCGGCACCAGCCGGGTGAGCTCGGGGTGGACCGGCCCGCAGTGGTAGCACTCGTTGTAGTTCTCGGCGACCACCTTGTAGTTCGCGGCCACCTCGTAGGTCAGCGTGTGTCCGGTGACCAGCGCGCCCATGGCGTAGTTGGCGAGGTGGGTCGCCGCCCGCTCCAGCACGGCGCCGATCGGGGCCGCCGACGAGGGCGTGAGGTGCACGAAGAGGAAGCTCGCCCACTCCTCCACGCCGACCGGGTGCAGCGAGAAGTCCGCCGGGTCGATGTCGTCGGTGTGCGGGGAACGGAGCAGCTCGCCGGCCAGCGAGTAGGTCCAGGAGTGGTAGGGGCAGCGAAGCGCGCCCACCGCCGCGCACGTCGGCCCGGCGCCGGCCGGGGTCGGGAAGAGCTGGGAGCCGCGGTGCCGGCAGACGTTGTACGCCGCGTGCAGCGCGCCGTCGTCGTCCCGGGTCACCAGCACGGACTCGCCGGCCACGTCCACGACCGCGACCCGGCCACCCTCGGCCAGGCCGAGGTCGCCGGTGCGTCCGACGCAGAACCACTCGGCGTACAGCACCCGGTCGCGCTCGCGCAGCCACGCGTCCCGGTCGACGTACATCTCCCGGGGCAGCGCGGCCTGCAGCGGACTCACGCCAGGCTCCGACTCTCCGGGGATGTCCGGGGGCCGGTGGAGTTGCGCAGCCGCGCGAGGTGGCAGGCGACGTGGTGCCCGACCGTGTCGTCGGGAAGGATCTCCAGCGGCTGCTCGCGGCAGCGGTCGTCGACGCCCTCGGCGGCGGCGGTCCCGTCCTGCAGCGCGGGGCAGCGTGGGTGGAAGCGACAGCCGCCCGGGATCCTGGTCGGGTCCGGGATCTCGCCGGTGAGCACCACCGGGCGCAGCTCCTCCATCTCCGGGACGACCGAGAGCAGCGCCTGCGTGTAGGGGTGCTGCGGCGCCTGCAGGACCTCTTCGGTGGGGCCCGCCTCGACGATCCGGCCGAGGTACATGACCGCGATCCGGTCCGCGATGTTCCACGCCAGGCCGAGGTCGTGGGTGACCACGAGCACGCCCAGCCCGAGCTCCTCGCGCAGCCGGAGCAGCAGGGCGAGGATCTCGCCGCGGATCGAGGCGTCCAGGCTCGAGACCGGCTCGTCGGCGACCAGCAGCTCGGGACCGAGGGCCAGCGCACCTGCGATCAGGACCCGCTGGCGCTGGCCGCCCGAGAGCTCGTGCGGGTAGCGCAGGAAGAGCGCCTCCGGGGGCCGCAGCCCGGCCGAGGACATCGCGGCGGCGACCAGCTCGGCCTCGGTGCGCCGCTCCGGGTCCTTCGCCACGATGCCGTGCAGGCGCAGGCCCTCGGCCACCGACTCGTAGACCGTCTGACGCGGGTTGAGCGCGCCCGCGGGGTCCTGGAGCACCATCTGGACCCGGCGGCGCAGCCTGCGCAGCGCGCGGGTGGAGTAGCTCAGCGGCTCCCCGTCGAAGACGATCCGCCCGGAGGCCGGGCGCTCGAGGCCCAGCATGGTGCGAGCCACCGTGGTCTTGCCGGAGCCGGACTCCCCCACCAGCGCGACGATCTCGCCGGCGCCGACCCGCAGGTCGACGCCGTCGAGCGCCCGGGCGACCTGGCCGCCCCGGGTGATGAACTCGACGTTGACGCCGTGCGCCTCCAGCTGCGGACCGGTCATGACACCTCCGCCAACCGGATGCAGGCGGCCGACCGGTCGTCGCCGAACGAGAGCAGCTCGGGCACCGCCAGCGTGCAGTCCTCGATCGCGCGCGGACACCGGGGCGCGAACGCGCAGCCCGGGGGGAGCGCCGCCGGGTCGGGTGGGTCACCCGGCAGCCCGGAGGGCGCGAACCGGGCCGCCCGGTCGCCCACGCGGGGGAACGCTGCGGACAGGGCGTCGGCGTACGGGTGCAGGGCCTCGCCGAAGACCATCTTCGACGGGCCGGTCTCGATGACGCGGCCGCCGTACATCACCACGATCCGGTCGCACAGTTCGGCGAGCACGGAGAGGTCGTGGCTGATCATCAGCATGCCGACGCCGAGCTCGTGCACGAGGGCGGAGAGCACGTCCAGCACCTGGGCCTGCACCATCACGTCCAGCGCTGTGGTCGGCTCGTCGGCCACGATCAGTCGGGGCCGGCAGGCCAGCGCCATCGCGATCATCACCCGCTGCTTCTGCCCACCCGAGAGCTGGTGGGGGTAGGCGCGCGCCCGGACGGCCGGCATGCCCACCTGCTCGAGCAGCTCTCCCACCCGCGCCCGCACCTGCTCGTCGGGCACCTCGGGCGTGTGCACCCGGATCGGCTCCGCGATCTGGTCGCCGACCCGGCGCACCGGGTTCAGCGAGTGCAGCGCGCCCTGGAAGACCATGGACGCGCCGGCCCAGCGCAGGGCGCGCAGGTCGCCCCACCCCATGGTGAGGACGTCGCGGCCCTCGAAGAGCACCTCGCCGGTGACCGTCGCGGTCTGCGGCTGCAGGCGCAGGATCGTGCTCGCCAGCGTGGACTTGCCGCAGCCCGACTCCCCCGCGAGACCGACGATCTCGCCGCTGGCGAGCTCGAGGTCGACGTCACGGACAGCCGGGACGTCACCGGTCTCGGTCCGGTAGGTCACCGACACTCCACGCATGCTCAGCAGGTCGGTCATCAGCGTCCCTTCAGCCGGGGGTTGAGGACCTCCTCGAGCGCCTGCCCGATCAGGGTGAAGGAGAGCACGACCAGCACGACACACACGCCCGGCGGCACGATGAACCACCACGCCCCGGTGGTGATGGCGCCGACCGAGAACGCGTCGTCGAGCATCGAGCCCCATGACACCCGGGTGGGATCGCCGAGCCCGAGGAAGCTCAGCGTGGTCTCGGTCAGGATCGCGATGGCCACGGTGAGCGTGGTGTTGGCGAAGACCATCGGCATCACGTTGGGCAGCACGTGCCGGCTCATCTGGTGCCATCGACCGGCACCCAGGACCCGGGCCCGCTCGAGGTAGGGCCGCTCCTTGATCGACAGGGTCTGGGCGCGGATCAGCAGGGCCGTGCTGGGCCAGGAGGTGATCCCGATGACCAGCACGATGTTGAACAGCGAGCGGCCGAGCACGGTCGCGAGGACGATGGCCGCCGGCAGGAACGGGATCGCCAGGAACCACTCGGTCACCCGGAACAGGGCTCCCCCGGCGAAGCCGCCGAAGTAGCCCGAGGTCAGCCCCACCAGCGTGCCGATCACCATCGAGATCAGGGTCGCGGCCAGCCCCACGAGGAGCGAGATCCGGGCGCCCCACAGCAGCAGGGTCAGCACCGAGCGGCCTTGGTCGTCGGTGCCGAGCCAGTATTCCGAGGACGGCGGCTCCAGCACGCCGCCGGTCGCCTTGGTCACCTGGAGGCCCTCGGACGAGGCCAGCACCGGCGCGGCCAGCGCGAGGACGACGAAGACCGCCAGGATCGCGAGCCCGGCCACTCCGGACCGCTTGCGGCGGAAGAGTGCCCAGCCCCGGGCGAGGCTGGCTCGCCGCCGCCGCCGGGCCAGCTGGCGTGCGGAGAGAACCGGGCCCGCGTTGGCGCTCATGTCCGCACCCGCGGGTCGAGGACCCCGTAGAGCAGGTTCGCGGCCAGGTTCGCCAGGATGACGCCCGCGGACGCGACCAGGAAGACCCCCTGCAGCAGCCAGAGGTCGGGGACCTCGAGCGCGTCGACGCCGAGGAGGCCGAGACCCGGGATCGAGAAGACGGTCTCGACGGTGATCGCCCCGGCCACGATGTAACCCATGCTGAGGGCGATGACCGTCGTGGTCGGCAGCAGCGCGTTGGGCACGGCGTGCCGGTTGCGCACGACGATGTCGCGGAGCCCCTTCGCCCTGGCGGTGGTCAGGTAGTCCTCGCCGAGCTCGTCGAGCATCGAGCTGCGCATGATCAGCGAGTAGTCGGCGAGGTAGGCCAGCGTCAGGGTGATGACGGGCAGTGTGAGGTGCCAGGCCGTGTCCAGCACGCCCGACAGCGACGAGGGATCTGCGTCGACCGAGTGCAGCCCGCCGGTCGGGAAGATCCCGGGGATCGGGCCCCAGCCGACCGCGAAGACAGCGATCAGGAGCAGCCCGAGCCACCACTCGGGCATGGAGTAGAGCGTGAGCGAGGTGCCGGTGGACGCCTTGTCGAAGGTGCCGCCCCGCTTCCAGGCCCCCCGGATGCCCAGCCAGACGCCGATCAGCGTGGCCAGGACCGTGGAGGTGCCGACCAGCAGGATGGTCGGCCACATCCGGTCGACGATCAGCTCCGAGACGGGGGCGCGGTACTTCAGGGAGATGCCCAGCTCACCGTGCGCCAGGTTCGTCAGGTAGGTCAGGAACTGCTGGGGCAGCGACTCGTCCAGACCGTAGGTCTTGTTGAACTCCGCGATCTGCTCCTTGTTCGTGAACCGTCCGCGGCCCAGCGTGCGCGCCGGGTCGCCCGGGATCACCCGGAACAGGAAGAAGTTGAGCACCAGCATGAAGGCGAGGCTGCCCACCGCACCGAGGACCTTCGTCAGGACATACCTGCCGTACCCGTGGTGCCTCGCGCGCGGCTGCGGGAGAACGCTGCTCTCGGTCGCGGTGGCGAGGCTCATTCGGGGTCCCCGCGGAAAGCGAGCGGAGCGAGTCTTTTCGTGGGGTGGTTCATTCGCGCTCGCCGACCGTCGCGCGACGACGCACGAGCACGACCCCGCCCGCTGCTGCCAGGACGACCACGGCGCCGCCCGTGATGATCCAGAACGTCGAGCTCGAGCCGCCGCTGTCCGAGGGGGCCGTCGCGCCGATGGCACTCGTCACCCCGTCGCAGTCACCGGCCTCGTCGGCCGGCCGCATCGCCGTGTAGTTGTGCCCGCCGTACTGGATCAGCCAGACGCCGCCCGGGTCGGGCTGGGGCTGGAAGCACGCGAACCGGTCACTGCGTACCGCCTCGCCGGTCGTGATGTAGACGGTGACCAGGTAAGGCGAGGCCTCGAAGATCATCTGCTGCATCTTCGTCACCATGGCCACGCGCTTGTCGTGGTCCATCTCCACGTGCTGCTGCTCGTACATCCGGTCGTACTTCTTGGTGCAGTACCACGAGTCGGACAGGGCGCCACGCGCGTCGCAGGTGAAGTAGCTGAGCACTCCGTCGGGATCGGCCTCGACGTACCAGCCCCACTCGAAGGCGTCGTAGTTGCCGTCGAGGATCACCTCGGTGAGCCGGCCGGACGTGTACGGGACCACCTCGGCCTTGATGCCGAGCTCGTCGAGCCACTCCTTGAAGTAGTCCATGGTGTTGATCGAGGTGTCCGATGTCGCGTCGCTGCGGGCCGCGAGCCGCAGGGTCCCCAGCGGGGACCCGTCCGGCATCGTCCGCAGCCCGTCGGACCCCTTCTTGTAGCCGGCCTCGTCGAGCAGCTGGCCGGCCTTGTCCAGGTCGAACGTGAACGCCTGGTCCTCCGGTGGCTCCCACCTCCACTCGGAGTAGGACGGCGGGATGATCGTCTGTCCTGGCTCCGCGGCGCCCTGGTAGACCTTGTCCGCGATCAGCTGGTTGTCCATCGCGTAGCCGAGCGCATGCCGGAACTTCGGGTCCTTCAGCGCCGGGTTGCCGTCCCCCTTCGGCTGGCCGGTCTCGGGGTCGACGGCGCCGGTGTTGAACGCGATCTCGTCGAAGTAGACCCCGTTGCCGAAGTGAGCCGTGATCCCCGGCTTCCCCTCGAGCGACTTGACCTGCAGGGGGGAGATGTCCTCGGCGAAGTCGATCTCGCCCTTGATGAGCGCCTGGACCATCGGGTCCGCGCTCTTGTAGACCTGCATCACGACCTCGTCGATGTGCGGGGTCGGACCCCAGTAGTTGGGGTTCCTCTCGAAGCGGTACGTCGAGCCACCCGCCGTGCCCTCGACGAGCGTGAAGGCGCCCGAGCCGACCACGGGCTGGCCGTTCTCGGGCTCCGCTGCGTAGCTCTTGAGGTCGTCGACGTTGACGTTCTTCCAGATGTGCTCGGGCACGATCGGGATGGGGAGGAGCGGGAGCGAGGCGATCGGCTGACTCAGCTTGAGCACCACATGGGTGTCGTCCGTCGCGGTCGCCGAGGTTGCGCCCTTGAGGTAGGTGCCGTAGTTGACCGCCCAGGGACCACCGTCGTCGATGATCCGGCTCAACGTGAACGCGACGTCGTTGGCCGTCAGGGGCTCGCCGTCGGACCACTTCACGCCGTCGCGGATGGTGAGGGTCCAGGTCAGCCCGTCGTCGGAGTGGGACCACTTCGTGGCCAGCTCCGGCTCGGGCGAGATGTCCTTCATCGAGTAGCCGACCAGGAAGTCGTAGTTGAGCGCCCACGCCTCGTAGGCCTCCGACTGGACGCCGAGGAAGGGGTTGAACGAGTCGACCTCGCTGAGGATCCCGAGCGTGAAGGTCGTCTTGTCGGCGGCGGTCGCCGGGGCAGCGGCCCCGCCCAGGGCGAGCCCCGGCGTCAGGAAGGCTGCCGTCAGGCCGGCCGCCGCCAGCAGGCTCACGGGAGTACGTTGACCGCCATGACCCGACCTCCGGTGGCCCGACGCGAGTCGTTCGAGCACTGCGAGCACGGCGTGACGCGCCCGGATCCCTACCACTGGATGCGCCACTCGACGTCGGACCTGCTGGAGAACCTGGCCGCCGAACGGGCCTTCTACGACTCTGCGTGTGCGCATCTGCACTCCCTTGTCTCCACCGTTAAGGCCGAGATGGTGTCCCGAGTTCCGGACGCCGACGTCTCACCGACGTGGCGGCGTTCGAGGTTTTCCTACTACACCCGGCACCTCGCGGGAAGTGACTACGGTCAGTTGGTCAGAGAAATCCATGGCTCCGAGACCGATTCGATACCGAATCCGGACTTCGAAGGCGGGTCACGCGACGAAAACCGCACCCCACTGCTATCAGGGCAGGTCGTGCTGGACATCGGCTCGCTGGCCGACGACAGCGGCTACCTCGACCTCGGCCTGACCCTGGTCAGCCCCGACGAGGACCTGCTCGCCTACTCCGTCGACACCGCCGGCGACGAGGTGTTCACCCTGCGGTTCCGCGACCTGCGCACCGGCGCCGACCTCGATGACGTGGTGCCGCGCAGCTACTACGGCGGCGCGTGGAGCGCGGACTCGGCCTGGTTCTTCTACACCGTCCACGACGAGGCCTACCGCCCGCACGAGGTGTGGCGGCACCGGCTCGGCACCCCGGTCGAGGACGACGTGCGGGTGCTGGTCGAGCCGGACGAGCGGTTCGAGCTCACCCTGCGGCAGAGTCGCAGCGGCGACGTGGTCCTGATCCTGGCCGAGAGCCGGGACACCGGCGAGACCTGGGCGGTCGACGCCCACTCCCCCGAGTCGCCGGCGCGATCGGTCGGCGGCCGCCGGCGCGGCGTGCTGTACCGCGCCGAGCACGTCCGCGACGAGACCGGTCCCGGACGGCTGCTGCTGGTGACCAACGACGAGGCGCCGGAGTTCCGCCTGGTCGACTGCCCGGTGCCGCTCGACGCCGACCAGGACCACCGCACCTGGCGTGAGGTGCGGCCCGAGGACCCCGCCGAGCGCCTCGAGCGGGTCGACGCGTTCGCCGGGCACGTCGTGATGAGCCTGCGCAGCGGCTCCGAGCACCGGCTCCGGATCGTCCCCGCCGACGACCTGGCCGGCCCCGGCACCGTGCTGGCCAGCCGGTTCCCCGCCGGCGCGGTCCACCTCGCCCGCAACACTGCGTACGACGCCTCCGCGGTGACCGTGACGGACCGGGCCCACGTCGAGCCCCCGGTGTGGTCCGACGTCGACCTCGCCTCCGGGAAGGTCGAGGACCGGCTGCGGGAGGGGGCGCCCGGGCACGACCCGACCCGGTACGTCACCGAGCGGATGAGCTTCCCGGCGCCGGACGGGACGCTCGTGCCCGCCACCGTGATCCGGCACCGGGACACGCGCCTGGACGGGACCGCGCCGGCGTTGCTCTACGGCTACGGCGCCTACGAGGCGACCGAGGAGCCGGACTGGGACCCGGCCCTGCCGAGCATCCTGGACCGGGGCGTCGTCTACGTGCACACCCACGTCCGGGGCGGCGGCGAGGGCGGCCGCGGCTGGTGGCTCGACGGGCGTCTGGAGCACAAGCACCGCACCTTCTCCGACCACCTGGCGGTGGCCGATGGCCTCGACGGGCTGGTCGACGGGACCCGGATCGCCACGCGCGGCCTGAGCGCCGGCGGCCTGCTCCAGGGCGCCGTCCTCAGCCAGCGGCCCGGTCGGTGGCGCGCCGTGGTGGCCGAGGTGCCGTTCGTGGACGTGGTCACGACGATGTTCGACGCCGCCACGCCCCTGACCGTCACCGAGTGGGACGAGTGGGGCGACCCGCGCAAGCGCGAGGAGTTCGACTGGATGCTGGCCTACTCCCCCTACGACAACCTGCCCCCCGCCGGCGGCCGCCCCGACCTGCTGGTCACCGGAGCCGTGCACGACCCGCGGGTGATGGTCCGCGAGCCCGCCAAGTGGGTGGCCGCCCTGCGCGCGAGCGACCCGGAGTGGTCGCCCCGCTGCCTGTTCCGCTGCGAGACCGGGGCCGGCGCCCACGTCGGACCGTCCGGCCGGTTCGGGCACCTGGCCTACGAGGCCGAGGTGCTGGCCTGGGTGCTCGACCGGTTGGGGGTCCATGGTGGGCCGGTGGCCCGGTGAACCCGCTGCACGAGGAGGTCGTCGAGCTCACCCGTCAGCTGGTCCGCTTCGACACCAGCAACGCTCCCGAGGCCGCGCTCGGCCGCAAGCCGGGCAACGAGACCGGCCCGGCGGCGTACCTGCTCGACCACCTCACGGACGCCGGGGTCGACTGCGAGCTGGTCGCCCGCGACCCGGACCGGGCCAACCTGGTGGCGCGGATCCCGGGCACCGGGGAGGCGCCCTCGCTCGCCTTCGTCGGCCACACCGACGTGGTGCCGGCCGACCCGCGCGACTGGACCCATCCCCCGTTCGCCGCGGTCGTCGACGAGGCCGGCTTCCTGTGGGGGCGCGGCGCCATCGACATGAAGAACGAGGTGGCGGCGCGCGCGGTGGCGATGGCCGAGCTGGCACGGTCCGGGTTCCGGCCGCGGGGCGACCTGTGGCTCCTCGCGGTCGCGGACGAGGAGGACGGCACCGCCGACGTCGGCATGCGCTGGCTGCTCGAGGCCCGGCCGGACATCCGGCCGGACCTGGCGATCAACGAGGGCGGTGGCGAGCGGCTGCCGCTGCCCGACGGACGCACCGTGCAGACCGTCAGCGTGGGCGAGAAGGGCACCTACCCGGTGCGCGTGGTCGCGGTCGGCGAGGCCGGCCACGCCTCCACGCCCAGCGTCGGGGACAACGCCGCACCACTGCTCGGCGAGCTGCTGCGCCGCGTAGGCCGGGGCATGCCGAGCCGCACACCCTCGGCACTCGTGGACCGCACGCTCGAGCTGCTGCTGGGCGAGCCGGTCACCGACCTCGAGCAGGCCATCGCCCGGGCGGCCGCCCTGCACCCGGTCCTCGCCCACTCGCTCCCGGCCCTGGTCGGTACGACGATGGCGCCGACGCTGCTGGCCGGGTCGACCACGCGCAACGTGATGCCCGCGCGCGCGTCGATGGAGCTGGACTGCCGGATCCTGCCGGGCACGACGGAGACCGACGTCGAGCGCGAGGTCCGAGCCCGGCTCGGCCCGGACCTCGCCTACGAGCTGGAGTGGCCCGAGCAGCTGGTCGCCGGCAGCGCCTCAGCCGCGGACACCCCGCTCATGACGGCCCTCACCGAGGTGCTCCGGGCGGGCGGGGACGACGCGCTGCCGCTGCCGGTCATCAGCACCGGCTTCACCGACTCGGTCTACCTGCGCGCGGCCGGGACCCCCACGGCGTACGGCTTCAGCCCGTTCCGGTCCACCTCGGCCGAGGTGCTCACCGCGGGCTTCCACAACGCCGACGAGCGCGTCCACATCGACGACCTGCTCCTGGCCGTCACCTTCCACGTGGACCTTGCCCGTCGGCTGCTCGGGTAGCTAGTGCGACACCTTCTCCATGTTCCGGGTGACCGCCTCCATGGTCTGCTGCAGCTGCTGGGTCGGGCTGAACTCGACGACCTCGGTGCCGGCGTAGAGCTCCGGGGTGTGCCCCGGCCCCATGTAGTAGGCGTCGCCCGCCTCGAACGTCTCGTCGCCCTGCTTGCCGTGGAACGTGACCTTCCCCGCGACCACGTATCCCCAGTGCGCGCACTGGCACTGGTCGTCCGGCAGGCCGCTGAAGAACGGTGTCAGGTCGACGTCGGCGGTGTACCTCTCGAACGCCACCGTGTAGCCGTCGTCCATGTTCTCGAAGTGACCCTCGTAGCCCTCGACCTCGACGCTCTCCGACGCCGTCGTCCTCGATGCCTTCGACATTGCTTCCTCCATCTCTGCCCGGCGCCCGCCTCACCGAGGCTCCGAGGATCATGCTTCGCCGGCTGCCGGGGGGGTGGCTAGGGCCGATCAGCCCTCCGGGCCTTGTCAGGCGAAGCGCGCCTCGAGCTCGGCGAGGTCCGGGTCCCGGAGGCCGACGCAGTCGGCCGCCCAGAACGGGTCGCAGTAGACGAGCTGCCCGGTCATCCACGGCTCGTGCGCCGAGAGCAGCGCGACCTGGAACGCCGCGACCGGGATCCGGACCGAGGGCCGGACGAAGCCGAGCTCGCTGGCGCGGTTGAAGCCCCGGGCGCCGTAGTACGCCGGCGAGCCCTCCAGGAACACGGCCGGGCTCCCTGCGGTCTCGGCGGCCTGGAGCGCGGCCGCGACCAGGGCGGTGCCGACACCACCGCGCTGCCGGTCCGGGGCGACCGAGAGCGGGCTGAGCACGAGCACGTCGACGAGGCGCTCACGGGCGTCGACCCACGAGTGGTTCAGCTGCACGTGGCCGACCACGGCCCCGTCCACCTCCGCGACCAGGCTCAGCTCCGCTCGCTGCGCGGCGTTCAGGGCGTCGACCATGTCGGCGACCACCAACCCCTGCTCGCCGAAGGCGGCCTCGACCACGGCGCGCACGGCGGTGCGGTCGACCATCTGTTCCGGCCGGATCTCGAACGAGCTCACGCCGCCCCCAGGAAGCTCAGCCGGACCTGACGTTCGGCGTTGTCGACGTTCAGGTCCACCAGGCACACGCTCTGCCAGGTGCCGAGCATGAGGCGTCCACCGAGGACCGGGACGGTGGCGTACGGCGGCACCAGCGCCGGCATCACGTGCGACCGGCCGTGCCCCTCGCTCCCGTGCCGGTGCTGCCACCGGTCGTCCGCGGGCAGCAGGTCGCCCAGCGCCGCCAGCAGGTCCTCGTCGCTGCCGGCGCCGGTCTCGATGATCGCGATCCCGGCGGTGGCGTGCGGCACGAAGACGTGCAGCAGCCCGTCCCCGCGTCCGTCGACGAAGTCGGAGCAGTCGCGGGTGAGGTCGCGGACCGTCTCCTGCCCGCCCGTGCGGTAGGTGCGCATCTCGGAGTCCATCCGCCGAATGGTGCCACGCCGGCGGGGAGCGCCGGCACGTCAGTGCGCGGCGACGACCACGCAGCAGCGGTCCTCGGCCGGGGCCAGACGCGCCTCGACCCCCGAGCACCCCAGCCCTTCGACCACCCCGCCGACGAACCCGAGGTTGACCCCGCACACGAGCTGCGTGTGGGCCCGGGCGAGCGAGTCGAAGGGGCAGTTGCGCAGGCACACCTCCTCGTCGGCGACCGTCGGCTCGAACCCCTCACCGGCCAGCGCGGTCGCGGTGCGCTCGAGCTCGGCGCCCGCGGACTCGGCGTACGCCGTGCCGACCTTCCGGCCGCGGGCACGTGCCTCCTGCCGCAGCGCCTCGGCCAGCTCGCCGCCCTCGAGGCTCCGCTCGACGGCGGCGGCGAGGATCGAGCCGACCAAGTCGTAGTTGCGCCGGGGCAGCGACACGGCGACCTCGCGCGCGGACCGCCGGTAGAGCTTGGCCGGACGGCCGGCGCCGGGACCGCTGCGACCCGTCAGCCGCCGGTACTCGACCTCGAGCAGGCCCTCCTCGACCAGCCGGTCGAGGTGGAAGCGCGCCGTGTGCAACGGCACGGCCGCGCCCGCGGCTGCCTCCTCGCGACCGACCGGCCGCCCCTCGGCGACCACCACCTCGTAGAGCTTGCGGCGGACCGGGTCGCCGAGCGCCGCGATCGCCTCGATCTCGTCGTCCATCGTCCGCGCCTCCCGGGTCTTGACGGTGGTTGCCACCAGTCTCTAACGTTCACATTACTGACTTTTAGAAGATTGGGGAAGCCTCATGAGCCACCTGGCATCCACCGGGAGCCTCGCCCACGAGACCGTCGATCGCAGCCACTGGCGGCAGCGCGTGGCACGGCCGGCGCCGGACGTGGACCTCGACGCCGCCGAGGCCGCGGCGGGGACCATGCTCGCCGCCCTCGGGCTGCCTGTCGACAGCGACGACATGCTGGAGACGCCGCGGCGCCTGGTCGCGGCGTACGCCGAGATGCTCACGGTCCCCGACTTCGACCTGACGACCTTCGCCAACAGCGCCGGGTACGACGAGCTGGTCCTGGTGCAGGACATCCCGGTCCGATCCCTGTGCGAGCACCACCTGCTCCCCTTCGTCGGGGTCGCCCACGTCGGCTACCTGCCGGACGACCGGATCCTAGGGCTGTCCAAGTTCGCCCGGCTGGTCGACTTCTTCGCGCGTCGCGCGCAGACCCAGGAGCGGCTGACCACCCAGATCGCCGACCACCTGCAGGAGCGGCTGGCCCCGGTGGGCGTCGGCGTGGTGATCGAGGCCGAGCACTCGTGCATGTCGCTGCGGGGCGCCCGTGCCGAGGGGGCGCGTACCGTGACATCGACGCTGCGGGGTGCCCTGCGTGAGGATCCCTCCAGCCGCGCCGAGTTCCTGGCCCTGACCCGAGGAGGCACCCGATGAGTGACCGGATCGTGGTGGTCGGCGGCGGCCTGGCCGCCGGCACCACCGTGGTGGAGCTCCGTGACCGCGGCTTCGACGGCGAGATCACCGTGGTCGCCGACGAGGCGCACCCGCCCTACGAGCGACCGCCACTCTCGAAGTCGGTGCTGCTCGGCGAGAAGGAGGCCGACAGCGCGATCCTCAAGGACGTCGGCTGGTACGCCGACCACGCCGTCGACCTGCGCACGGCCACCCACGTCGAGAGCCTCGACCTGGCCGGGCGCCGGATCCTCGCCGCCGGCGAGTCGATCCCCTACGACCGGCTGCTGCTCGCCACCGGCGCGCGGCCACGCCGGCTGGCGCTGGCGGACGACAGCGGCGCCTCGGTCGGCTACCTCCGCACGATGGACGACTCGGTCGACCTGCGTCGCCGGTTCGGCGAGGGCTTCCGGCTCGGCGTCATCGGCGGCGGGTGGATCGGGCTCGAGGCGGCCGCCGCGGCGCGCATGTCGGGCGCGGAGGTCACGGTCCTGGAGTCGCTCGACCTCCCCCTGCTGCGGGTGCTGGGCCCGGAGGTGGCCGGCGTGATGGCCGAGCTCCACCGCGAGCACGGCATCGACCTGCGCACCGGCGCCGAGGTCACCGGCATCAGCCGGTCCGGCGACGAGGTGCACGTGCGGCTCGCCGACGGCAGCACGATGGTGGTCGACCACCTGCTGGTGGGTGTCGGGGTCCAGCCCAACACCGAGCTCGCGGACGCCGCCGGGCTCGTCGTCGAGAACGGCATCCGCACCGACCGGCACCTGCGCACCTCGCACGAGGACGTCTTCGCCGCCGGCGACGTGGCCAACGCCGACCACCCCGTGCTCGGCACGTCCCTGCGGGTGGAGCACTGGGACACCGCGATCCAGCACGGCAAGGTCGCGGCCGCCAACCTGATGGGCGGGCAGGCCGACGCCGACGCGCTGCCGTACTTCTTCACCGACCAGTACGACTTCGGGATGGAGTACGTCGGCCACGCCACCCCGGGCGCCTACGACCGCGTGGTGCTGCGCGGTGATGTCGAGGGCCGGGTCTTCACCGCCTGGTGGCTCGACGGCCCCCGCGTCGTGGCCGGCATGCAGGCCAACGACTGGGATGCGATCGACGTCGTACGCCGTCTCGTCGGCAGCACCGTCGACCCCGACCGACTCGCCGACGAGGGCACTCCCCTCACCGACGTGTAGGCCCACGCTGTGGACCCCGCCTGCTAGAAACTGCGCATGCACCTGCGCTCCCTCGGCTACCGGACCGACCTCGCCCTGCTCCAGCTCGACGGCAGCGTGGTCGAGGACCGGGGCACCCACCTGGTGGTGCGGACGCCGGCCAACCCCACCTTCCACTGGGGGAACTACCTCCTGCTCGCACATCCCCCGGAGCCGGGCCAGGCCGACCACTGGGTGAAGACCTTCGAGCGCGAGTTCCCGGACGCGCTGCACCGGGCGTTCGGCGTGGACGGGGCCGAGGGCTCCGTCGGCGACCTCGCGGCGTTCGCCGAGCTGGGCTACGAGACCGACGCCTCGTCGGTGATGACGGCGCGCGCGGTGTCCCCGCCCGCTCGGCCGCACCCGACGGCCGAGGTCCGCCCGCTGGTCAGTGACGACGACTGGGCGCAACAGGTCGAGCTGGCCGTTGAGGGCGAGGACGAGCACTACAGCGTGGAGTTCGCCACCCGGCGGGGCGAGGCGCACCGGCGCAACGTCGGGAACGGCCACGGCCAGTGGTTCGGCGCCTTCCTCGACCAGCGGCTGGTCGCCTCGATGGGCATCTTCACCTCGGCCGACGGCCTGGCGCGCTACCAGGAGGTCAAGACCCACCCGGGGTTCCGCGGCCAGGGGCTCGCCGGCACGCTGGTGCACGCCGCCGGCCGGCACGCGCTCGACGAGATGGGCGCCGAGACGCTCGTCATGGTCGCCGACCCCGACTACCTGGCGATCCGGGTCTACCGCTCGGTGGGCTTCGACGACACTGAGACCCAGCTCGGGGCCAGCCGCGTCCGCGCCTGACGGCGGAAGCTTCCGACGGCCCCGGGCCCAGGACGTGCGTGACCACGACGGTGACCACCACGATCACGAGCCCGGCACCGAGCCTGATCAGCCATCGCACAGCGGAAGTATGCGCTCAGGCGGCCTTGCTGGCGCAGTGTTCCCACCACAGGCGGGCCAGGCTGCGCTGGAGGGGGTCGGGGCTGGTGAACCCTGCGGCGTCGAAGTCGCTGATCGGGTGGGTGCCCCGGGGGTCGACGACACGCCAGAGTCCGTGCGGGGTGCGCCACAGCCAGGCGTCGACGCCGATCTGGAGGACCCGGTAGCCGAGATGGGTCTTGGCCCGGTGTGTGGTGCGGCCCAGGGGGGCGGCGTTGTGGTCGCCGGTCTGCTTCGGGGGGCCGGTGGGGTCGTAGGGGGTGGGGTGGTCCAGGTCGATGCGTTGGCTGTTCCCGGTGACCCGGGTGGCGTGGGGGGCGGCTTCGGCGGGCATCCGCAGCCTCGTGCGGTGCCGGACCGCCTGGGGGAACTCGTAGCCGTCCACGGCGTGCCGGTCGGCCAGGTCGACCACCGGCGTGACGGTGACCCGGGTGTGCGCCACCAGACCCACCACCTGTTCGAGCAGGTGCGGGCCGATCCCCTCGACCCTCGCGACCCCGGGGGTGCCGTCCAGCACCTCCTGGTGCAGGTGCACGAACAGCTGCACACTCGGGGCCAGCGTGGTCAGGTCGGCGGCCCGGAACAGGTCCAGCGCCTCCTGCGACAGGGCGGTGGACCGGGACTCCGCGAGCGGGTCGACCCCCTCGGGCTCGGGCTCGGGCTCCGCGGCATCGGTCTCGTCCGCAGCCTGGGTGTCCTGCTCGGCGGTGTGGGCGGCCTCCAGCAGCAGGTGGAGGAGCTCGGCGGGGCGGGCCAGCCACCCGAACGCAAGGGCGCGGAGCTCATCCCGGGTGAGGTCATCCCCGGGGTCCTCGGGGCGCAGGTCCGGTCGGGTGGTGAGGAGGTCGGCGACCCGGTCCACGGTGGCGTCGATCCAGACCGCGTCCCCGGCGGCGACCCGGGCGATCACGGTGCGCAGCCCGTGCTCGTCGGTCCGCGACAGCCCCAGGTACCGGCGGCGACGTTCCGCCGCCAGCTTCTCGGCGTGCCCGGCGGTGTCGGCCTCGATGATCGCGGCCTCGGCGATCGCCAGCACCCGGCCCGCGGACACCCGGCCGAGGACCGTCGCGACCGCGACGTCGACCAGCCCCACCAGCCCCAGCGGCAGCTCCCGGGTCTTGGCGGCGACCTTGCGGGCCACGAACGCGTCCCCGGCCAGCGCCTCCAGCCGGGCCCAGGTCAACGGCAGCCGGTGCCGCAGGTCCAGCACGTCGGCCACCAGCGCCCGGGCCGCCTGGGCGTGCACCTGCCGCGCGATCCCCAGCTCGTGGAAGCACAGCTCCCGCACCTTCGGGGTGCCCTCCCCGCCCACGCTGATCAGCCGGTCCGCGCCCGGCCGGCCCCGCACGAACCCCGGATCCTCCCGCAGGTCGCTGCCGTGCAGGGCGGCCCAGTGCGCCGCGACCCGCAGGTCGTCCAGCTCCACCTGGCGGCGCCGGACCACCAGCCGCTCGGCCAACGCCAACGTCTCCGCGGCGTCCGCCGGCGGCGCGTCGGGGGCGGTGGCCAGGTCCATACCTGATTCTATCGAACACCTGTTCGAGTCGGCAAGCGCTCATTCACAGATGTGGAATGTCATGTGGCAGGACATCGGTGACAGTTCTGCATCAAGACATCGGTAACACTTTGAATCATCTTGGTGGTGACACTTCTGCCCCGAGGCTTCGGCGGTGGCTGTCAGTGAACCCATCGATCCCCG
>NZ_BAAAQR010000013.1:0-167431 GCF_039531775.1 Nocardioides koreensis | reverse complement strand
CCGCGCGTCGCAGACACGCTGAACCCGCACCGACCCCACGCCAGAACAGAGGCGCCGCCACGACAACCAGTCGCGACGGCGCCTCACCCTGCCCCTTGACAGGAGATCCCTACATATCAGCCGACGTGGTCGACGACGCCGCCGTACCTCGCCTGGACCGGGACCTCGGCCGCGGCCCGACGGGGGCGACCGGGGCGGACCACCACCGACCGCGGCCACCACTCCGCCCTCCGGCGCGCCCCGCGGGACGCGCCACCGTGCAGCGCGGCGAGGCAGGTCTCGACGTCGGGACGCAGCGGCCCGGGCGTGGCCGGGTCACGCGCGTAGCGCGAGAGCTCGAGGGTCCGGACGATCCGCTCCAGCGCCGCCACGGCCTCCGGTGCCACGTCGGCGCCGTGCCGGGGTCGCTCGGCGGTCCGGTCGTCGACCGGCGCGCCGAAGAAGCGCACCAGGCGTCGGCGGGTCTCGCGCGGCGAGCGCCCCTCCGGCCAGGGCACGCCGAGGTCCAGCGCCGTGGCGCGCAGCTCGGCCCACGCGTCCTCGGGCCCGCCAGACAGCCGGCGCTCCCGTCGGGTACGCCGTACCGCCCGCGGCAGCAGGGCCACGACCCCCAGCAGCGCGACGACGGCGAGGCCGCCGCCGACCGGGAGCCACGGGAAGCCGGATCCGGAGTCGGAGTGCGACCCGGCTGCCGGGGACTCGCTCGGGCTGGCGCTCTCGCTGGCCCCGCGGTCCGGCAGCTCGTCGCTGGGCTGCGGCTGCTCGGGTCGCAGGGTCGGGTTGCCCACCGGCACGTCCTGCTTGGTGTAGTCCGGGATGCTGGTGCCGGCGCCGGCCGGGGTCGGCTCGAAACGCACCCACCCGGATCCGGGGAAGAACAGCTCGGGCCACGCGTGCAGGTCGTGCGAGCTGTACTCAAAGGTGTGGGGCCCGACCTGCTGCGGCTCGAGGAAGCCGACCGCCACCCGGGACGGGATGCCGAGGATCCGGGCCATCACGGTCATGGCGGCGGCGAACTGCTCGCAGTAGCCCGTCCGGCCGCCGTCGCCGTCGGTCAGGAACGCGACCAGGTCGTCGACGCCGTTGCCCGGCGAGGAGTGCAGGTCGTAGGTGAACCCGCCGGTCGTGCTGAACCAGTTCTGGAGGGCGACGGCCTTCTCGTAGCGGCTGGGGGCGTCCCGGGTCACGTCGTTGGCGAGGGTCCGCACGATCGTCGGCAGGCCGGGAGGCAGCTGGACGTAGTCCTTGCCCACCATTCCGGCCGACGACGGCGCCCGGGCCATGTCGGCGGCCGAGTAGTCCAGGCTCACCCCGGTCATGGAGTAGCTGATCCCCGACGTGGACAGGTCCCGGTCACCGGCGAGGAAGTCCATCGTGGAGGTGTCGTAGCGCCAGTCGCCGTCGGCCGCGATCTGGCTGATCGGCGCCTGGGTGGGCAGCCACGTCGAGGAGAAGTCGGACGACACGGACACGTCGTAGTGGTACTCGGTGCGCTTCACCGTCGAGGCGACCCCCACGAGACCGGGCATCGGGCCGTCCGCCAGGTTGTTCGTCGGTACGTCGCGGTCCCCGGAGGTCCACTCGTTGTCGTTGAACATGTTGAGGACCGAGATCCGCAGGTAGTCCGGGCTCGGGTCGTCGGTGGTGACGCGCAGCAGCGGGATGTCCTCGCCCTGGGTGAGGTCGCGGCGCAGGTCCGCCATCGGGTTCTTGATGGTGATGTCGGAGCCGCCGCCGGGTCCCCGGCCCCCGTCGAGCAGGTGGAGCTCGAGGGTGGGGATCAGCAGCGGCACGAAGAGCGCGATGACGGTGGCCACGGAGCCGATGGCCCCTGCGCTGGTGCGCACCGCGCCGGTCGACACCCCGAACGCCGACGGGTCGGCCTCGGCGGGATCCTGGCCAAGAGGCCGTCCCCACCGGGTGACCTGCTCGCTCTCCTGGAGGAAGAGCATGGCCATGAAGCCGGCGGCGGTGAGCACGAAGACCCACCAGGAGACCCCGCCGCCCACGAGGCTGACCGGGACGCTGTAGATGGTCAGCAGCGGCAGGCCCGCCAGCGGCACCCGGCGCGCCGTGCAGGCGAGCACGTCGACCAGCAGCAGGCAGACCAGGCCGCCGGGGATCAGCAGCGGGTGGACGCCGGGGACGTGGGCGGGCACCGGCGCGGCGTACCGGCTCGCCGTGTCCATCGCGTCGGCGTACGACGTGGCGAGGCGCGACCAGGCGGGTCCCACAGGGAGGGGGGAGCCGCTGAGCATCGTGCTGCAGACCAGCCCGGAGACGACGACCTGGAGGCCGACCACGGCCGGGCCCGGCACCCGCCACCAGCGGGCCAGCACACCGGTGACGGCGACGACGAGGCCGAGCGCGAACAGGGGCCCGAGGAACCGGCCCGGCACCGTCGTGAAGCCGCTCCACGACCACATCGCCACCCAGGTGGTGGCGGCGGCGGTGCCGGCGAGGACGACCTCCGCGCCGGGGCCGCTGCGGCGGCGGCTGCTCACCGGACCACCCGGGGTCCTGCCGGTCCGCCGGACCGGGACAGCTGGGCGCCGCTGCGGCCCAGCTCCTGCCAGACGTTGTCGAGCCGGTCCCGGGGACGCAGCGGCACCGCGCGCCAGCCCTGCTGGGTCAGCACCGGGGTGGAGCCGCCGGCGCCGGACGCGGGGGAGACCCAGGCATCGACGTCGAGCGCGATCGCCAGTGCCGAGCCGGCGTGCAGCTGCATCCGTCGCAGCACGGGGACGTCCATGGCCTCGATGCTGCCGAAGACGGCCACGGTGAGCCCGCCGTGCCCGCCCTCGGTGAGCCAGCTGGTGTCGAGGTGCGGGTGGTGCACGGCCTGGACGACCGCCAGCGCCTCGAGCAGGGGGCCGGTGTTGAGGTCCGCGTCGCGGTAGTGCCAGGAGCTGTTGGGGTCCTCGCCGGTGGCGGTCACCAGCCGCACCGTGAACCCGCGGTGGCTCAGGTGCACCGCCACCGACGCGGCGGCGGCGACCGCCGCCTCCAGCGAGGAGGCGATGCCCTGGCCGCGGTGCGCGCGCAGCCGGTTGTCGAGGAAGAGCGTCGCCCGGGACTGCCAGGGCTGCTCCTCGCGGCGCACCATCAGCTCGCCGACCCGGGCCGAGCTGCGCCAGTGCACGCGGCGCAGGTCGTCGCCCCGGCGGTACTCGCGCACCGTGACGTCCTCGGCGCTGCCGGTCGCGAAGGCGCGCGGCCGGTTGTCGCCCGAGCCGGTCCAGGCGCCGCCGAGCGGGATGCCGGGCAGTGGGACGGTGCGGGGGGTGACGGTGAGCGGGACCGTGGTGCGGAACGAGCGGCCGAGCTCGATCAGGCCGAACGGGTCGCTGACCCGCACGGTCATCGGGCCGATCTCGAAGCGGCCGCGGACGTCGGAGCGCACCTGGTAGGTCACGTGCCGGCGCCAGCCCTGGCCGATCCCCTCCAGCACGAAGCGGGGGCGGGTGCCGAGCACGTAGGGGACGTGGTCCTCCAGCAGCAGCACGCCGCTGGGGGTGCGGCCCTCGTTGGTCAGGGTCAGGCTGACCCGCGCCGGCTGCCCGGCCGCCACGAGCTGCGGGTTGACGGTGCGGACCAGCGCCAGCCGGTAGCGGCCGCGGGCGAGCAGCGCCGCGGTCACGAGCGGCAGCGCCAGGACGAGCACGCCGACCCGGGTCAGCCCGGGCTGGCCGAGGAGGATCGCGCAGACGATCGCGGTGACACCCGCGGCCAGGAACGCCCGTCCGCGGACGGTCAGGCCGGCGAGCGCCTCACGCACGGTTCCCCTCGGGAACCGGCACGCTCGCGACGACGCCGTCCAGGATGGCACTGGTCGACCGTCCGCTCATCGCCGCCTCGACGCTCGGCAGCAGCCGGTGGGCCAGCACCGGGCGGGCCAGGGTGTGCACGTCGTCGGGGAGCACGTAGTCGCGGCCGTGGATGGCGGCCATCGCCTTCGCCGCGCGCACCAGGTGCAGCGTCGCCCGGGGCGAGGCGCCCAGGGTGAGCTCCTCCGAACGCCGGGTGGCCGCGGTGAGGGCGACGGTGTAGCGCTGCACGGCCTCGGAGACGTAGACCTGGCCCACGATGCCGGTCAGCTTCTGGACCTCGGCGGCGTCGGTCACGGGCTCGAGGTCGTCGAGCGGGTTGCTCCCGGTGTGCGAGTCGAGCATCGCGAGCTCGGCGGCCTCCACCGGGTAGCCGACCGAGACCCGGGCCATGAAGCGGTCGCGCTGCGCCTCGGGCAGGGCGTAGGTGCCCTCCATCTCGATCGGGTTCTGGGTCGCGATCACCATGAACGGCGACTCGAGCCCGTACGTCGTGTTGTCGACGGTGACCTGCCGCTCCTCCATGCACTCCAGGAGCGCGGACTGCGTCTTCGGCGAGGCGCGGTTGATCTCGTCGCCGACGACGATGTTCGCGAACACCCCGCCGGGCCGGAACTCGAACTCGCGGGTGTTCTGGTTGAACACCGAGACGCCGGTGACGTCGGAGGGCAGCAGGTCCGGCGTGAACTGGATGCGCCGTACCGAGCAGTCGATGCTCCGGGCCAGCGCCTTGCTCAGCATCGTCTTGCCGACGCCGGGCACGTCCTCGATCAGCAGGTGCCCCTCGGCCAGCAGGACCACCAGGGTCGAGGACACCACGTCCGGCTTGCCCTCGATGACCCGCTCGATGTTCGCGCGCACCCGACCGACGACCCGTGCCAGGGTCTCGAGGTCGGCTCCTCCCGTGCTCGGAGTTCCCACGTGCGGTCCTTCCCTGTTCCTGCGCGTCGCGCCCAGGCGGCGACGTCCCCAAGCCCAACCGTAGGGCGTCCGGGAAAGATACGCGTCGCGTTCTTTGATGGTTCGGACGACGCGCCTCCCGGTTCGGTTGCAGATCGACGCCCGAGGCTCGTGCGGGTCGCGGCGCCCCACGTCCTCCACCACCCGCTCCACTTCCCCCCACCACGGGCGCCCCTTCTCCCCACCGGCGCTCCACTTCGACCGGCTCCGGCGCCGCGCACGCCGCTGACCTGCGCAGATGCCGCAACCCCGACGCCGTACGACGGGCTGCCGGCGGGGGAGAGGCCCCGCCCGGAACCGCGGGATTCAGGCGGCGAAACACGCGAGTCATGGTTGACCGTGGGGGGAAGTGGAGTAAAGTGGTGCGAAGTGGAGGGACCGCCCACAGAAGGACGGGGAGTGGAGGTGCTCGATGTTCTTCATGGGCACCTACACCCCCAAGCTCGACGACAAGGGGCGGCTGTTCCTCCCGGCCAAGTTCAGGGACCAGCTCGCGGAGGGGCTCGTGGTGACTCGAGGGCAGGAGCGCTGTCTGACGGTGTGGCCGATGGCCGACTTCGTCGAGCTCACCCGTCGGGCCCAGGAGGCGCCGGTCACGGTGAAGGGGGCGCGCGACTACACGCGCTTCCTGTTCGCCGGTGCCTCGGAGGAGACCCCCGACAAGCAGGGCCGGATCACGATCACCCCGATGTTGCGCGAGTACGCCTCGCTCGACCGGGACGTGGTGGTCATCGGCGTGATGAACCGGATCGAGATCTGGGACCCGGCGCGCTGGCAGCAGTACTCCGCGGAGCAGGAGGAGAAGTTCTCCGAGCTCAGTGAAGAGGTCTTCCCCGGGGTCTGACCCCGGCCGGCACCAGCAGCGCCACCGAATCCAGCACCGAGCACAACTTCACAGGGCGATCCGCAGGGCGAGGTCTCGGGCCCGCTCCCTTCTTCCTTCGTCATCTGGGGCACCTTCCCCGGTTCCAGAGGACGACTTCCCATCGGGGAGCGGGCAGGGACCTGGTCCTGCGGATCGCCGGTTCGGCGCCCTCCTGGGCGCCGGAACACCAGAGCACCACGTCTTGCCTTGAGGGGGGTCGAGATCATGAGCATCGCACCAGTGGCACCGGTTCGCCGGGTGCGTCACCAGGCTCGGGAGGCGGCCGCCGTGATGGCGTTCTCGGCCGCCACGTCGGTCGGCCTGGCCATCGCCCTCCTCCTCGTCACGAGCCTGGGTCGGTAGGCCCCGACCATGAGCACCCCGCGCCACGTCCCGGTCCTCCTCGACCGGGTCGTCGCTCTTCTGGCTCCCGCGATCGAGCACGAGGGCGCCGTCATGGTCGACGCCACGCTCGGCCTGGGCGGCCACTCCGAGGCGGTTCTCACCCGCAGCCCCCGGACCCGCGTCATCGGCATCGACCGCGACCCGGCCGCGCTCGAGCTGGCGGGTCGCCGGCTGGAGCCCTTCGGTGACCGGTTCACCGGCGTCCACGCGGTCTACGACGAGCTGCCCGAGGTCCTCGCCGAGCTCGGGCTCGAGCACGTCGACGCCGTGCTCTTCGACCTGGGTGTCTCCTCGATGCAGCTCGACGTCCGCGAGCGCGGGTTCGCCTACGCCGAGGACGCGCCCCTGGACATGCGGATGGACAAGACCACCGGCCGAACCGCCGCCGACGTCCTCAACACCTACTCCGCCGCCGATCTCACCCGGATCCTCAGGGAGTACGGCGAGGAGAAGTTCGCCCGCAAGATCGCCGCCGCGATCGTCCGGGAGCGCGAGGTCGAGCCGTTCACCGACTCGGCCCGCCTCGTGGAGCTGCTGTACGCCGAGATCCCGGCGCCCGCGCGTCGTACCGGCGGGCACCCCGCCAAGCGCACCTTCCAGGCGCTGCGGATGGAGGTCAACGACGAGCTCGCGGTGCTGCGCCGGGCACTTCCCGCGGCCATCGACGCGATCGGCACCGGCGGCCGGGTGGTCGTCGAGTCCTACCACTCGCTGGAGGACCGCCTGGTCAAGCAGGCCTTCACCGCCGCCACCCGCAGCGAGGTCCCCGAGGACCTGCCGTTCATCCCCGAGGGCTCCGAGCCGGCGTTCCGGCTCGTCACCCGCGGGTCGGAGAAGGCCTCGCCCGAGGAGATCGCCGAGAACCCCCGCGCCGCGTCGGTCCGCCTGCGCGCCGTCGAACGAGTCGCACCCACCAGCCGAGGAGCCGCATCATGAGCAGCCCTGCCGTCCAGTTCCGCTCACGCATGCCGCGCATCGCCGAGGCGGCGGTCGAGCGGGCGCGCCTCACGGTCGTCCCGCGCCGTCGGGTCAGGGCGGCCCGGGTGCCGTTCGTGAGCCTGGTGTCGCTCGTCCTGCTCGGCGGGGTGATCGGCCTGCTGCTGTTCAACACCTCCATGCAACAGGCCTCGTTCGCGGCCACCTCGCTGGAGAGCCAGGCCAGCACGCTCTCGGCCCGGGAGCAGACGCTGCGGATGGAGCTCGACGTGCTCCGCAACCCCCAGCACGTGGCCGAGCAGGCCCGGAAGATGGGCATGGTCACCGCAGGCAGCCCCGCCTTCCTCAGCCTCGCCGACGGCAAGGTCCTCGGCGACGCGACGCCGCCGGACCCGGCGCAGAACGTCCGGATCCTCCCGCCGGCCCCGCCGATGCCCGCCGTGCTCAACCCCGCACCGACGTTCGTCGACGCCCCGGACCAGGGCCTCGGAAACGGCCACGGCCACGGTCACGGCGCGTCCTCGGCGTCCCGCGGCCACGGGAGCGGTAGAAATAACACAGCGTCACACGAGAACCACCAGAACCACAAGCACCAGAACAACCAGCCCCACCTGCCCCAGCACCGCTGAGACCGGAGAGTCCCGTGCCCCCCACCCGCCCGCAGCGCGCCGGCCTGCGCCGCCCCCGCGGCAGCCTGCGCGGCGCTGCGCACGTGCGGCTGAGGCTGGGCTTCCTGGTCATCGCGATGGTGCTGTCGGTCTTCGCGGGCCGGCTCGTGCAGCTGCAGGGCATCGACCCCAACTCGTACGCCGCGATGGCGGCCGCCGAGGGCATGGTGCAGGTGGCCCTCAAGGCCGAGCGCGGCGACATCCTGGACCGCAACGGCAAGCCCCTCGCCGACTCCGTCGACGGGGAGATGGTGGTCGCCGACCCCTACATGACCTCCGACGATGCGCCGGAGCTGGCGAAGTTCCTGTCCAGCCGGCTCGACATCGACTACTTCGCGACCCTGAAGAAGCTGCGTGAGACCGACAGCCGCTTCGAGTACCTCGCCCGCCGGGTGCCCTCGACCGTGGCCACCGACGTGGTCAACGCGGCCGAGGAGGCCGGCTTCGAGGGCATCGCCACCCGGCCGGACCCGATCCGCGACTACCCGGCGGCCGACGTGGCCGCCAACCTCGTCGGTTTCATGGGCACCGACGAGGCCCTGGGCGGCCTGGAGCGCACCTTCGACGCGCAGCTGGCCGGCAAGGACGGGTCGGCGCGCTACGAGGTCGGCGGCGGCAACCGGATCCCGCTGGGCGAGAGCACCATCGAGAGGGCGGTCGACGGCCGCGACCTGCGCACCACGATCGACCTCGACCTGCAGTGGTACACCCAGCGGGTCCTGGCCCAGACCGTGCAGGACTCCCGCGCCGAGTCGGGCTTCGCCGTCGTGATGGACACCCGCACCGGCGAGATCCTCGCGGAGGCCGACGACCCGACGTTCGACGCGAACCACCCGCTGGAGTCGCCCGACGAGGACCGCGGCGCCCGCTCGATGAGCGGCGTCTACGAACCGGGCTCGGTGGAGAAGGTGCTCACGCTGAGTGCCCTCATCGACGCCGGCAAGGTCACTCCGCGTACCCGGCTGGAGGTGCCGGGCGAGCTGGACCGCGAGGACCGCCCGATCCACGACTGGTTCCCGCACGGCCTGATCCACCTGACCCTGGCCGGCGTGATCGCCAAGTCCTCCAACATCGGCACCGTCCTGGCCGCCGACAAGTTCGACAGTGGCGAGCTCCGCTCGTACCTCACGAGGTTCGGCCTGGGCCAGCGCACCGACATCGGGGTGCGCGGCGAGACCAAGGGCATCCTGCCCGGCCCCAGCCAGTGGACCCACCAGGTGCAGGACCGCATCGCCTTCGGCCAGTCGCTCTCGGTCAACGCCGTGCAGATGGCGGCCGCCGTCAACACCATCGCCAACGGCGGGGTCCGGGTCTCGCCCAGCCTGATCCAGGGATCGGCGATCACCGACGACGGCACCGTGGTCGGCAGCGACCACACCACCACCCGCCGCGTGGTGAGCGAGAAGGCCGCCCGCGACACCGCGCACATGATGGAGCGCGTGGTCGATCCCGACGTCGGTGTCGCCCCCGCGGCCGCCGTGCCCGGATACCGGGTCGCCGGCAAGACGGGTACCGCGCAGCGCGTCGGCGAGGAGTGCGGCTGCTACGACGGCACGTTCACGGTGTCGTTCGCCGGCTTCGCGCCGGCCGACGACCCGCGCTTCACCGTCTACGTGGTGGTCCAGAACCCCGGCAACGGCGGCGGCGGCGGCTCGGTCGCGGGGCCGGCGTTCTCGAAGATCATGAGCTACGCGCTGCGCCGCTACGCGGTGCCGCCGACCGGCACCCACCCGTCCCGGCTGCCCGTCGAGTGGTGACGGTCACCACGAGCCCGCAGGGGCTCGCAGGTGGTCGGCGCCCGGACGGTAACCTCGCGTCGTGCTGAGCGACGACCTGGTGGCGGCGACGCGCCCGCAGCATCCCCTGCAGACCCCACTCGCCGATCTCGCCGCCTGGCTGGAGGCCGGGGCGGCGACCCGGACCCGCGGCGACCTCGGGTCGACGGAGGTCACCGGCGTCTCGCTGAGCTCGCAGCGGATCCGCCCCGGAGACCTGTACGCCGCGCTGCCGGGCGCCCGCGTCCACGGCATCGAGTTCGCCGCAGCGGCGGTGGCCGCCGGTGCGGTGGCGGTGCTCACCGACCCCGCCGGCGCCGAGAGCGACGCCGCGCGCTGCGGCGTACCCCTCCTGGTCGTCGACCAGCCCCGCGCCGTGCTCGGCCGGCTGGCCGCACGTGTGTACGGCGACCCCGCGACCGGCCTGCGGATGATCGGCGTGACCGGCACCCAGGGCAAGACCACCACCACCCGGCTGGCCGAGGGTGGCCTGCTGCAGGCCGGCGTGCCGGCCGCGGTGATCGGCACCGTGGGCACCCGCGTCGCGGGGAGCGACCTGAAGACCGCGCTCACGACCCCCGAGGCGCCGGACCTGCACGGCCTGTTCGCGATGATGCGGGAGCGGCACGTGGCCGCCTGCGCGATGGAGGTCTCCAGCCACGCGCTGGTGATGGGCCGGGTCGACGGGGTCGTCTTCGACGTCGCGGTCTTCACCAACCTCGGACGGGACCACCTCGACTTCCACGCCGACGTCGAGGACTACTTCGCCGCCAAGGCGTCCCTCTTCACCCCCGAGCGGGCCCGGCTCGGGCTCGTGAACGTCGACGACGAGCACGGCCGCCGGCTGGTCGAGGAGGCCACGGTCCCGGTCCGCACCTTCTCGCCCACCGGGCGTGAGGCGCACTGGCAGGCCGTCGACGTGGAGCTCGAGGCCACCGGGTCGCGCTTCACGATCCTCGGACCCGACGGCCTCGCCGTCGACGCCGCGGTGCCGCTGCCCGGCGACTTCAACGTGGCGAACGCGCTGGCCGCGGTGGCCGCCTGCGCGGAGGTCGGCTTCGACACCGCCCGCGTCGCGACCGGCCTGGCCCGCGGCGGGGGCGTCCCGGGCCGCTTCGAGCGGGTGGACGCCGGCCAGGACTTCGCCGTCGTCGTCGACTACGCGCACAAGCCCGACGCGGTCGAGGCGGCGCTGCGCACGCTGCGACCGCTCACGTCCGGTCGGGTGCTCGTGGTGCTCGGCGCCGGTGGCGACCGGGACCCGGGCAAGCGTCCGATCATGGGGGAGATCGCGGCCCGGCTCGCCGACGTCCTCGTGGTCACCGACGACAACCCGCGCACCGAGGACCCGGCTGCGATCCGGGCGGCGGTGCTCGCCGGCACCGACGCGGGGTCCGCCGAGGTCCTCGAGATCGGCGACCGCCGGGCTGCGATCCGCGAGGCGGTGCGCCGGGCTCGCCCCGGCGACATCGTGCTGGTCGCCGGCAAGGGCCACGAGGCCGGCCAGGAGGTCGCCGGCGTGGTCCACCCGTTCGACGACCGCGAGGTCGCCGCCACGAGCATCCGCGAGGAGCTGGACACCCGATGATCGCCATGACCCTGGAGGAGATCGCCGCCGTCGTCGGTGGCTCCGTGGACGGGGACCCGACGACCGCTGTCACCGGCGAGGCGTTCCTCGACAGCCGCAGCCCCGTCCCGGGCGGCCTCTTCGTCGCGGTGTCGGGGGAGCGGGTCGACGGTCACGACTACGCCGAGCGTGCGCACCACGGCGGGGCGGCCGCCGTGCTGGCCGCCCGGCCCACCGGGGTGCCGGCCGTCCTGGCCGACGACCCGGTCGCGGCCCTCGGGCGCCTGGCCCGGCACGTCCTGGAGGCCCTCGACGTGACGGTGCTGGCGCTGACCGGGTCGCAGGGCAAGACCGGCACCAAGGACTACCTCGCCCAGGTGCTGGCCACCGCGGGTCCGACCGTGGCCACCGCCGGCAACTTCAACAACGAGCTCGGGGTCCCGCTCACCGTGCTGCGGGCCGACCGCGACACGGCGTACCTCGCCGTCGAGATGGGGGCGCGGGGCCTGGGCCACATCGCCTACCTGTGCCAGATCGCGCCGCCGCGGGTGGCCGCGGTGATCAACGTCGGCACCGCCCACCTGGGCGAGTTCGGCAGCCGGGAGGCGATCGCGGTCGCCAAGGGCGAGATCGTGGAGTCGCTGCCCGGCGACGGCGTCGCGGTCCTCAACGCAGACGACGAGCTCACCGCCCCGATGGCCGGGAGGACCGCGGCCCGCCCGCTCATGTTCGGCGTCGCCGGTGACGTCAGCTGGCGTGGCGTCGAGCTCGACGACCTCGGCCGCCCGTCCTTCGAGCTCGGGTACGCCGGCGAGTGGTGCCCGGTCCGGCTGACCCAGTCCGGGGCCCACCAGGTCCTCAACGCCGCTGCTGCCGCCGCGATGGCGCTCGCCGCCGGCCTGTCGCTCCGCCCGGTGGCCGACGCGCTCACCGCCGCGCAGCCCCTGTCGCGCTGGCGGATGGAGATCCACGAGCGGCCCGACGGGCTGGTCGTCGTCAACGACTCCTACAACGCCAACCCGGCGTCCATGACCGCCGCCATCGACGCGCTCGTCGCCATCGGTGGCCGCCGTGGTCGCCGTACCGTCGCCGTCCTGGGCGAGATGAAGGAGCTCGGGGCGGGGGCGCTCGAGGACCACCGCTCGGTCGGCCGCGCCGCTGCCGCCGCCGGGGTGGACGTGGTCGTCGCCGTGGGCGACCCGGCCCGGGGGATCGGCGAGGGTGCCGAGGTGACGCCCGGATGGTCGGGCGTCGCCGTCCACACGGCGGGGCGTGCCGAGGCGCTGTCGTGGGTGCGGGAGAATGTCTCGGCCCAGGACGTGGTCCTGGTCAAGGCGTCCCGGGGCGCCGCGCTCGAAGTCATCGCCGACGGACTGCTCGAGGAAGAGGGACCCACGCCCGTGACCCCTGAGGTGAACAACGAGGTGCAGCAGCCATGAGAGCCATCCTGTTGGGCGGCGGCCTGGCCCTCCTGATCTCCCTGCTGGGCACCCGGGTCGCGATCAACCTGTTCACGAACTGGGGCTACGGCCAGGAGATCCGCGACGACGGACCCACCAGCCACCACACCAAGCGCGGCACGCCCACCATGGGCGGGGTGGTCATCATCCTGGCCGCCGTCATCGCCTACTTCGCCGCCAAGCTGATCACCCAGAGCATGCCCTCGGCCTCCGCCCTGCTGCTGCTGTTCCTGTTCGTCGGCATGGGTCTCGTCGGGTTCCTCGACGACTTCATCAAGATCTCCAAGCAGCGCAGCCTGGGTCTGCGGAGCAAGGCGAAGATGGTCGGCCAGACCATCATCGGCGTGGTGTTCGGCGTCCTGGCGCTCTCGCCGGCGCTCGAGGACTCCCGCGGCAAGACACCGGCGTCGGACCACATCTCGTTCATCCGCGACTACGGCGCCTTCGCCCTGCCCATGATCGTGGCGATCCTGCTGTTCTGGGTGATCATCACCGGCACCAGCAACGCGGTGAACCTCACCGACGGCCTCGACGGGCTCGCCACGGGGGCCAGCGTGATGGTCTTCGGCGCCTACACGTTCGTGAACATCTGGCAGAACAACCAGTCCTGCGAGCTCAGCCCCGGGCCGAGCTGCTACGAGGTGCGCGACCCGCTCGACCTCGCCGTGGTGGCGGCGGCGATCACCGGCGCCTGCTTCGGCTTCCTGTGGTGGAACGCCTCCCCGGCGTCCATCTTCATGGGCGACACGGGCTCGCTCTCGCTGGGCGCGGCCCTGGCCGGCTTCGCGATCCTGACCCGTACCGAGATGCTGCTGATCATCCTGGGCGGCCTGTTCGTCGCGGTCACGCTGTCGGTGATGATCCAGGTGACCACCTTCAAGGTCACGCGACGGCTGACCGGGACCGGCAAGCGGGTCTTCCGGATGACCCCGCTGCACCACCACTTCGAGATGCTCGGCTGGGAGCAGATCACGGTCGTGATCCGGTTCTGGATCATCACCGGCCTGTGCGTCGCGACCGGCCTGGGCGTCTTCTACGCCGAGTGGGTGGCGGGCAGTTGAGCACCCGGCCCGACGTCTCGGCGCTCGGCCGCCACGACTCCTGGGACGGCGTCCGCGCCGTCGTCGCCGGGTTCGGTGTCTCCGGCTTCGCCGCGGCCGACAACCTCAACCACCTCGGAGCCGGCGTCACCGCGCTCGACGAGTCCGACGGCGGCCCCGACAGCGAGCGGCGCGAGAAGGCCGAGCTCCTCGAGGTGCTCGGCGCGACCGTCCGCCTGGGTGAGGGTGCGACCGCGGCCCTGCCCGACGACGTCGACCTGGTGGTCACCTCGCCCGGCTGGAAGCCGTCCGCCCCGCTGCTCGCCCAGGCCCGCGCCCGCGGGATCCCGGTCTGGGGCGAGGTCGAGCTGGCCTGGCGGCTGCGCGACCCGAACCACCAGGCCCCCTGGCTCTGCGTGACCGGCACCAACGGCAAGACCACCACCGTGCAGATGCTCGACGCGATCCTGCGGGCCGCCGGCCTGCACAGCGTTGCGGTCGGCAACGTCGGCCTGCCGATCGTCGAGGCGGTGATGGACCCCGCGCCGTACGACGTGTTCGCGGTCGAGCTGTCCAGCTTCCAGCTGCACTACACCGACTCCATGAGCGCGGAGTCGGCCGCCGTCCTGAACGTCGCCGAGGACCACCTCGACTGGTACTCCTCGATGGCCGAGTACGCCGCCGACAAGGGCCGCATCTACGAGCGCGTGCAGCGCGCCTGCGTCTACAACGTCGCCGACCCGGAGACCGAGCGGCTGGTGCGGGAGGCCGACGTCCTCGAGGGCGCCCGGGCGATCGGGTTCACCCTCGGCATGCCCGGAGTGGGGATGCTCGGCGTGGTCGAGGACATCCTGGCCGACCGCGCCTTCATCGAGCAGCGCGACACCAGCGCCGCCGAGCTGTGCACGCTCTCCGACCTCGCCTCGCCGGCGCCGCACTTCATCGCCAACGCGCTCGCCGCGGCGGCGCTGGCCCGGGCCCACGGGGTCTCCCAGTCCGCGGTCCGCGACGGGCTGCGGTCGTTCCGGCCCGACGGGCACCGGATCGCGACCGTGGCCGAGATCGACGGGGTCACCTGGGTCGACGACTCCAAGGCCACCAACCCGCACGCCGCCCAGTCCTCGCTCCAGGCCTACGAGCCCGTGGTCTGGGTCGCCGGGGGCCTGGCGAAGGGCGCCCGGTTCGACGAGCTGGTGCTCGCGGTGCGCAACCGGCTGCGGGGCGTCGTGCTCCTCGGGCGTGACCGCGATCTCATCGCCGCGGCGCTTTCGCGACACGCGCCCGATGTGCCGGTCATCGTCGTCGGCGACGACGAGACTGGTCCCGACAGTGCTGAAGCGAAGCGTGGCTCCATGGAGCGCGTCGTGGAGGCGGCAGCCGCGCTGGCCCGACCCGGCGACACGGTCCTGCTGGCTCCGGGATGTGCCTCGATGGACATGTTCTCGAACTACGCCGCCCGCGGCGATGCCTTCGCCGAAGCGGTGCGCAGGCGGCAGCAACCGTAGGCGGCGATCCGGGGGAGGGCAGGCGACGCGATGACCACCGTGAACCCCGAGCAGTCCCGCCGTCGTGGCCAGTACGGCCCGGTCAGCTGGTACGCCGCGCTCCGCGAGGCGCTGGACCGGCCGCTGACCTCCTACTACCTGCTGCTCGGCGCCTCGGCCCTCCTCCTCACCATCGGCCTGATCATGGTGCTGAGCGCCTCGAGCGTCTACTCCTTCCAGCAGAACGACGGCGACTCCTACGCGATCGTCAAGCGCCAGCTGATGTGGGTGGCGATCGGGCTGCCGGCCGCGTGGCTCGCCAGCCGGCTGTCCCAGCGCTTCATCCGCCGCATGGTGTGGCTGGGCTACGGCGTGTCGCTGACGCTGCTGCTCCTCACCGCCAAGTTCGGTGTGGTGATCAACGGCAACCGGAACTGGCTGCCCCTCGGCCCGATCGTCATCCAGCCCGCGGAGATCGCGAAGCTGGCGCTGATCCTGTGGGCGGCCCACGTCTACGCCCACAAGGACCGCCGTCTGGGCGACCTGCACCAGGTCCTGATGCCGGTGGTGCCGGGCATGCTGCTGGCGACCGGGCTGGTCGTGATCGGCCACGACCTCGGCACGGCCCTGGTCCTCTTCGCGATCATGCTCGGCATGCTCTGGGTGGTCGGCGCCCCGGCCCGGCTCTTCGTCCTGTCGCTCTCGGTCGTGAGCGTGGTGGCGATCTTCCTGGCCTCGACCAGCCCCGAGCGGCTGGCGCGCATCACCAACTTCACCGACCCGTTCAAGGACTTCCACGACACCGGCTGGCAGCCCGCGCACGGTCTCTACGCCCTGTCGAGCGGCCGGTGGTTCGGGCAGGGGATCGGGGCCAGCCAGCAGAAGTGGGGCGATCTGCCCGAGGCCCACACCGACTTCATCTTCGCGGTGCTGGGAGAGGAGCTCGGGCTCGTCGGCACGCTCCTGGTGATCGCGCTCTTCCTCACCATCACGTTCGCCGCGCTCCGGGTCGCCCGTGACACCAAGGACCCGTTCGTCCGCTACACGACCTTCGGCGTCATCGTGTGGCTGCTCGGCCAGATGATCATCAACGTCGGCATGGTGCTGGCGCTGCTGCCGGTCATCGGCATCCCGCTGCCGCTGGTCTCCTACGGCGGCTCCTCGCTCGTGCCCACCCTGGTCGCCCTCGGCCTGCTGATCGGCTTCGCGCGCCGCGAGCCCGACGCGGCCCGGGCCCTGGCCCAGCGTCGGCGGGCCCGTTCGGCCGGGCTCTCGGCCGGCCGGGTCACCCGGCGGGGCCTGTAGCCGAACGGCTAGGTTTGCGTCGATGCGCGTACTCCTCGCCGGCGGCGGCACCGCCGGCCACACCTCGCCCCTGCTCGCGACCGCGGACGCCCTGCGCCGGCTGGTCCCCGACGTCGAGATCACCTGCCTGGGCACCCCTCGGGGCCTGGAGAACCGGGTCGTTCCCGAGGCCGGCTACCCCCTCGAGCTGATCCCGCCGGTGCCGCTGCCCCGGCGGCCTGGTGCCGACCTGGCCAAGGTGCCGGCGCGGCTGCGCGGCGCGGTGAAGGAGACCCTGGCGATCCTCGACCGGGTCCGCCCCGACGTCGTCGTCGGCTACGGCGGCTACGTGTCGATGCCGGCGTACGTCGCCGCCCGCCGCCGCAAGGTGCCGCTGGTGGTCCACGAGCAGAACGCCCTGCCCGGACTGGCCAACAAGGTCGGCGCCCGGCTCGCGGCGCGGGTCGCGGTGTCCTTCCCCGACACGTTGCTCCCGCACGCCGAGTACGTCGGGCTCCCGATCCGGCCGCTCATCTCCCGGCTCGACCGGGCCGCGATGCGTGCCGAGGCGCGTGCGGCCTTCGGCCTCGACCCGGACCGGCCCACGCTGCTGGTGACCGGTGGGTCGCAGGGCGCCCGCCGGCTCAACCAGTCGGTCTCCGCGGCGGCGCCGGCCCTGGCGGACGCGGGCGTGCAGGTCCTCCACGTCATCGGCCCGAACGGCGAGGCGACACCCGCCACGACCGGGGTGCCCTACGTCGTGCTCCACTTCGTCGACCGCATGGACCTCGCGCTGGCCGCCGCCGACCTGTTCATCGGCCGGGCCGGCGCCTCCAGCGTGACCGAGGCCGCGGCGACCGGCCTGCCGGCGATCTTCGTGCCGCTGCCGATCGGAAACGGCGAGCAGGAGCACAACGCGCGTCCTGTCGTGGACGCCGGCGGCGCCCTCCTCGTCGCGGATGCCGCGATGACTCCCGAGTGGGTCGCGGCCACCGTCCCCGGCCTGGCCACCGACCCCGAGCGTCTCGCCGCGATGGGTGCGGCTGCCTCGCGCCTGATCCCGCGCGACGCCGACGACAAGCTCGCACGGATCGTGGTGGAGGCCGCGCGATGAGGATCCCGGTTCCTGACGTCATCCCGCCCGCCTCGCAGCTCGGCCGGGTCCACTTCGTGGGGGTGGGCGGTGCCGCGCTGTCCGGCATCGCCCGGATCATGGCCCGCCAGAGTGTGCCGGTCACCGGTAGCGACGACCACGACACGCCGTTCCTGCCCTCGCTGCGCGAGCTCGGGGTCCCGCTGCACCGGTCCTACGCCGCCGACCACCTCGGTGACGCCGAGACGCTCGTCGTGACGACGGCCGCACGGGAGACGAACCCCGAGGTGGTCGCGGGCCTCGAGCGCGGCCTGCGGATCCTGCCGCGGTCGGCCGGGCTGAAGTCCGTGATGGAGGGGCACCGGGTGCTCGCGGTGGCCGGCACGCACGGCAAGACCACGACCACGTCCCTGCTCACGATGGCGCTGCGAGCGGCCGGCGCGGACCCGACGTACGCCATCGGCGGCGTGCTGGCGGCCACCGGTCGCAACGCCGACGCCGGCACCGGCGACCTGTTCGTCGCCGAGGCGGACGAGAGCGACGGCGCCTTCCTGGTCTACGGGCCGCGCGCGGCCCTGGTCACCAACGTCGACGCCGACCACCTCGACGTGTGGGGGAGCGAGGAGGCCTACCGCGGGGCCTTCACCGACTTCGTCGGCACGATCGAGGACCAGGGCCTGCTCGTGCTGTGCGCCGACGACCCCGGTGCGGCCGCACTGGCCGAGGTCGGCCGTGCCCGTGGCCTCGAGGTCGTCACCGTGGGCGAGTCCGCCGCGTGCGACGTCCGGCTGACCGGGTTGGAGCTCCCCGGCGCCGAGGCGTCCTTCGACGTCGAGGAGGGCGGTCGGACCCTCGGCCGGGTGACCCTGTGCGTCCCCGGCCGCCACTACGCGCTGGACGCGGCCGGGGCGCTCGTCCTCGGCCTGCGGCTCGGCTTCGCGTTCGAGGACCTGGCCCGCGGCCTGGGCGAGTTCACCGGCACGGGGCGTCGCATGGAGCGCAAGGGGGAGGCCGGCGGGGTCCGGGTCTACGACAGCTACGCCCACCACCCCGTCGAGATCGCCGGCGACCTCCAGGCCGCCCGCGCGGTCGCGGGGGAGGGCCGCGTCGTCGTCGCCTACCAGCCGCACCTCGTCTCCCGCACGCGCATCTTCGGCACCGCGATGGGCGAGGCCCTCGGCGCGGCCGACGAGGTGGTCGTGCTCGACGTGTACCTCGCGCGCGAGGACGCCGACCCCGAGGTGACCGGCGCGCTCGTGGCCGGCGCGGTGCCGCTGCCGCCCGAGCGGGTCGTGTTCGTCCCCGACCTCGACGCCGTCCCGGCCGAGCTCGTGTCCCGGGCCCGCCCGGGCGACCTGGTCCTGACCCTGGGCGCCGGCAGCGTCACCGAGCTGGGCCCGCGGGTGCTCGACCTGCTGGGCGGGGCCGCCGATGCCTAGCCCGCTGCGGGGCTCCGCCACCCGGGCCGACCCCCCGGCCGACCGGACCGCCCTGCAGAGCCGGCGCCGGTTCGCCCGGCGCCAGTGGGCCCGCCGCTGGCTCGCCTGGAAGTTCGTCGTCGCCCTCTTCCTGCTGGTCGCCGTCGTGGCGGCGGGGGTCTGGGCGGTGTACTTCTCCTCGCTGCTCGCCGTCCAGGGCGTGGCGGTGACCGGGGCGACCACCGTCGGCTCGGCCCGGGTCCGGTCGGCGGCGGCGGTGCCGACGGGGGAGCCGCTGGCCACCCTCGACCTCGACCAGGTCCGGGCCCGGGTCGAGGCGCTCGCCCTCGTCAGGTCCGCCGACGTCACCCGCCAGTGGCCCGACCAGGTGCTGATCCGGGTCGAGGAACGCGAGGCCGTCGCCGTGGTCGAGATCGGCGGACGGCTGCGCGGCATGGACGCCGACGGCGTGGTGTTCCGCGACTACCGGCAGGCCCCTCCCGGGCTGCCGCACGTGCTCACCTCCACCGACACCCGCAGCGAGGCTCTCCAGGAGGCGGCCCGGGTGGTCTCGGCGCTGCCCGCCGACCTCGCCCAGCGCGTCGACCACGTCGAGGTCGAGAGCGTCGACCAGATCTCGCTGGTGCTGGGTGACGGCCGCAAGGTCATGTGGGGGAGCGCGGAGGAGTCCGACCAGAAGGCCGAGGTCATCGCCGCGCTGCTGGTCGCCAAGCGGGCCCAGGAGTACGACGTCAGCGTGCCCGGGCAGCCCACGACCCGCTGATCGGCGGCCCCACCGCACGAAAGGCGGCGCGGATCGACGCGCGCCCCGCGTGTCTGCGCGATTCCTTGTCGATCCGTGCCTACTGTCGTCACCACGACGAGGTTGACATAACTATAACCCTCAGCCTGAGGGTCAGGGTTTGCCCGACCGAGTCGATTCCCCACCAGGGCACGAAACCGTACGTCCGAGGTACCGGACACGATCAGCGAGAGGCGAATCCGCCGTGGCAGCAGCGCAGAACTACCTGGCCATCATCAAGGTCGTGGGCATCGGTGGTGGTGGGGTCAACGCCGTCAACCGGATGATCGAGGTCGGCCTCAAGGGCGTCGAGTTCATCGCGATCAACACCGACGCGCAGGCCCTCCTCATGAGCGACGCCGACGTCAAGCTCGACATCGGCCGCGAGCTGACCCGCGGCCTCGGTGCCGGCGCCAACCCCGACGTGGGCGCCCGGGCCGCCGAGGACCACGCCGACGAGATCGAAGAGGTCATCAAGGGCGCCGACATGGTCTTCGTGACCGCCGGCGAGGGTGGCGGCACCGGAACCGGCGGCGCCCCCGTCGTGGCCCGGATCGCCCGCTCCCTGGGCGCGCTGACCATCGGCGTCGTGACCCGGCCCTTCGCGTTCGAGGGCCGCCGCCGCGCCAACTCCGCCGAGGAGGGCATCTCGCGGCTCCGCGAGGAGGTCGACACCCTCATCGTCATCCCGAACGACCGGCTGCTGTCGATCAGCGACCGCAACGTCTCGGTGCTCGACGCCTTCAAGCAGGCCGACCAGGTGCTCCTGCAGGGTGTCTCCGGCATCACCGACCTGATCACCACGCCGGGCTTGATCAACCTCGACTTCGCGGACGTGAAGTCGGTCATGGCCGACGCGGGCTCGGCGCTGATGGGCATCGGCTCGGCCCGAGGCGAGGACCGTGCGGTCGCCGCCGCGGAGATGGCGGTCTCCAGCCCGCTGCTCGAGGCCTCCATCGACGGTGCGTACGGCGTGCTGCTCTCCATCGCCGGCGGCTCCGACCTCGGCCTGTTCGAGATCAACGAGGCCGCGGCGCTGGTCGCCCAGGCCGCCCACGCCGAGGCCAACATCATCTTCGGTGCCACGATCGACGACGCCCTCGGCGACGAGGTCCGGGTGACCGTCATCGCCGCCGGCTTCGACGGTGGCCAGCCCAAGAAGCGCGACGAGGGCACGGTGCTGCGACGCGAGTCCCGCCCCCAGCAGACGCAGCAGGAGACGCGCGCCGCGGCCGCCCAGGTGGCCACGCGGCGGCCCGACGAGAAGGTGTCCGCGGGAGTCACCTTCCGGTCCTCCGACCCCGCCCCGTCCGCCGAGCGGCTCGAGCAGTCGCCGGCTCCGGCCCGGCAGGCGCCGCAGCCCGCCCCCGCGCCGACGCCCGCGCCCGCGAAGCAGCCCCGTCAGGTCCAGTTCGACGACGACGACCTGGACGTGCCCGACTTCCTGAAGTGACGGGTGTACTCCCACCGCGACGCCCTCGGCCCCGTCGACCTGGCCTTCACGGACAGGTACGACGGGGTCAGTGGCGCGCCCTTCGACTCCCTCAACCTCGCCATCACCGGTGAGGACGACGCGGCTGCCCGCGCCGAGAACCTCCGCCTGGTGCTGGCCGACTTCGCCCCGGGGGCGACGGTCGCCGACCTCCACCAGGTGCACGGGGCGAGCGTCCACGTCGTCGAGGAGGCCCCCGGCCCCCGGCCGGAGGCCGACGGCATCGTGACCGACCGTCCCGACGTCGTGCTGGTGGTGCGCGCCGCCGACTGCGTGCCGGTGCTGCTCGCGGACCCCGAGGCCGGGGTCATCGGCGCCGCCCACGCCGGCCGCCCCGGGCTGGCCGCCGGGGTCGTGGTCCGCACGGTCGAGCGGATGCACGAGCTCGGCGCGGCCCGCATCACCGCGTGGGTGGGCCCCCACGTGTGCGGAGCCTGCTACGAGGTGCCCGAGGCGATGCGCGCCGAGGTCGCCGCGATCGAGCCGGCCAGCGCCGCCACCACCTCGTGGGGCACGCCGGCCCTCGACATCGGCGCCGGTGTCCGCGCGCAGCTCGAGCGGGCCGGGGTCGCGGTCGTCGACGCCTCCCGGTGCACCCGGGAGTCACCGGACCTCTACTCCTACCGCCGCGACGGACAGGCCGCAGGGAGACTGGCCGGCCTGGTCCGACTGCACGACGGGGCGGAGGGCGAGTGAGCCGTCGCGACGAGATCGCCGACAACCTCGCCACGGTGCGCTCCCGGATCGCGGGTGCCTGCTCCGACGTGAGGCGTGACCCGGGCGAGGTCCGCCTGGTCGTCGTCACCAAGTTCTTCCCCGTCTCCGACGTCCGGCTCCTCGCCGACCTCGGCGTCACGGACGTGGGGGAGAACCGGCACCAGGAGGCGCAGGCCAAGGTCGCCGAGTGCGCCGACCTGCCGCTGACCTGGCACTTCATCGGTGCGCTCCAGAGCAACAAGGCCGCCGCGGTCGCGTCGTACTCCCAGGTCGTGGAGGCCGTGGACCGGGTCAAGCTCGTCGCCCCGCTGGCGCGGGGGGCCCGGGAGCGCGCGACGCCCCTGGACTGCCTGCTCCAGGTCAGCCTGGATCCACCGCAGGCGCGAGGCCGGGCCGGCGCCGACCCCGAGCAGCTCGACGAGCTGGCGGCTGCGGTCGCCGAGGCGGGGGCGCTGCGGCTGCGCGGCCTGATGGCCGTGGCGCCGCTGGGCGAGGACCCGGTGGCGGCGTTCGGCAGGCTGGGCCGGATCAGGCAGGACTTCCTCACCGGACATCCCGCTGCGAGCTGGCTCTCGGCGGGGATGAGCGGGGACCTCGAGCAGGCGGTTCGCACGGGAGCGACACACGTGCGTGTCGGCAGTGCGATCCTCGGATCGAGGCCACGTGTCAAGTAGGGTCAAAACCACCAAGACAGCGCCCGGGACCCGGGGGCTCGTGATCACCGGAGGACAACAGTCATGAGCGGCGCGATGCGCAGGATCGGCGAGTACCTCGGCTTGGTCGAGGACACCGGCCGGTACGACGACTACGACGGCGAGTACGAGACCCAGGACCAGCCGGCCGTGGCACCCGCCCGCGCCCCCAAGGCGCGTGAGCCCCGCCCGGCCCCCGTGTCCGACCTCGCCGAGCGTCGGCGGCCGCCGGCGCCCGGACCCACCGGAGTGGTGGCCGAGCTGTCCCGGATCACCACCCTGCACCCGCGCACCTACAACGAGGCGCGCACCGTCGGTGAGAACTTCCGCGACGGCACGCCGGTGATCATGAACCTCTCGGAGATGGACGACAACGACGCCAAGCGCCTCGTCGACTTCGCCGCCGGACTGGTGTTTGCGACCCGTGGCACGATCGAGCGGGTGACCAACAAGGTCTTCCTGCTCTCGCCGCCCAACGTCACGGTCGCCGCCGAGGACAAGCAGCGGATCGCCGAGGGCGGTTTCTTCAACCAGAGCTAGGTCTTCCCCACGTGCACATTGCCGGACAGGTCATCGAGGGCCTGCTGTGGTTCTTCATCGCGCTGCTCTGGATCCGGTTCGTGGTGGACTGGGTCCAGGTCTTCGCCCGGTCGTGGAGCCCCCGCGGGCCGCTGCTGGTGCTGCTGGAGGTGGTCTACTCCATCACCGACCCGCCGATCCGGGCGCTGCGGCGGGTCATCCCACCGCTGCGACTGGGAAGTATTGCGCTGGACCTGAGTTTTCTGATCGTGATGATCAGTGCCTACGTATTACTGCGCATCAACCGTGGGATCTTCTTCTGATCCCGCAAGCGCTATTGTTCGACGAAGAGTTCTATTTACTGCGATCAATGAATGGGTGAGGTCATGCCGCTGACGCCTGAGGACGTGAGCAACAAGCGCTTTACTCCCGTCCGGCTCCGCGAGGGCTACGACATGGGGGAGGTCGACCAGTTCCTCGACGAGGTGGAGGCCGAGCTCGCGCGGCTCACGAAGGAGAACGACGACCTCCGGTCGAAGTTGTCCTCGGCCCAGGGGGCACCCGTGGCCGAGAAGGCTCCCGAGCGTCCCAAGGTGGAGGAGAAGGCGCCCGAGCCGACTCCCGCGCCTGCTCCTGCCCCCGCTCCGATGGTGGCGGCGAGCCCGGTCGAGACGATCCGCGTCGAGACCGTTCCCGAGGCCTCCAACGCCGCCGCGCGCCTGCTCGAGATCGCGACCCGCAACGCTGACGAGCTCGTCGAGGAGGCCAAGAACGAGGCCGACCGCATCGTCGGAGAGGCCCGCACCAAGGCCGAGCGTCTCGAGTCGGAGTCCAAGGGCAAGGCCGACCGGCTCGAGGCCGACGCGCGCACCCGTGCGCAGATGCTCGACTCCGAGACCGCCGAGCGCCGCCAGCAGATGTTCGGCGACCTGGAGAAGGAGCGCGACAAGCTCAACGGCGAGGTGGAGAACCTCCGCTCCTTCGAGCGCGAGTACCGCTCCCGCCTGAAGAGCTACTTCAGCCAGCAGCTCGAGGCGCTCAACGGCTCTTCCGAGACCGCGGCGCCCTCCGACGAGCAGCGTGCGCCCAAGCGGCTGCGCTCGATCCTCGGCGAGGACGACGGCTGATCACCGGCGCCGAGAGACCGGCGCCACCTGAGTACCGCGGCGACGGCCGGCCCCCTGAGGGGCCGGCCGTTACCCATTTCTCGGTGTGCCGCCTTTGAACGTTTGTGCGGAGCGGCTACCCTCCGTCAACACTGTGGCTCCCGCCACATGTGCCCCGGCTCGAGGGAGGCCACGGCTCATGGCTCGCAGTACTCGCAAGTCGCTCGCTGGACAGGCAGCCTCGGCCGCCCGGAAGGTCGTCGGTCGACGCTCGACCCGGTCGGCCGACGAGGTGGCGACGTCCGCCACCGCCACCAAGACCGCCACCAAGACCGCCAGCGCTCGCAGCGCGGCGCCCGCGGCCAAGTCCGCGCCCGCCAAGAAGGCGGCCAAGAAGGCGTCCCCCGCGAAGACCACGCCGGCCAAGAAGGCACCCGCCGGCAAGGCCACGCCGGCCAAGAAGGCGGCTTCGACCGCCAAGACCGCGCCGGTCAAGAAGGCGGCGCCGGCCAAGAAGGCGGTGGCGGAGAAGAAGGCCGCGCCCGCCAAGAAGGCCGCGCCGACCCGGAGCACTGCAGCGAAGAAGTCCCCGCCGGCCAAGAAGGCGGCTCACGCGAAGAAGACGACACCCGCGAAGGCGGTGAAGAAGACGACCCCCACGAAGAAGGCACCCGCCAGCGCCCTGGTGGTGAAGGAGGGCGAGGAGGCGTGGACCAAGGCGGAGCTCGCCGAGGTGCTCGCCGAGCTCCACGAGCAGCGTGAGCACAGCGCCCGGATCGTTGCCGAGCAGGAGATCGAGCTGTCCGGGTTGATGCGGGACGCCGGCGACGGCGCGGGGCACGACCAGGCCGACCTGGGCGCCACCAGCTTCGAGCGCGACCACGAGCTGACCGTGCTCAGCAACGAGCGCGACAAGCTGGCCCAGATCGAGCGCGCCCTGGGCCGGATCGACGACGGCACCTACGGGGTGTGCGAGTCCTGCGGCAACGCCATCGGCAAGATGAGGCTCATGGCCTTCCCGCGTGCCACACTGTGCATGACATGCAAGCAGCGCGAGGAACGTCGCTGAGCGACGCCACCAACTCCCACCCGGCCGGCCCCACGAGCTCTCGACGAGCGCGACTGACCGCACTCTTCGCGGTCGTCGCGCTCGCGGCGTACGCCGTCGACCTCGGCACCAAGCTCCTCGCCGTGTCCCGGCTGAGCGGGCGTCCCGACGTCAGCGTCGTCGGGGAGCTGCTGGTGCTGCACCTGACCCGCAACCCGGGGGCCGCGTTCAGCACCGGCACGGAGTACACCGTGGCCCTGACCTGCGTCGCCCTCGTGGCCGTGGTCGTGGTGGTCCACCTCAGCCGCCGGCTCGGCAGCGTCGGCTGGGCGGTCGCGCTCGGGCTGCTGCTGGCCGGGGTCGCCGGCAACCTGACCGACCGGCTCTTCCGCGAGCCGGGACCGTTCCGTGGTCACGTCATCGACTTCCTGATGCTGCCGCACTGGCCGGTCTTCAACGTCGCCGACATGTGCATCAACGCGGCGGCGGTGATCATCCTGGTCCAGGCCTCGCGCGGGATCCGGATCAACGGGATGCCCACCTCCGACCGGCGCGAGGAGTCCGCGTGACGGCCGCCGCCGACCACCGTCTGCTGGCGGTGCCGGATGGGCTGGCGGGGGAGCGGGTGGACGCGGCGCTGGCCCGCATGTTCGGCCTGTCCCGCACGAGGGCCGCCGAGCTGATCGCCGAGGGCCACGTGCTCGTCGACGGGGCGGGCGTGGGCAAGAGCGACCGGGTGCTGCCCGGCTCGATGCTCGACGTGACGATCCCGGTCACGCGGGACCCGCTCGCGGTGGTCCCCGGGATCGTCGAGGGGATCAAGATCATCCACGACGACGACTCGATCGTGGTCATCGACAAGCCCGTGGGCGTGGCCGTGCACCCGTCGCCCGGGTGGTCGGGCCCGACCGTGGTGGGCCACCTCGTCGGCGCCGGCTTCCGGATCGCCACCAGCGGCGCCTCGGAGCGGCAGGGCATCGTCCAACGACTCGACGTCGGCACCTCGGGCGTGATGGTGATCTGCAAGTCCGAGCACGCCTACTCGCTGCTGAAGAACGCCTTCCGCCAGCGGACGGTCGACAAGACCTACCACGCGCTGGTCCAGGGCCACCCCGACCCGCTGGAGGGCACCGTCGACGCCCCGATCGGCCGGCACCCGCGAGCCGACTACAAGTTCGCGGTGATGGCCGACGGCCGCAACAGCGTGACCCACTACGAGACCCTCGAGGCGCACCGCTTCGCGAGCCTCCTCGAGATCCACCTCGAGACCGGGCGGACCCACCAGATCCGGGTACACATGGCCGCGCTGAAGCACCCGTGCGTCGGCGACCTGACCTACGGCGCGGACCCGGTGCTGGCGCGACGCGTGGGGCTGGAGCGCCAGTGGCTGCACGCCGTACGCCTGGGCTTCGAGCACCCGGACACGGGGGAGCACGTCGAGTACGAGTCGACCTACCCCGACGACCTCGCGCACGCCCTCGAGGTCATCCGTGACGCCCACTGACGGGCTCGACCTGTCCCTGCGCCGGGCGGAGCCCGACGACGCCACCCCGCTGGCCGACCTCTACACGCAGGCCCGGGTCGCCGCGGTCCCGATGATGCCGCCGGCCCTGCACACCAACGCCGAGGACCGCGCCTGGTTCGCGACCCGGCTGGCCCGCCCGACCCACGAGGCCTGGGTGGCCGAGCGCGACGGCCTGCTGCTCGGGTACGCCCTGATGGACGCGGTGTGGCTCGACCACCTCTTCGTGCGTGCCGACATGACCGGCCAGGGCGTCGGCGGGGTGCTGCTCGACCTCGTGAAGTCGCTGCGGCCCGACGGCTTCTCGCTGTGGGTCTTCGAGTCGAACTCGGGGGCCCGGCGCTTCTACGCCCGGCGCGGGCTCGTGGAGCTCGAGCGCACCGACGGTGCGGCCAACGAGGAGCGCGCCCCCGACATCCGGATGGCCTGGCCGGGGTGCGACCCGCAGGCGTTCTTCGGCCGTCTCCTGACCGACGTCGACGACCAGCTGGCCGACCTCACGGCGCGCCGGGCCGCCCTGACCAGGGCCCTCGCGGCGCTGCCGGCGGCTCCCGCTCCCTGACCGGAGGGGCTGTCGGTGCGCCCTGCCACCATGGGTCCGACGGTTCGCGTAGGCTGGCGTCCTTCCCCCAGGATCGCCGCCATGCCACAGGCCGTGGTCGATGCTGCACGCCCGAACGATTGATCTCGAGGAGCGCCCCGCGACGATGGCGACAGGTTCACAGGACTCCTTCGTCCACCTCCACGTCCACACCGAGTACTCCATGCTCGACGGTGCGGCGCGGCTGGGAGCGCTGACCGAGCGCGCCGCCGAGCTCGGGATGCCGGCGGTGGCGATGACCGACCACGGCAACGTGTTCGGGGCCTATGAGTTCTACAAGAAGGCCAAGGCGGCCGGGGTCAAGCCGATCATCGGGATCGAGGCCTACTTCGCGCCCAACATCTCCCGGTTCGAGCGCAAGGGCGTCAACTTCTACGACGGCGGCTCCGACGACGTCTCCGCGCGCGGTGCCTACACGCACATGACCCTGCTCTCGGAGAGCACCGAGGGCATGCACAACCTGTTCCGGCTCTCGACCGGCGCCTGGCGCGACGGCTTCTTCAAGCACCCGCGCATGGACCGCGAGCTGCTCGCGCAGCACAGCAAGGGCATCATCGGGACCACCGGGTGCCCGTCCGGCGAGGTGCAGGTCCACCTGCGCTACGGCAACTACGACGCCGCCCGCAAGGCCGCCGGCGACTTCCAGGACATCCTCGGCCGGGAGAACTACTTCCTCGAGCTGATGGACCACGGGCTCGACATCGAGAACCGCGTCCGCGACGGCCTGCTCCGCCTCGCCCAGGACCTCCAGATCCCGCTGCTGGCGACCAACGACTCCCACTACGTCAACCGGGAGGACGCCAAGTCCCAGGAGCACCTGCTCTGCATCAACTCCGGCAGCACCATGGACATCCCCGCCGGCGACGGGCCGGGGCAGCGTTTCGCGTTCAGCGGTGACGGCTACTACATCAAGTCCGCGCAGGAGATGCGCGCGCTGTGGGCGGACAAGTACAACCTGCGCGAGGCCTGCGACAACACCCTGCTCATCGCCGAGCGCTGCGACGTCCAGTTCTCCGAGGCCGTCGGCAAGTACATGCCCAAGTTCCCCTGCCCGGCGGGGGAGAACGAGGACTCCTGGCTGGTCAAGGAGGTCGAGAAGGGGCTGCAGTTCCGCTACCCCGGCGGCATCCCCGACCACGTCCGCAAGCAGGCCGAGTTCGAGCTCGGCGTCATCACCCAGATGGGCTTCCCGGGCTACTTCCTCGTGGTCGCCGACTTCATCAACTGGGCCAAGGACAACGGCATCCGCGTCGGACCCGGCCGCGGCTCCGGTGCGGGCTCGATGGTCGCCTACGCGATGCGGATCACCGACCTCGACCCGCTCGAGCACGGACTGATCTTCGAGCGCTTCCTCAACCCCGACCGCGTCTCGATGCCCGACTTCGACATCGACTTCGACGAGCGCCGGCGCGGTGAGGTCATCAAGTACGTCACCGAGAAGTACGGCGACGACCGGGTCTCCTACATCGTCACCTACGGCACCATCAAGGCCAAGCAGGCCGTGAAGGACTCCAGCCGGATCCTCGGCTACCCGTTCGCGATGGGGGACCGGATCACCAAGGCCATGCCGGCCGCGGTGATGGGCAAGGACGTCCCGCTCCAGGACATCTTCGACAGCAACCACAAGCGGTACGGCGAGGGCGGCGAGTTCCGGTCGCTCTACGACGGCGACAACGACGTGAAGCGGGTCGTCGACACGGCGATCGGCATCGAGGGCCTCAAGCGCCAGTGGGGCGTGCACGCGGCCGGCGTCATCATGTCGAGCGAGCCCCTGGTCGACGTCATCCCGCTGCTGAAGCGGCCCTCCGACGGCGCGATGATCACGCAGTTCGACTACCCGACCTGCGAGAACCTCGGCCTGATCAAGATGGACTTCCTGGGGCTGCGCAACCTCACGGTCCTCGACGACGCGGTCAAGAACATCAAGGCCAACCGGGACTTCGACCTGGTCCTCGAGGACCTCACGCTGGACGACCAGGACTCCTACCGCCTGCTCGGCACCGGCAACACGCTCGGGGTCTTCCAGCTCGACGGCGGCCCGATGCGCGGCCTGCTGCGCCTGATGCGCCCCGACAACTTCGAGGACATCTCGGCCGTGCTGGCGCTCTACCGGCCGGGTCCGATGGGCGTCGACTCGCACACCAACTACGCGCTGCGCAAGAACGGCCGGCAGGAGATCACGCCGATCCACCCCGAGCTCGAGGAGCCCCTCAAGGAGATCCTCGGCACGACGTACGGCCTGATCGTCTACCAGGAGCAGGTGATGGCGGTCGCGCAGAAGCTGGCCGGCTACACGCTGGGCCAGGCGGACCTGCTGCGCCGCGCGATGGGCAAGAAGAAGAAGGAGGTGCTCGACGCCGAGTACGTCCCCTTCTCCGACGGCATGAAGGCCAACGGCTACTCGCCGGCGGCGGTCCAGGCGTTGTGGGACGTCCTGGTGCCGTTCTCCGACTACGCCTTCAACAAGGCGCACACCGCGGCGTACGGCCTCATCTCCTACTGGACCGCCTACCTCAAGCAGCACTACGCGCCGGAGTACATGGCCGCGCTGCTGACGTCCGTCAAGGACGACAAGGACAAGATGGCGATCTACCTCAACGAGTGCCGCCGGATGAAGATCCAGGTGCTCCCGCCCGACGTCAACGAGTCGGCGTCCAACTTCACCCCGGTCGGCAACGACATCCGCTTCGGCCTCACCGCGGTCCGCAACGTCGGCGGCAACGTCGTGGACGGCATCGTGGCCGCCCGCGAGGAGAAGGGCCGCTACGTCGACTTCAACGACTTCATGGAGAAGGTCCCCGCCCACGTCTGCAACAAGCGGGTCATCGAGTCGCTGGTCAAGGCCGGCGCCTTCGACGACATGAAGCACAAGCGGCGTGCCCTGGTGGCGATCCACGAGACGGCGGTCGACCAGTACGTCGACATCAAGCGCAACGAGGCAATCGGTCAGGACTCGCTGTTCGGCGGCCTCGACGAGGACGCGGGCGGCGGCTTCGGCATCTCGGTGACGATCCCCGAGATCGACGAGTGGGACAAGATGACGCTGCTGGGCCACGAGCGGGAGATGCTCGGGCTCTACGTCTCCGACCACCCGCTGCTCGGCCTCGAGCACGTGCTCTCCACCGGCACCGACTGCACCATCGGCCAGCTGATGCTCGACGAGGAGCGCGCCGACGGCTCGCCGATCACGATCAGCGGCCTGGTGACCTCGGTCCAGCGGAAGGTGACCAAGCGCGGCGACGCCTGGGCGATGGTGACGCTCGAGGACCTCGACGGCGCCATCGACGTGCTGCTGTTTCCGAGCGCCTGGCAGCTCTCGGGCCACATGGTGGCGGAGGACGCGATCCTCACCGTCAAGGGCAGGCTCTCGCGCAGCAAGGACCAGCCCGAGATCATGGGGCAGGAGGTCAGCATGCCCGACCTCTCCGAGGGACCGTCCGGGCCCGTCGTGATCAGCCTGCCCTCCACCCGGTGCACGGCGCCGGTGGTGGAGCAGCTGCGTGACGTGCTCGGCTCCCACCCGGGCATGACCGAGGTCCAGCTGCGCCTGATGACCCGCGCCTCGACGACCGTCATGCGCCTCGACGATAGGCTCCGGGTCACCCCGAGCTCCGCGCTCTTCGCCGACCTGAAGCACCTCCTGGGACCTGGATGCCTGAGCAACTGATCGCCCCACCGGCGCCCTCCCCGCGCGCCGAGGAACCGCGTGGCGGGTGGCGGCTGCTGCTGCCGTACGCCGTCCAGGCGGCCGGCATCGTGGCGGTGTTCGCCGTCGCGGGGGTCCTCGCGGGCGTGGTGTGGGAGTGGCTGTGGACGCCTCCCGTGGGGTTGGCCGTCCACCACCAGTGGATCCAGGACGAGGGCGGGCTGCGCGCCAACTTCTCCGGCACCGGGACCTACGTGCTCGTCGCGGTGGTCGCCGGGTTCGTCGTCGGCGCGGGTGTGGCCCTGCTCGTGCGCCGGTCCGAGCTCGTCACGCTGGTCGCGGTGCTGGGCGGGTCGCTGCTGGCCGGCTGGCTGATGCACCGCGTCGGCACGGCCCTCGGGCCGCCCGACCCGCACCCCCTGGCTGCCTCGGCGAAGGACCTGACCGAGATCCCCGGCAAGCTCGTCGTCTCCGGCGACAGCACGCTGCGAGCCTTCCCGGGCGGGGCCCTGATCGGGCTGACCGTGATCTTCCTGGGGCTCTCGCGACACCGCGCAACTCGGCCCTGAGCGGGGCCCGCTGGCGGTAGGCTCACCGCCGGTAGGCACACCGCGCGGGCGCAGCAGCCCGTCGTACAACAGGGGGTATCCGTGTCCAGCAACTTCCCGCCCGGCGGCTCGCAGGGTCCCGAGTACCTCGAGCAGGGAGGCGGGGCGCCGCTCCCGCGGGCCTCCGAACCCCGCCGCTCCGGCGGCCGCAAGCCGGCCCTGATCGCCAGCGGCGTCATCGCCGGGCTCCTGGTCGTCGGCGGCGGCGTGTGGGCCGCCACCTGGTACTTCTCCACGGGGGCACAGCCTGCGCAGGCCCTGCCCGACTCGACCCTCGGTTACATGTCGATCGACCTCGACCCCAGCGGCGCTCAGAAGATCGAGGCCGTGAGGATGCTGAACAAGTTCCCGGCGATCAAGGACCAGATCGGTCTCGACGCCCAGGACGACATCCGCAAGCGCCTCTTCGAGGAGATCCAGAAGAGCGGCGACTGCGCGGACCTCGACTACGGCGACGACATCGAGCCGTGGCTGGGCGACAGGGCCGCCGTGGCGGCCGTCGACACGGGCGAGGACCAGCCGAGCCCGGTCGTCGTGGTCCAGGTCAAGGACGAGGACAAGGCCGACGCCGGCCTGGCCAAGCTCCGCGACTGCGGTCAGGCGAGCGAGCCCGGCACCACCGACGGTGGCAGCGACACCACCGGCGGCTGGGCGATCGACGGCGACTGGGTGGTGATCGCCGAGACCGACGCGATCGCCAAGCAGGTGGCCGACGACGCCGCGGAGTCCTCGCTCAGTGACGACGACGACTTCCAGAAGTGGACCGACGAGGTCGGAGACCCCGGCGTCGTCAACCTGTACGCCGCGCCCGCAGCGGGCAAGTACCTCGCGAAGAACCTCGCCGACCTCACCGGGATGTTCGGTGGGTCCGGCTCGGCTGCCTCGTGCGCAACGAACTCGGACGGCACCATGGCCGACCCGTTCTGCAGCGACACCGAGACCTACGAGAGCAACAACCCCATGCCGAGTGAGATGGTCGACGCGCTCGAGGAGTTCCAGGGCGCGGCCGCGACCGTCCGCTTCGACGACGGTGCGCTGGAGCTCGAGATGGCCGGTGACCCGGGTGTCAGCCGGACCGGGCTCTACGGCACCGAGGGGGGCGACGACGTGGTCGCGACCCTGCCCGCGGACACCGCCGCCGCCATCGGCGTCGGCTTCCAGGACGGCTGGTTCACCGACTTCGTCGAGCAGGTGGCGTCGTACGACGGGGAGCAGAGCGCCTCGCAGCTGATGGACGACATGGCCCAGGAGTCGGGTCTCGACCTTCCGGACGACGCCGAGACGCTGATGGGGGACTCGATGGCGCTGTCGCTCGGCAGCGACTTCGACATCGAGACGTTCTTCAACTCCGGCGACGCCAGCGGCTTCCCGATCGCCGGCAAGCTCAAGGGCGACCCGGACGCCATGACGGGGGTGCTCGACAAGCTGCGCGCCGACATGAGCACGGAGGACGCGAGCACGCTCGAGACCGACTCCGACGGTGCCATGCTCGCGATCGGCCCCAACCCCGGCTACCGCTCCCAGGTCCTCGATGACGGCAACCTCGGCGGCTCCAACGTCTTCCAGGACGTCGTGCGGGAGGCCGACAAGTCGAGCGCGCTCGTCTACGTCAACTTCGACGCCGGCGACTGGCTCACGAACCTGGCGCAGGACGACCAGGAGGCCGTCGACAACCTCGAGCCGCTCGAGGGCTTCGGCATCAGCCTCTGGCAGGAGGACGACGCCGCGCACGCGGTGGTCCGGCTGACCACGAACTGACCCGATCGGGCCTTGGCAAGGCGGTGACCGTGAGGTCACCGCCTTGCTGGATTTCGGCCCCGGTGGTCGAGCATTGCTCGGTGGTCGGGCATTGCTCGGTGGTCGGGCTTGTCGAGACCACGCCACCCCGGTCGGCCCCCCGGTGGTCGAGCTTGTCGAGACCACGCCACCACCCGGGTCCGAGAAGTTTTACTTTCCGGTTTCCCCAGACCCGCTCAACCACGCGGTTTTCGGGGCCGCACTGTCGGTTCCCGATGCTTGGATTGATCCATGCTCGAGGTGGACGCGATGGGACAGCCGGTGATGGTCGAGGACCTCGACCCCGACTGGCTCCTCGCCCTGCTCGACGACGCCAAGTACGCCGCCCGGGTCGCCGAGCGATCCAAGCTCCGGCTGGCCGCGCAGTGGTGCGTGCGGCACCCCGCCACCACCGACACCGGCGTGGCCACCTGGGCCGGCGACTCCCTCCCGGGCGTGCTCAATCAGGATGAGTCCCTGGGTGGGGAGGGCACCCCCGCGGTGTCCGCGTTCGCGCCCGAGCCGGTCGCCGCCGCGCTCGGGGTCTCCACGATGACCGGGATGAGGCTGATCGCCGACGCCCTCGACCTCCAGCACCGGCTGCCGCGGATCTGGCGGCTCGTCGAAGACCTGAGGGTGGATCCGTGGAAGGCCCGCCAGGTCGCCCAGGCCACCCATCCCCTCTCCCAGGCCGCCGCCGGGTACGTGGACGAGCAGCTCGCCCCGAGGCTGGCCTCGTGCGGGTTCGCCGCGATCCAGACCGCGGTGGCGATGGCGATCGCCAAGTACCATCCCGAGCTGCTCGAGCAGCGCGAGAAGACCGGCAAGAAGGGCTGGCACGTCACGCTGCGCCACCCCGCCCCCGGCGACGTCGACGGCACCAGCTACCTCGACGTGGCCGGCGACACCCTGGACCTGACCGCGTTCCACGACCTGGTCTGCGACCAGGCCGCCGCCCTCAAGGCCCTCGGCGACACCGACGACCTGGAGATCCGAAAGGCCAAAGCCCTCGGCGTGATCGCCGCCCAGCAGGCCACCCTCGACCTCGGCTCGCTCACCGGCGACGACAGTGACCGGTCGCCGGCGGTCGTCCCGGTGCGCCGGCGGCAGACCATCCTCCACGTCCACGCCTCCCTCACCGACCTGCTGCACCTCAACGGCTCTCCTGAGGGGGATGCCGCGGTCGGCGGGGTCGAGAAGCTCGGCCCCGCCACCCTGGCCAAGATCCGCGACTGGCTGAACCGTTCCGAGGACGTCGTCATCCGGCCCGTGCTCGACCTGAATCGCTGCCCCGCCGTGGACGGGCACGACCCGACCGAGGAGATCCGCGAGATCGTCATCCTCCGCGACGGCCACTGCGTCTTCCCCTGGTGCGCCGTCGACGCCCGCCACACCGACCTCGACCACATCGAGCCCTACGTCCCGATCGACGAGGGCGGGCCACCCGGGCAGACCAACCCGCACAACCTGGCCTGCCTGTGCCGGCGACATCACCGCTGCAAGACCAGCGGCCGCTGGCGCTACCGACGCAGACCCGACGGCAGCTACGAATGGCACGGCCCCCACGGCCGCAGCTACCTGGTCACCCCACTCGGCACCCTCGAGATCCACCCCAACTGAGCAAGCACCGAGTCCGGCAGGCTCCACCACCCGGTCACCGGGCGCTGGAGCCTGCCGGCACGCCCTGAGGTGAGTAGCCGGGGCCGGCCCGCCCGACGTCTTGTTCACGAACGCCGGGCAGTTCACCTCGAGCCCGCGCCGATCCCCGCCTGGCACCCGTGACGCGGGGTTCAACTGCCTCCGTTCGGAACTCGGCCGGGCCGGCGCACGACCGCCAGGATCCCCAGCCGGCCAGGTCGTGGCCCGGGGCGCAGGCTCCGACGCCGGGCGCTGGAGCCTGCCGGCACGACCTGAGGAGATGTCAGCGGCGTCCGACCGGCGCGGTGACCGCCCCGGTGATCCGGACCAGGTCGGCGGGTGCGATCTCCAGGTCCAGCCCGCGGCGGCCGGCCGAGACGAAGATCGTGGGGTGGGTCACGGCGGAGTCGTCGACGACGGTGGGTGAACGGCGCTTCTGGCCGACCGGGGAGATGCCGCCGGCGACGTACCCGGTGACCCGCTCGGCCGCGCCACGCTCCGCCATGGCCGCCCTGCTGCCTCCCAGCGCGCGGGCCAGGGCCTTGAGGTCGAGCTGGCCCGAAACCGGGACGACGGCGACCGCGAGCCCTCCGTCGACCTCGACCATGAGCGTCTTGAACACCCGGGCCGGGTCCAGGCCGAGGGCATCGGCGGCCTCCAGGCCGTAGGAGTCGGCCCGGGGGTCGTGGTCGTAGGCGTGCAGCGCGAAGTCGATCCCGGCGCAGGTCAGCGCGACCGTGGCCGGCGTACCGCCGGGAGTCCTCTTCGCCATCGGGAGGTCAGTTCGGCGACCAGCGGGTGCGCGCGACCTCGGTGGCCGGGAGCGAGGGGATGACGTTCATCGCGCGGAGCTCGGTGCGCAGCAGGTCGGTGACCATGACCAGTCGCTCGGTGGCGTCCTGGGCCTCGAGCAGCGCCTGGCGCTCGTGCATCGGCAGCGGGGCCACCGCGGCCAGCGTCCAGGACAGGTACGACGCGTCCTTCGGCAGGCTGCCGGTGTAGGGATCGTCGCGGATGTCGGTCAGGGCCATCCGGTAGGCGGAGAAGGTCGCGCGGGCACGCTCGAGCACCTCGTCGGGCACCAGCCCCGCGGGCTCGGGCCGGTCGACGACGTGGCCGACGGGGAAGTTGCCGGTCGTGTCCAGCCGCTCCAGCTCGATCCTCTCGAGGCCCACGGCCACGATGTCGAACGTGCCGTCGGGGTGCGGCTCGACCTCGGTGAGCTGGACCCGGCAGCCGACCCGGTAGAGCGACTGGGCCCCGTGGTCGCCGACCTCGTAGCCCTCGCGGATCCCCACCGACCCGAACAGCCGCTCGGCCGGGTCCGTCACGCGCAGCAGGTGGTGCACCAGGGCCCGGTAGCGGTCCTCGAAGATCGTCAGCGGCACGCTCACGCCGGGGAAGAGCACCGCGTTGAGCGGGAACATCGGCAGGGGAGCGCTCACACCCGCCAACCTAGGCCATCGGCGGGCAGGGTCCAGCCACCGTCGCGGGTTCGGCCGCGGCGTGGCGCCCTCGTAGAATCGGGCCCATGGTCTCGACAAGTTCCACCCTCCGGATTCGCCGGATCGACCTGCGTGGAGCCGCCGCCGAGGGCGCGGCTCCCGTCAACTACCGCACGGCCGTGCCGCGCGCGGAGCTCGACGTCGAGGCCGCGACGCATGCCGTCCGTCCGATCATCGACGCCGTGCGGGACCGGGGCGTGGACGCGATCCGCGAGCTCTCCGAGCGTTTCGACGGTGTGGCCGTCGACGACATCCGGGTGCCGCAGGCCGCCCTCCGGGACGCGCTCGACCGGCTCGACCCCGACGTCCGGGCGGGCCTGGAGGAGTCGGTGCGCCGGCTCCGTGCCACCTGCGCCGCCGAGCTGGAGCACGACGTCACCACCGAGCTCGCCGCCGGCGCCGTGGTGACCCACCGCAAGGTGCCGGTCGACCGGGTCGGCCTCTACGTCCCGGGCGGGCTGGCGCCGCTGGTGTCGAGCGTGGTCATGAACGTCGTCCCCGCGCAGACCGCCGGCGTCACCTCGATCGCCCTGACCAGCCCCCCGCAGAAGGAGTTCGGCGGGCTGCCGCACCCCACGATCCTGGCGGCGTGCGCGCTGCTCGGGATCGACGAGGTGTACGCCGTGGGCGGCGCGCAGGCGATCGCCATGCTCGCCCTCGGTGTCGGGCCCTGCCGGAAGGTGGACCTGGTCACCGGGCCGGGCAACATCTACACGGTCACGGCCAAGCGCCTGCTCAAGGGCCAGGTCGGGATCGACTCGGAGGCGGGCCCGACCGAGATCGCGATCCTGGCCGACGACACCGCGCACCCGGCGCACGTCGCGGCCGACCTGGTGAGCCAGGCCGAGCACGACCCGCTCGCCGCGGCGGTGCTGGTCACCCCCTCGGAGCGGCTGGCCGACGAGGTCGAGGCCGAGCTCGACAGGCAGGTCGACGCCACCAAGCACACCGAGCGGATCCGTACCAGCCTGTCCGGCCGTCAGTCGGGCATCGTGCTGGTCGACGACCTCGAGCAGGGTCTCGAGGTCGTCGACGGCTACGCCGCCGAGCACCTCGAGATCCAGACCGCGGACGCCGCGGCCTGGGCCGCCCGGGTGCGCAACGCCGGGGCGATCTTCGTGGGCTCCTACGCGCCGGTCTCGCTCGGCGACTACTGCGCCGGCTCCAACCACGTCCTGCCCACCGGTGGCTGCGCCTGCCACTCCTCGGGCCTGTCGGTGCGCGCCTTCACCAAGTCGGTGCACGTCGTCGACTACTCCCGCGAGGCGCTGGCCGAGGTGGCCGGCCACGTCGTCACCCTCGCCGAGGCCGAGGACCTGCCGGGCCACGGCGCGGCCGTGCGCGTCCGGTTCGAGAGCTGAGGCCGGCGATGACCTCCAGCGAGGCCGCGAGCGCGCCCACCGGGTGGCCCCCGCTCCGCGAGGAGCTGCGGGGCCTCGAGCCGTACGGCGCCCCTCAGCTCGACGTCCCCGTCCAGCTCAACGTCAACGAGAACCCCTACGGGCCCTCGGCGGAGTGCGTGGCCGACATCGCGACGGCGGTGGCCGAGGCGGCCGGCTCGCTGAACCGGTACCCGGACCGAGAGTTCGTCGAGCTCCGGGCCGCCCTGGCCGGCTACCTCGCACGTGACACCCCCCACGACATCGACGCCGCGCAGGTGTGGGCGGCCAACGGCTCCAACGAGGTGATGCTCCAGCTGCTCCAGGCCTTCGGGGGGCCGGGCCGGGTGGCGCTGAGCTTCGCACCGACGTACTCGATGTATCCCGAGTACGCCCGCGACACGATGACCGAGTGGGTCCAGGGGCACCGCGAGGGCGACTTCTCGCTCGACCTCGACCACGCCCGTGACCTGATCAAGGAGCGGCAGCCGAGCGTCGTGCTGCTGCCCTCGCCGAACAACCCGACCGGCACCGCGCTGCCACCGGAGGCGGTCACGACGCTCTGCGAGACCGCGGCCGAGAGCGAGCGGGGCGGCATCGTCGTCGTCGACGAGGCGTACGGCGAGTTCCGGCGCAGCGGCACGCCCAGCGCCCTCGAGCTGCTGCCGCAGCACCGCAACCTCGTCGTCAGCCGCACCATGAGCAAGGCCTTCGCGCTGGCCGGGGCCCGGGTCGGGTACCTCGCCGCCGCGCCGGAGATCTGCGACGCGATCCGCGTCGTACGCCTGCCCTACCACCTCTCCGCGGTCACCCAGGCGGTCGCGCTCGCGGCCCTGCGCCACGCGCCCGAGCTGCTCGGCCGGGTCGACGAGCTGCGCGCCGAGCGGGACGCGACGGTCTCCTGGCTGCGCGGGCAGGGGCTGACCGTGGCCGACAGCGACGCCAACTTCGCGCTGTTCGGAACCTTCGCCGACCGGCATGCTGTCTGGCAGCGGCTGCTCGACCGGGGGGTGCTGATCCGGGAGGTCGGCCCCGACGGGTGGCTGCGCGTGTCGATCGGCACCGCGGAGGAGATGGCAACGTTCAGGCAGGCACTCACCGAGGTGCTGGCACAGGAAGCGAGTCAGTCATGAGCAGGACAGCCCGCATCGAGCGGCAGACCAGCGAGTCCAAGGTGCTCGTCGAGGTCGACCTCGACGGCTCCGGGCGCCACGACATCTCGACCGGCGTCGGCTTCTACGACCACATGCTCACCGCCTTCGCGCGGCACGCGCTGGTCGACCTGACCGTCCAGACCGAGGGCGACACCCACATCGACGCCCACCACACGGTCGAGGACACCGCGATCGTGCTCGGACAGGCGCTGCGCGAGGCGCTCGGGGACAAGAAGGGCATCCGCCGCTTCGGTGACGCGACCGTCCCGCTCGACGAGGCGCTGGTCCAGGCCGTGGTCGACGTCTCCGGCCGCCCCTACTGCGTGCACACCGGGGAGCCGGACGCGCAGGCCTACGTCGCCATCGGCGGCGCCACCGGCCCGGCGTACCAGGGCTCGCTGACCCGCCACGTGTTCGAGACGATCGCGTTCCACGCCCACCTCGCGCTGCACGTGCGGGTGCTGGCCGGCCGCGACCCGCACCACCTCGTGGAGACCCAGTTCAAGGCGTTCGCCCGGGCGTTCCGCGACGCGGTGGCCCTGGACCCGCGGGAGACCGGGGTGCCCAGCACCAAGGGCACGCTCTGAGCCCCCGGGTCGTCGTCCTCGACTACGGCTCGGGAAACCTCCGCTCCGCCGTGCGCGCCGTCGAGCGCGCCGGCGCGGAGGTGACGCTGACCGGCGACTTCGACGCCGCGATGGGGGCCGACGGGCTCGTGGTCCCCGGCGTGGGCGCGTTCGCGGCCTGCATGGCGGGCCTGCGCGCGATCAAGGGCGACCGGATCATCGGCCGCCGCCTCGCGGGTGGCCGGCCGGTGCTGGGCATCTGCGTGGGCATGCAGGTGCTCTTCGAGCGCGGTGTCGAGCACGGTGTCGAGACCGCGGGCTGTGACGAGTGGCCCGGCGTCGTGGAGCGGATCCAGGCACCGGTCGTGCCGCACATGGGCTGGAACACCGTCGAGGTGCAGTCCGGCTCCACGCTGTTCTCGGGGATCGAGGACGAGCGGTTCTACTTCGTGCACTCGTACGCCGTGCGCGACTGGACGCTGGAGACCAACGACCGCACCCGCGCCCCGCTGGTGACCTGGGCCGAGCACGGTGGTGACCGGTTCGTGGCCGCGGTCGAGAACGGCCCGCTCAGTGCCACCCAGTTCCACCCGGAGAAGTCCGGCGACGCGGGCGCCGCGCTGCTGCGCAACTGGGTCCGGACGGTCGCGTGAGCAAGGAACGGCAGGTCCGCCGCGCCGAGCGCGAGCGGGAGGCCGCGATCCGGGCCGCCGCCCGGGCCCGTGAGGAGGAGCGCCGGCAACGCGCCCTGGCGCGCCGTCGGGCGCTGACCGGCTGGCTGCCGCGGCCCCGTCGTACGCCGGGGCTGCTGGCCCGGCGCCGGCGTCGCGAGCTGACCGTCACCGTCTGCCTGCTGCTCGCGCTCAACGTGCTGGTGTGGGTGGTGCGCCCGGAGTGGGGCCTGCGGATCCTGGCCGCGATGGTCAGCCTGCTGGTCGCGCCCGTGATCCACACCCTGCTGTTCCGCCGCCGGTGAGACCCGGTCCGGCCGTCCCCGTCCTCGAACCTAGGATTTGCGACATGCCTGACTATCTCGAGCTGCTGCCCGCCGTCGACATCGCCGGGGGACAGGCCGTCCAGCTGGTCCAGGGCGTCGCGGGCTCGGAGAAGCGGTTCGGCGACCCGATCGAGGCCGCGCTGCGCTGGCAGCAGGCGGGCGCCGAGTGGCTCCACCTCGTCGACCTCGACGCCGCCTTCGGCCGCGGCCACAACCGCGAACTGCAGGCGAAGATCGTCGGCGCCCTGGACATCCAGGTCGAGATGAGCGGCGGCATCCGCGACGACGAGTCGCTGGCGGCCGCGATGGCCACCGGCTGCCGCCGCGTGAACATCGGCACCGCGGCGCTCGAGCAGCCGGAGTGGTGCGCCCGGGCGATCGCGGAGTACGGCGACCGGGTCGCCGTGGGCCTCGACGTCCGCGGCCGGACCCTCGCCGCGCGCGGCTGGACCCGCGAGGGTGGCGACCTCTACGAGGTGCTCGCCCGGCTCGACGGCGAGGGCTGCGCCCGCTACGTCGTCACCGACGTCAACAAGGACGGGATGCTCCAGGGCCCGAACCTGCAGCTCCTCGAGGACGTCTGCGCCGCCACCGACCGCCCGGTCGTCGCGTCCGGCGGCATCACCGAGCTCGCGGACCTCGAGGCCCTCCAGGGCCTCGTCGCCAACGGGGTCGAGGGCGCGATCATCGGCACCGCGCTCTACGAGGGCCGGTTCACCCTCGAGGACGCCCTCGCGATGACGAAGCCGGAGCAGCGATGAGTCTGGCCGTCCGGGTCATCCCGTGCCTCGACGTCGACGCCGGGCGCGTGGTCAAGGGGATCAACTTCAAGGAGCTCCGTGACGCCGGGGACCCCGTCGAGCTGGCCCGCACCTACGACGTCGAGGGCGCCGACGAGCTGACCTTCCTCGACATCTCCGCCTCCCACGAGGGCCGCGCGACCACGTTGGACATCGTGTCGCGGACCGCCGAGCAGGTCTTCATCCCGCTGACCGTCGGTGGGGGAGTCTCCAGCGTCGACGACGTCGACCGGCTGCTGCGGGCGGGCGCCGACAAGGTGGCGGTCAACACCGCGGCGATCAAGCGGCCCGAGCTGGTCGCCGAGATCGCGGACCGCTTCGGCAACCAGGTGCTGGTCCTGTCGGTCGACGCGCGCCGGGCGCCCGGCACCCCGTCGGGCTTCGAGGTGACGACGCACGGTGGCCGGAAGTCCGCCGGGCTCGACGCGATCGAGTGGGCGGCCCGGGCGACCGGGCTCGGCGCCGGCGAGATCCTGCTCAACGCCATGGACGCCGACGGCACCCAGGACGGCTTCGACCTCGACCTGATTCGCGCCGTACGACGTGAGGTCACCATCCCGGTGATCGCCTCGGGCGGCGCCGGCCGCGTGGAGCACTTCCCGCCGGCGGTGGAGGCCGGCGCGGACGCGGTGCTCGCGGCCACGGTGTTCCACTTCGGCACGCTGCGGATCGCCGACGTGAAGGCCTCGCTGGCCGCGGCCGGTCACCCGGTGCGCTGACCCGCGTCAGATCCCCAGCTCGGACCGCTTGAGGGCGGCGATCCGGTCGGCCGGACCGGAGAAGTCGAGACTCCGGAACCGGTCACGCCCGAAGAGGAACATCACCAGCTCGGAGGGGAGACCGGTCACCACGACCGGGTCGTCACCGCGGCGCAGCACGGCCGTGGCGCCCGTGTCGCTGCGCCGGATCTGCACCGGCACCCCGGCGGGACGCACCAGCCCACGCCCGGCGACCCTGATCGCCGACCAGAGCCGCGACTGGTCCCGCTGGTCGAGCGCGCGCGGCTCCCAGTCCGGCTGCGCGCGACGCAGGTCCTCGTGATGGACGAAGTACTCCAGGGTGTTCAGCAGCCGGTCCACCGGCGGCAGGGCGTACGGCGTGAACCGCGGGCGGCGCAGCCTCTCGACGAGCACCCCGAAGTCGTGCCTGCCGACCTGCGCCATGTCGCGCTCGGTCAGGCCGGACAGCACGGGGACGGCGATCCCGGCGGCGCCGAGCGGGCGGTTCTCCCGCACCAGCAGGTGGGTCACCAGGTCCTTGGCGGTCCAGTCCCCGCACAGGGTGGGGGCGTCCTCACCGAGGGCCAGCGCGGTGTCGCAGAGGTCACGGCGCTCGCGCCGGGCGAGCGAGGGGTTGCCCATGCCGCGAGCATAGGTGTCGCGGCCACGGTGACCCGCGCGATTCGGCCGGTGTCCGTCGCCCGGAATACCCTGAGCCGGTGAAGGGCGACCGGGGGCGCAGGGGCAGATCGACGACGCGCGAGGGGTTCGCCGTCCTCGGGGTCGCGATCCGGCGGGAGCCGTGGATCTTCACCGTCTCCACCATCGGCAGCCTGCTCTTCGGTGCGCTGACCGTCGCCGACGCCTGGGTGCTCGGCTGGTCGACCGACCACGTCGTGCTCCCGGCCTTCGACAACGGCACCATCGACAGCAAGCTGCTGTGGGCGGTGCTCGCGCTCTTCCTCGGCGTGGCGATCCTGCGCGCCGTGGGCATCGTGGCCCGACGTCTCGGTGCGGGCGTCATGCAGTACCGCATGCAGGCGCACACCCGCCGGGCCGTGACCCGGCAGTACCTCTCCCTGCCGATGGAGTGGCACCAGCGCCACCCCACCGGCCAGCTGCTCTCCAACGCCAACGCCGACGTGGAGGCCGCCTGGGGCCCGATCGCGCCGCTGCCGATGGCGGTCGGCACGCTCGCGATGATGGTGATCGCGATCGCCCAGATGTTCTTCGCCGACCTGGTCCTGGCCGTGGTCGGGCTGCTGGTCTTCCCCGCCGTGATCGCCGCCAACCTCGCCTACCAGCGGCTCGCGTCGCCGCTGATGACGCGCGCGCAGCAGCTGCGCGCCGAGGTCAGCGAGATCGCGCACGAGTCCTTCGACGGCGCGCTCGTCGTCAAGACGCTCGGGCGCGAGGAGGAGGAGATGCGGCGGTTCGCCGCGACGGCCCACGAGCTGCGCGACGTCAACATCCGCGCGGGCCGGGTGCGGGCGGCGTTCGACCCGGTGCTGGCGGCGCTGCCGAGCCTCGGCGTGCTCATCGTCCTCGCGGTCGGGGTGTCGCGGGTGCTCTCCGGCGCGACCGACGCCGGCGACGTGGTCACCGTGGCGTACCTGCTCACGATCGTCTCGTTCCCGATCCGCTCGATCGGCTGGCTGCTCGGTGAGTTCCCGCGCAGCGTGGTCGGGTTCCGCCGGGTCACCGCGGTGCTCGAGGCGACCGGGGAGATGCAGTACGGCGACCGGTTCCTGTCGCGGGACGTCGGCGGCGCCCACCTCGTGGTCGACGGGCTGTCCTACTCCCACGACCCGGAGCAGCGGCTGCTCGACGACGTCAGCTTCGAGGTCGGGCCGGGCCGCACCGTCGCCGTGGTGGGGGCCACCGCGTCCGGCAAGAGCACGCTCACCACGCTGATGACCCGGCTGGTCGACCCCGACGGCGGCCGGATCCTGCTCGACGGCACCGACCTGCGCGACCTGGCCCGCGGCGAGCTGGCCGGCTCCGTCGCGATCGTGCAGCAGATCGCGTTCCTCTTCGACGACACCGTCCGCGGCAACGTCACGCTCGGCGCCGACGTCTCCGACGAGGAGGTGTGGGCCGCGCTGCGGGCCGCGCAGGCCGACGGCTTCGTGGCCGCCCTGTCCCACGGCCTCGACACCCGGCTGGGGGAGCGCGGCACCTCGCTCTCCGGCGGCCAGCGACAGCGGATCTCGCTGGCCCGGGCGCTGGTGCGCCGGCCCCGGCTGCTGATCCTCGACGACGCCACGTCCGCGGTCGACCCCGAGGTGGAGGCACGCATCCTCGAGGCGCTCCGCTCGGGCGACTCCGGCTCGACCCTGGTGGTCGTGGCCTACCGCAAGGCCACCATCGGCCTCGCCGACGAGGTGGTCCACCTCGAGGACGGCCGGATCGCGGATCGGGGCACCCACCGGGAGCTGCTGGGACGCAGCCCGTCGTACTCCCGGCTCGTGAACGCCTACGAGCACGCCGAGGGCCATCCCTCCGACCTGTCCGGCGAGCTGGCGGGAGAGGCCCAGTGACCACCACGGCGGCGGAGCGCACCAGCGGCACCCGCATGGACACCGGCGAGGAGATCGCCGCGCTGGAGACGATCCGGCGCGGGGTCCGCTTCTCCCCGGAGCTCAAGGAGGGCATCGGCTGGACGCTGGTGCTGGCGGTGCTGGCCTCGGTCGGCCAGGTGATCGTGCCGATCGCCGTGCAGCAGACCCTCGACCGCGGGCTGAACGGCCCGGGCGGTCCCGACGTGCGCTTCACGGTGCTGATGGGGCTGGCCGCCGCGGTCGCCGTCGGCGTGACCAGCTGGGCGTCGTACGCCATGACCAGCCGGCTCTTCACCGCCTCGGAGAAGGGCCTGGCCACGCTGCGGATCAAGGCCTTCCGCCACGTCCACGACCTGCCGCTGCTCACCCAGAACACCGAGCGCCGCGGTGCGCTGGTGGCCCGGGTCACCAGCGACGTCGACCAGGTCAGCCAGTTCCTCGTCTTCGGCGGCCTGATCTTCGTGGTCAGCGTCGGCCAGATGCTGGTCGCGACGATCATCATGCTGATCTACAGCTGGCAGCTCGCGATCGTCGTCTGGGTCTGCTTCGCGCCGCTGTTCCTGTCGCTGCGCTTCTTCCAGCGCAAGCTGTCCGACGCCTACGGCACCGTCCGGCGCCAGGTCGGCATCCTGCTCTCGGCCGTCTCCGAGCCGGTGGTGGGCGCCGCGGTGGTCCGCTCGTACGCCGTCGAGGACCGCACGCAGCGCCGGATCGACGACGCGATCGACGCGCACAAGGCGGCGAGCACCCGCGCCCAGGGCTTCACGGCGTTTTCGTTCTCGCTCGGCGGGGTCTCGGCCGGGCTGGCCAACGCCGGGGTGCTGATCGTCGGCATCTGGCTCGGTTTCGCCGACGACATCACCGCCGGCAAGGTGCTCGCCTTCGCGTTCCTGGTCTCGCTGTTCGTCGGGCCGGTGCAGATGGGCACCCAGATCCTCACCGACGCCCAGAACGCCATCGCGGGCTGGCGGCGCGTGATCGGGATCCTGGACACCCCCGCCGACCTGGTCGACCCCGGCCCGGAGGGGGCGTCGCTGCCGCGGGGGCCGATCGACGTCCGCTTCGAGGACGTCACGTTCGCCTACCCGGGCGGGCCTCCTGTGCTGCGTGACGTCACGCTCGACATCGCCGCCGGCACCCGCGTCGCGATCGTGGGCGAGACCGGCTCGGGCAAGTCCACCTTCGCCAAGCTGCTCACCCGGCTGATGGACCCCTCCGAGGGGCGGGTGCTCCTCGACGGCGTCGACGTGAGCACGATCGCGCACGCCTCGCTGCGGCGCGGGGTGGTGCTGGTGCCGCAGGAGGGCTTCCTCTTCGACGACACCCTGCTCGCCAACGTCCGCTACGGACGGCTGGACGCCTCGGAGGCCGACGCCCGCGCCAGCGCCGACGCGCTCGGCCTGGGGGACTGGCTGGCCGGGCTGCCGGCCGGGCTCGCGACCCGGGTCGGCCAGCGCGGCGAGTCGCTGTCGGCGGGGGAGCGGCAGCTGGTCGCGCTGCTCCGCGCGCACCTGGCCGACCCCGACCTGCTGGTCCTCGACGAGGCCACCAGCGCGGTCGACCCCGCGCTGGAGATGCGGATCGGCCGGGCGCTGGAGCGGCTGATGAGCGGCCGCACGTCGGTCACCATCGCCCACCGCATGTCCACCGCGGAGAACGCCGACGAGGTGGTCGTCGTCGACAAGGGCCGCATCGTCCAGCGCGGTCCGCACCGCGAGCTGGTGGACCAGGACGGGGTCTACGCGGGCCTGCACGAGTCGTGGGTGGCGCAGCAAGGCCCCGGGGACGGGGCGAGCTAGCGAGCCCGGTCACCGATCAGGGCCGCAGATCGAGGAGGGCTCGGCCCGGCCGCAGCGGCAGCGACGGGCGGGCGACACGTCTCGAGATCTGGTGAGGGACAATCGAACGGTGACCACTTCCCTGGACCCTGACATCGCCGGCCGGCTGAAGCGGACGGCGGACGGGCTGGTGCCTGCGGTGGTCCAGCAGCACGACACCGGCGAGGTGCTGATGCTGGGCTGGATGGACGACGAGGCCCTGAACCGCACGCTCACGACCGGCCGGGCGACGTACTGGAGCCGGAGCCGCCAGGAGTACTGGATCAAGGGGGAGACCTCCGGCCACGTGCAGTGGGTCAAGGAGGTCCGCCTCGACTGCGACGGGGACACGCTGCTGGTCAAGGTCGACCAGGAGGGGGTGGCCTGCCACACCGGGGACCGCACCTGCTTCGACGCCGACCTGCTGCCGGCGCCCCGCCATGCCTGAGCCGCGCGGACGCCGCACCTTCGCGCCGGTCGCCCTGCTCGGCCTCGCGAGCGCGGGGCTGGCCGCCGTGGCCGGCAACAAGCCGTGGGCCGAGGGTCGGGGCGCCGGGTCCGAGCGGCTCGCGGCCGTGCCGCTGACCGCCGACCCCGGCGAGATGCCGGCCGCCGGCGCGCTGGCGCTGGTGGTGCTCGCCTGCTGGGGCGTGGTGCTGGTCACCCGGGGCCGGGTACGCCGCGCGGTCGCCGTGCTGGGCGCGGTCACCTCCGCCGGCCTGCTGGTCACCGTGGTGACCGGCTGGTCCTCGGTGGTGGACTCGCTGCGCTCGGACTACGCCGACGTGGGCGTCCCGGACATCGCCCTCGACCACACCGCGTGGTTCTGGGCCGCGGCGGCGGGCGCCGTGCTCTCCCTGGTGGCCACGGTCCTCGCGGTGCGCTGGGCGCCCGCCTGGCCCGAGATGGGCAGCAGGTACGACGCTCCCGCCGGCGAGCGGGCCGAGCCGGAGCCGGCCGACCCCGCCCAGCAGTCCAGCCTCGACCTGTGGAAGGCCATGGACGAGGGTCGCGACCCCACCGCCGGACCGGCTGAATAGACTGTGCCTCGCACGACCGCACGACGTACCCACGCCCCCCGAGGAGCCCTGCATGTCTGACAACCACGGCAACACACCCGCAGCCTGGAGTGCTGTCGCGGTCGCGCTGCTCGGCTTCGTCGTGGGTGGGGTCGGACTCATGCTCGACCCGGTGAACTACACGATCTTCTGGGTGGGCGTCGCGCTCTGCGCCGCCGCGCTCGTCGTCTACGGGGTGATGGCCAAGATGGGCTTCAACGCCTCCAGCCACTAATCATGCCGTGACCGTCACCGCGCCACCTCCGCCGCTCACACAGCCGGGCCGCCTCCAGCGGCTGGCCCTGCCGCTCGCGGCCGGTGCGGTGGCCGCGCTCGGGACCGTGGCGCTGCACGTCCGGGACCCGCACGCGTCGGGCTCCTGGGGCTACTGCCCGACGGCGCTGCTCGGCTTCAGCTGTCCGTTCTGCGGCAGCCTGCGGGCGGTCAACGACCTGACCCACCTCGACCTGGCCGCGGCGGCGTCGAGCAACCTGCTCCTGGTGGTCGCCGCGCCGCTGGTGGTGGCGTTCTGGGCCCGCCGGGTCACCGCCTGCTGGCGCGGCGGAGCCGCGATGGCGCCGCTGGCGGTGCCGCGCCCGCTCTGGCTGGGACTCGTGGTGCTGCTGGTGGTCTTCACGGCCGCCCGTAACCTGCCCTGGGGAGCCTGGCTCGCTCCCTGAGCCCCTGCGGTGACGTCACCGCTCGGGTGAGAGGCTTGTGCCTGCACCCACCCCGTCACGATCCATCGGAGGTCCCATGTCCGTGCTCGACGACATCGTCGCCGGCGTGCGGACCGACCTCGCCGCCCGCGAGTCCGTGACCGGCCTGGCCGACCTGCGCGCCGCGCTCGCCGACGTCGACCCGCCGCGCGACCCGATGCCGCACTTCCGGGCCCCGGGATCCAGCGTGATCGCCGAGGTCAAGCGGCGCAGCCCGAGCAAGGGCGACCTGGCCGACATCACCGACCCGGCGGCCCTCGCCCGGCGGTACGCCGCCGGCGGCGCCGCCGCGATCAGCGTGCTGACCGAGCAGCGCCGCTTCGGCGGCAGCCTCGACGACCTGCGCGCGGTGCGGGCCGCGGTGGGCACGCCGCTGCTGCGCAAGGACTTCATCGTCACCCCCTACCAGCTGGTCGAGGCCCGCGCCGCCGGCGCCGACCTCGCGCTGCTGATCGTCGCCGCGCTCACCGACGACCAGCTGAAGGAGCTGTACGACGAGGCCCGCGGGCTGGGCCTGACCGTCCTGGTCGAGGTCCACGACGAGGCCGAGACCGAGCGCGCGGTCGCGCTGGGCGCCGAGCTGATCGGCGTCAACGCCCGCAACCTCAAGACCCTCGCGGTCGACGGCGACACCTTCGGCCGGCTCGCGCCGCTGATCCCGGACGACCGGGTCAAGGTGGCCGAGTCCGGCATCTTCGGCCGCGACGACGTGCTGCGCTTCGTGTCCCAGGGCGCCCGCGCGGTGCTCGTGGGCGAGGCGCTGGTGAAGGACGGGGACCCCGAGCGGGCCGTCCGAGGGATGACAGGAGTGCGGGCATGACCACGAACGTCGAGCGGCCCACCGGGTACGACGCCGACGACCAGGGCTGGTTCGGCGGCCCCGAGAACGGCTGGGGCGGGCGCTTCATGCCCGAGGCGCTGGTGGCCGCCCTCGACGAGCTGACCGTCGCCTGGCACGACGCGATGGCCGACCCGGCCTTCGTCGCCGAGTTCGACGCCATCCTGCGTGAGTACGCCGGGCTGCCGAGCCCGCTCTACCTCGCCGAGCGGCTCTCGACGAAGGTCGGCGCCCGGATCCTGCTCAAGCGCGAGGACCTCAACCACACCGGTGCGCACAAGATCCGCAACGTCCTCGGCCAGGCCCTGCTGACCAGGCGGATGGGCAAGACCCGGGTGATCGCCGAGACCGGCGCCGGCCAGCACGGCGTCGCGAGCGCCACCGCGGCGGCCTACTTCGGGCTCGACTGCACGGTCTACATGGGCGCGGTCGACACCCGTCGGCAGGCCCTCAACGTCGCCCGGATGCACCTGCTCGGCGCCAAGGTGGTGCCGGTCGAGTCGGGGAGCGCCACGCTCAAGGACGCCATCAACGAGGCGCTCCGGGACTGGGTCGCCACCGTCGACCACACGGCGTACCTCTTCGGGACGGCGGCCGGCCCGCACCCGTTCCCCAGCATGGTCCGCGACTTCACCCGCGGTATCGGCGACGAGGCGCGCCAGCAGTGCCTGGACCGCTTCGGACGGCTGCCGGACGCCGTCGCCGCGTGCGTCGGGGGCGGGTCGAACGCGATCGGGCTGTTCACGGCCTTCCTCGACGACCCGGAGGTCGCCATCTACGGCTTCGAGCCCGGTGGCGAGGGCGTCGACACCCCGCGGCACGCGGCCACGATCCACGCCGGCGCCCGCGGGGTGCTGCACGGCGCGCGCACCTACGTCCTCCAGGACGAGGACGGCCAGACCATCGAGTCCCACTCCATCTCCGCCGGCCTCGACTACCCCGGGGTGGGGCCCCAGCACGCCCACCTCGCGGCGACCGGACGCGCGACGTACCTGCCCGTGACCGACGACGAGGCGATGGAGGCGATGGCCCTGCTCAGCCGCACCGAGGGCATCATCCCGGCCATCGAGTCGGCCCACGCGGTCGCGGGCGCGCTCCGGGTCGCGGAGCGCCTGGCCGCCGAGAAGGGGGCCGAGGCGACCGTGATCATCAACCTGTCCGGGCGCGGCGACAAGGACATGGGCACCGCCATCGAGTACTTCGGGCTCGGCGACCCCGACCAGGTCACCGAGGAGCCCGTGGGGGACCACGAATGAGCACCAGCACCGCGTTCGAGAAGGCGAAGGCCGACGGCCGGGCCGCGCTCGTCGGCTACCTGCCGGCCGGCTTCCCGGACGTCGACGGTGGCATCGAGGCGCTGCGCGCCATGGTCGCCGCCGGCTGCGACGTCATCGAGGTCGGGCTGCCCTACAGCGACCCGGTCATGGACGGGCCCACCATCCAGGCCGCCGCGCAGCAGGCTCTCGACGGCGGTGTGCGCACCACCGACGTGCTGCGCACCGTCGAGGCGGTGGCGGCCACGGGCACGCCCACCGTCGTGATGACCTACTGGAACCCCGTCGAACGCTACGGCGTGGAGCGGTTCGCGGCGGACCTCGCGAGCGCCGGGGGATCCGGCCTCATCACCCCCGACCTGACCCCCGACAGCGGCGGTGAGTGGATCGCCGCCGCCGACGCGCACGACCTCGACAAGATCTTCCTGGTGGCGCCCTCCTCGACCGACGAGCGGATCGCCATGACGACCGCCGCCTGCCGCGGCTTCGTCTACGCCACCGCCGTCATGGGCGTCACCGGCGCCCGGGCCACCACCAGCGACCTCGCCGGCCCGCTGGTGGCCCGCACCCGCGCGCACACCGACCTCCCGATCGGCGTCGGGCTCGGCGTCAGCAACGGCGACCAGGCCGCCGAGGTGGCCTCGTACGCCGACGGCGTGATCGTGGGCTCGGCGTTCGTGCGCGCCCTGCTCGACCACCCCGACGACCGTGCCGCCGGCCTACGGGTGCTCACCGCGCTCACCGAGGACCTGGCCGCGGGCGTGCGCCGTGCGTAGGGCACTCGCGGGAGCGCTGGCGGCGGGCCTGGTGCTGCTGAGCGGCTGCGGGGGTGACGCGGAGTCGGCCGGCGGCGGACTGACCGGCCACCGGCTCGACCCGCCGTTCACCGTCGTCGGCACCCCGCTGACCGACACCTCGGGCGACGACTACTCGCTGACCCGGAGCACCGACAAGCCGCTCACCCTGGTCTACTTCGGCTACACCCACTGCCCCGACATCTGCGGGGTCGTGATGGCCAACCTCGCCTCGGCGATGACGCGCCTCAGCGACGCCGACCGCGCGAAGGTGGACGTGGTCTACGTGACCACCGACCCGGCCCGGGACACCACCTCCGTGCTCCACGACTACCTCGAGCACGTGGACCCGGACTTCATCGGCCTCACCGGGGACCTGGAGGACATCGTCGCCCTCGGCAAGCCGCTCGGCGTCGGCGTCAGCCAGGGGGAGAAGCTGCCCTCCGGCGGCTACGACGTCACCCACGGCACCACGGTGACCGCCATCGACGCCCAGGACCAGGCACCCGTCTACTGGTCCCAGGACACCTCCTCGGCGCAGTTCGCCGCCGACATCCACACGCTGCTCGCCCAGGGGGACTGACCGATGATGCTCACGCTGCTCTCGATCCCCAGCCCGTCCCAGGGCGTCTGGTACCTCGGGCCGGTGCCGATCCGCGGCTACGCCCTCGCGATCATCCTCGGCATCGTCGCCGCGATCTGGATCGGCGAGCGCCGCTGGGTGGCCCGCGGCGGCCGGGCCGGCGAGGTCAGCGACCTCGCGGTCTGGGCGGTGCCGTTCGGGCTGGTCGGCGGCCGGATCTACCACGTGCTCACCGACCACGCCCTCTACTTCGGCGAGGGCAAGCACCCGATCGAGGCGCTCTACGTCTGGCGCGGGGGACTCGGGATCTGGGGCGCGATCGCGCTCGGCGCCCTCGGCGTCTACATCGGAGCCCGCCGCAAGGGGATCCGGCTGCTGCCGGTCCTCGACGCGATGGTGCCCGGCGTGCTCGTCGCCCAGGCGTTGGGACGCTGGGGCAACTGGTTCAACCAGGAGCTGTTCGGCAAGCCGACCGACCTGCCCTGGGGGCTGGAGATCGCCCCCGGGAACCGTCCGGAGGGCTACTTCCAGTACGACACCTTCCACCCGACGTTCCTCTACGAGTGCCTGTGGGACCTCGGCGCGTTCGGCTTCGTGATCTGGGCCGACCGCAAGTTCCGGCTCGGCCACGGTCGGGTGGTGGCGCTCTACGTGATGGCCTACACCGCGGGGCGGGGCTGGATCGAGATGCTGCGCATCGACGACGTGGAGCTCAAGGACGTCGGCGGGCTGCGTTTCAACGTGTGGACCTCGATCGTGCTCTTCGTCGCGGCAGCGATCTACTTCGTGGTCAGCAGCAGGCTGCGACCCGGCCGTGAGGAGGAGGTCTACCGGCCCGGTCACGAGCCGGAGGTGGCCGACGCGCACGCCGCCGACCGCCCCGTCGGCGGGAGCTCCGACACCGCCGGGTGAGGGTGTCCGCACCGCAGGCAGCCGGTGCTCCCGGTCCTGACTCGGTGGTAGCCTGAGTCCTCCGCTAGGGCCAATGTCGTCCCCTGCAACGCCTTCGCTGCAACCCACTTGCACGGCCGATCCGTCGGCGCGGTCCCGGTGCTCCGGGGCGCACCGGCACGACGACGACGGGAGAATGCCCGGTGCCGTACCAGCACGCATTCCCGCCGCCCCAAGGGCTCTACGACCCCACCCACGAGCATGATGCGTGTGGTGTGGCGTTCGTGGCCACCCTGACCGGCGTCGCCAGCCACGACATCGTGAAGCAGGGGATCACCGCCCTGCTCAACCTCGACCACCGCGGAGCCGCGGGCGCCGAGCCCAACTCCGGTGACGGTGCGGGGATCCTGATCCAGGTGCCGGACGCGTTCCTGCGCGCGGTGGTCGACTTCGACCTCCCGGGCCAGCACTCCTACGCCGTCGGCACCGCCTTCCTGCCCGGCGACGCCGAGGCAGTCGCCAAGACCCGGCGCCGCATCGAGGAGATCGCCGCCGAGGAGGGCCTCGCGGTCCTCGGGTGGCGCGAGGTGCCGGTCGACCCCGAGTCGCTCGGCGAGACCGCCCGCGGCGTGATGCCGTCGTTCAGCCAGCTCTTCGTGGCCGGCGCCGGCTCGCGGGTGACCGGCATGGCCCTCGAGCGGCTTGCGTTCTGCCTGCGCAAGCGGGCGGAGCGGGAGACCGACGTCTACTTCCCCTCGCTGTCGTCGCGAACGCTGGTCTACAAGGGCATGCTGACCCCGGCCCAGCTCGACGAGGTCTACCCCGACCTGCGCGACGAGCGGGTCACCTCGGCGATGGCCGTGGTCCACTCGCGGTTCTCGACCAACACCTTCCCGAGCTGGCCGCTGTCGCACCCGTTCCGGTTCATCGCCCACAACGGCGAGATCAACACGGTCATGGGCAACCGCAACTGGATGCGCGCCCGCGAGGCGCTCCTCGACTCCGACCTGGTCCCGGGCGACCTGGAGCGGCTGTTCCCGGTCTGCACCCCGGGCGCCTCGGACTCCGCGTCGTTCGACGAGGTGCTCGAGCTGCTGCACATGGGCGGCCGGTCGCTGCCGCACTCGGTGCTGATGATGATCCCCGAGGCGTGGGAGAACCACGCCGAGATGGATGCCCGGCGCCGCGCCTTCTACGAGTTCCACTCCGCGATGATGGAGCCGTGGGACGGCCCCGCCTGCGTCGTCTTCACCGACGGCTCCCAGATCGGTGCGGTCCTCGACCGCAACGGGCTGCGCCCGTCGCGCTACTGGGTGACCGACGACGGCCTGGTCGTGCTCGCCTCGGAGGTCGGCGTCCTCGACATCGACCCCGCGAAGGTGGTCCGCAAGGGCCGGCTGCAGCCGGGCCGGATGTTCCTCGTCGACACCGACGAGCACCGGATCATCGAGGACGAGGAGGTCAAGGCCGAGCTCGCGTCGGAGCACCCGTACGACGAGTGGCTGCACGCCGGCCTGATCCACCTCGACGACATCCCCGAGCGCGAGCACATCGTGCACACCCACGCCTCGGTCACCCGGCGCCAGCAGGTGTTCGGCTACACCGAGGAGGAGCTGCGCATCCTGCTCACCCCGATGGCCAACACCGGGGCCGAGCCGATCGGGTCGATGGGCACCGACACCCCGATCGCGGCGCTCAGCGAGAAGCCCCGGCTGCTGTTCGACTACTTCGCGCAGCTGTTCGCCCAGGTCACCAACCCGCCGCTGGACGCCATCCGCGAGGAGCTCGTCACCTCGCTCAACGGCACCATCGGCCCGGAGGCGAACCTGCTCGAGCCGGCGCCCGCGTCGTGCCGCCAGGTGGTGCTGCCGTTCCCGGTCATCTCCAACGACGACCTGGCCAAGATCCGCCACATCAACCGTGACGGCGACATGCCGGGCTTCATCACCCACGTGGCCCGCGGCCTGTACGACGTCGAGGGCAGCGGCCGTGCGATGGCCGAGCGGATCGAGGAGATCTGCCAGGAGGTCAGCGAGGCGATCGCCGACGGGGCGCGGATCATCGTGCTCTCCGACCGGCACTCCACCGCCGAGCTGGCGCCGATCCCGTCCCTGCTGCTGACCGGCGCGGTGCACCACCACCTGGTCCGCGAGAAGACCCGCACCCAGGTCGGCCTCCTCGTCGAGGCCGGTGACGTCCGCGAGACGCACCACGTGGCGCTGCTGGTGGGCTACGGCGCGGCCGCGGTCAACCCGTACCTCGCGATGGAGTCCGTCGAGGACCTCGCCCGCGAGGGGTACTACGTCAAGGCCGAGGCCGACAAGGCCGTCGCCAACCTGATCAAGGCCCTCGGCAAGGGCGTGCTGAAGGTGATGTCCAAGATGGGCGTCTCCACGGTCGCGTCGTACACCGGGGCCCAGATCTTCGAGGCGGTCGGGCTCTCGCAGTCGGTCGTCGACAAGTACTTCACCGGCACCACCTCGAAGCTCGGCGGCATCGAGCTCGACACGATCGCCGAGGAGGTCGCCCGGCGCCACGCCACGGCGTACCCCCGGGCCGGCATCGCGCCCGCGCACCGCGAGCTCGAGATCGGCGGGGAGTACCAGTGGCGGCGCGAGGGCGAGCCGCACCTGTTCGACCCCGAGACCGTCTTCCGCCTCCAGCACTCGACGCGTGCCGGGCGCTACGACGTGTTCAAGCAGTACACCTCGCGCGTCGACGAGCAGTCGGAGCGGCTGATGACGCTGCGCGGGCTGTTCCGCTTCGCCGACGCGTCGGTCTCGGGTCGCGGGCCGATCCCGATCGACGAGGTCGAGCCGGTCTCCGAGATCGTCAAGCGGTTCTCCACCGGCGCGATGTCCTACGGGTCCATCTCGCAGGAGGCCCACGAGACCCTCGCGATCGCGATGAACCGGCTGGGCGGCAAGTCCAACACCGGTGAGGGCGGCGAGGACTCCGACCGCCTCCACGACCCCGAGCGCCGCAGCGCGATCAAGCAGGTCGCGTCCGGCCGGTTCGGCGTCACGTCTGAGTACCTCACCAACGCCGACGACATCCAGATCAAGATGGCCCAGGGCGCCAAGCCCGGCGAGGGCGGCCAGCTGCCCGGCCACAAGGTCTACCCGTGGGTGGCCAAGACGCGGCACTCCACGCCGGGCGTGGGCCTGATCAGCCCGCCGCCGCACCACGACATCTACTCGATCGAGGACCTGGCGCAGCTGATCCACGACCTGAAGAACGCCAACCCCGAGGCCCGCGTGCACGTGAAGCTGGTCTCCGAGGTCGGCGTCGGCACGGTCGCGACGGGTGTGTCGAAGGCGCACGCCGACGTGGTGCTCATCTCCGGCCACGACGGCGGCACCGGGGCCTCGCCGCTGACGTCGCTCAAGCACGCCGGCGGCCCCTGGGAGCTCGGCCTCGCCGAGACCCAGCAGACGCTGCTGCTCAACGGCCTGCGCGACCGGATCGTCGTGCAGACCGACGGCCAGCTGAAGACCGGCCGCGACGTCGTGATCGCCGCGCTGCTCGGCGCGGAGGAGTACGGCTTCGCCACCGCGCCGCTGGTGGTGTCGGGCTGCATCATGATGCGGGTCTGCCACCTCGACACCTGCCCCGTGGGCGTCGCGACGCAGAACCCCACCCTGCGCGAGCGGTTCACCGGCAAGCCGGAGTTCGTCATGAACTTCTTCGAGTACATCGCGCAGGAGGTCCGCGAGTTGCTGGCCGAGCTGGGCTTCCGCACGCTCGACGAGGCGATCGGCCAGGTGGACGTGCTCGACGTGGCCAGGGCCGTGGACCACTGGAAGGCGGCCGGGCTCGACCTGTCGCCGATCCTGCACAAGCCCGCGCTGCCCGAGGGTGCGGCGCTGCGCAACACCACGGTCCAGGACCACGGGCTCGACAAGGCGCTCGACGTCACCGACCTGGTGCCGCTGGCCCGGGCCGCCCTCGAGAAGGGCGAGCCGGTCCGGGCGCAGGTCGCGATCCGCAACGTCAACCGCACGGTCGGCACGATCCTCGGCCACGAGGTGACCAAGCGGTACGGCGGCGAGGGCCTGCCCGACGGCACGATCGACCTGACCTTCACCGGCTCGGCGGGCCAGTCCTTCGGCGCGTTCGTGCCGCGGGGCGTCACCCTGCGGCTGGAGGGCGACGCCAACGACTACGTCGGCAAGGGCCTCTCCGGCGGCCGGGTCGTCGTACGCCCGGACCGGGCGGCGGCGTTCGACGCCGGTGACCAGATCATCGCCGGCAACGTCATCGGGTACGGCGCCACCTCGGGCGAGATCTTCCTGCGCGGCGTCGTCGGCGAACGCTTCTGCGTGCGCAACTCCGGTGCCCACGCCGTCGTCGAGGGCGTGGGCGACCACGGGTGCGAGTACATGACCGGCGGCATCGTCGTCATCCTCGGCCCGACCGGCCGCAACTTCGCGGCGGGCATGTCCGGTGGGTACGCCTTCGTGCTCGACCTCGACGAGGCCCGGGTCAACCCGGAGCTCGTCGACCTCGGCAAGGTCGAGGGGGACGCGGTCGACGAGCTGCACGCCCTGGTCACCCGCCACTTCGAGGAGACCGGGTCGGCCATCGCCGAGGAGCTGCTGGCCGACTGGCCGGCCGCGGTCGCGCGGTTCACCGAGGTCATGCCCAGTGACTACAAGCGGGTCCTGGACGCTCGCGCCGAGGCCATCGAGGACGGCCTCGACGAGGAGCAGGCCGCGGCCCGGATCATGGAGGTCCTCCATGGCTGAGCGAAGCGAAGACATGGAATTCCAGCACAGCATGGTGGGCCGTTGCTCGCCGGCGAAGGAGGCCCTCCATGGCTGAGCGAAGCGAAGACATGGAATTCCAGCACAGCATGGTGGGCCGTTGCTCGCCGGCGAAGGAGGCCCTCCATGGCTGAGCGAAGCGAAGACATGGAATTCCAGCACAGCATGGCGGGCCGTTGCTCGCCGACGAAGGAGGCGTGCAATGGCTGACCCCAAGGGATTCCTCAAGCACGGCCGCGAGGTGGCCGGGCGCCGGCCCGTCGAGGAGCGGGTGCAGGACTGGAACGAGGTCTACCCGGGAAGTGCCGGGCGTGCGCTGCTGCCGATCATCACCGAGCAGGCCGGCCGCTGCATGGACTGCGGCATCCCGTTCTGCCACCAGGGCTGCCCGCTCGGGAACATCATCCCGGAGTGGAACGACCTGGTCTGGCGTGACGACTGGGAGGGCGCGATCGAGCGCCTGCACGCGACCAACAACTTCCCGGAGTTCACCGGTCGCCTGTGCCCGGCCCCGTGCGAGACCGCCTGCGTGCTGGGCATCAACCAGGACCCGGTCACCATCAAGAACGTCGAGGTCTCGATCATCGACAAGGCTTGGGAGACCGGCAACGTCCGGCCGCAGCCGCCGGAGTGGCTCTCGGGCCGCACGGTCGCCGTGGTCGGCTCCGGACCCGCGGGCCTGGCCGCCGCGCAGCAGCTGACCCGCGCGGGCCACACGGTCGCGGTCTACGAGCGGGCCGACAAGATCGGCGGGCTGCTGCGCTACGGCATCCCCGAGTTCAAGATGGAGAAGCAGCACCTCGACCGGCGGCTGGACCAGATGCGGCGCGAGGGCACCGTGTTCCGGGCCGGCGTCGATGTCGGGGGCGACCTGACCGGCCAGAGCCTGCGCGAGCGGTACGACGCGGTCGTGCTCGCGATGGGCGCCACCGAGCCCCGCGACCTGCCGATCACCGGCCGCGAGCTCGGCGGGATCCACCAGGCCATGGAGTTCCTCCCGCAGGCCAACCGGGTGGCGCTCGGCGAGGAGGTGGAGGGCCAGCTCACCGCCGAGGGCAAGCACGTCGTGATCATCGGTGGCGGTGACACCGGCGCGGACTGCCTCGGCACGTCCACCCGCCAGGGTGCCGCCTCGATCACGCAGCTCGAGATCATGCCCGAGCCGCCGCAGCTGCGGCCGTCCGGCCAGCCGTGGCCCACCTACCCGATGATCTTCCGGGTCTCCTCGGCCCACGAGGAGGCGGGGGAGCGGGTGTACTCCGTCTCCACCCAGGAGTTCCTCGGCGACGAGGACGGCAACGTCCGGGCGCTGCGCCTGGTCGACGTGAAGTTCGAGGACGGCAAGCTGGTGGAGCTCGAGGGCACCGAGCGGGAGATCCCGGCCGAGCTGGTGCTCTTCGCCATGGGCTTCACCGGCCCCGAGAAGGCGGGGCTGGTCGAGCAGCTGGACGTGGACCTCGACGGGCGCGGCAACGTCGCGCGCGACGCGGCGTACATGTCGTCGGTGCCGGGTGTCTTCGTCGCCGGCGACGCCGGCCGCGGCCAGTCGCTCATCGTGTGGGCGATCGCCGAGGGCCGGGCCGCCGCCGCGGCCGTGGACACCTTCCTCACCGGCTCCACCACGCTGCCCGCGCCGATCGAGCCCACCGAGCGCCCTCTGGTGGTCTGAGCTCCGACGCCGAGTCGGCGCAGTTCCACCCGCAGCGCACGTCGAGTCGGCGCAGTTGTCCCGGACATCCGGAACAACTGCGCCGACTCGGCCGACTGATCGCCCGGGGTGTCGACGCGGCCAGTGTTGGAACGATCTAAGAACCCGCTAGGCTGCGTCCGTGCGTAGAGCCAAGATCGTCTGCACCCTCGGCCCGGCAACCTCCTCCCCGCGACGGATCCGCGAGCTGGTGTACGCCGGCATGGACGTCGCGCGGCTGAACATGAGCCACGGCAGCCATGCCGACCACGCCGAGGCCTACCGCCTCGTGCGGGAGGCCTCGGACGCGAGCGGCCACGGGGTCGGCATCTTCGCCGACCTGCAGGGCCCGAAGATCCGGTTGGCGACGTTCGCCGACGGGCCGGTGACGCTGCGCCGGGGCCAGGAGTGGACCATCACCACGCGTGACGTCCCGGGCGACGACAAGCAGTGCGGTACGACGTACTCCGGGCTGCCGGGCGACGTGAACGTCGGCGACCCGATCCTCATCGACGACGGCAAGGTGCGCCTGCGGGTGACGGCGGTGGAGGACCGGGACGTCCGCACCGAGGTCCTCGTCGGCGGCAAGGTCAGCAACCACAAGGGCATCAACCTGCCCGGGGTCGCGGTCTCCGTGCCGGCGCTGTCGGAGAAGGACATCGAGGACCTGCGGTTCGCGCTGCACCTGACCGTGGACTTCGTCGCGCTCAGCTTCGTTCGCGACGCCAAGGACGCCGACGACGTCCGCAAGATCATGGACGAGGAGGGCATCCGCCTCCCCGTCATCGCGAAGATCGAGAAGCCGCAGGCCATCGAGAACCTCGACGAGGTGATCGCGGCGTTCGACGGCTTCATGGTGGCGCGCGGCGACCTCGGCGTGGAGTGTCCGCTCGAGGACGTGCCGTTCCTGCAGAAGCAGGTCATCGAGAAGGCCCGGCTCAACGCCAAGCCCGTCATCGTGGCCACGCAGATGCTCGAGTCGATGGTGTCCAACCCGGCGCCGACACGCGCGGAGGCCTCCGACGTCGCCAACGCCGTCCTCGACGGTGCCGACGCGGTGATGCTGTCCGGCGAGACGAGTGTGGGGGAGTACCCCGTCCACACCGTCGAGACGATGGCCCGGATCATCACCGCGACCGAGCGGCGAGCCATGGAGCAGGCCGGTCCGGGCAGGGTCCGCGAGATCGACTGGGACCCGCACACCAAGGGCGGTGTGATCGCCAAGGCGGCCGCGGAGGTCGCCGAGCGGATGGAGGCCAAGTACGTCGTGGCGTTCACCCAGAGCGGCGACTCGGCCCGCCGGATGTCCCGGTTGCGCGGACCGGTCCCGCTGCTCGCCTTCACCCCCGAGGCCGCGGTGCGCTCGCAGCTGTCCCTGTCGTGGGGCGTGGAGACGTTCAAGACCTCGCCGGTGCAGCACACCGACGAGATGGTGCGCCAGGTCGACGAGCAGCTGCTGCGCATCGGCCGGGTCGAGGAGGGCGATCTCGTCGTCATCATCGCGGGCAGCCCGCCCGGCATTCCGGGGTCGACCAACGCGCTGCGGATCCACCGCATGGGCGACGCGATCAACCAGGTCGCCCCCGCCTATCGCCGTCCTCAGTGACGCTCACCGCTTCGGCCCGATCAGCTCGTCGAGCCGCGCAACGTCCGCATGCCGTGAGACGCTGAGCGTCTTCCAGTTCGACCGGCGCCAGGCGACCCCGACCAGGTCGAGCGCCCAGCCGCAGAGCCCGCGGATGTCGTCGGACACGTTGGTGAACTGCCACCTCGGGTAGTCGTAGCGCTTGCGCTCGCCCGCGACCATCCGGCTCGCCCAGTTTCGCACCCAGGACCCGTCGGAGTGGAACAGCCCGCGGAGGAAGTCGGCGGGTTGAGCCTGGACGATCTCCCGCTGCCACTCCTCGAGCACGATCGGCCGCTCGTGCTTGCGCCCCGGCCCGTGCTGGGGAAAGAGGCAGGGCCAGTGCTTCCAGTGCGACTGGACGACGACGCACCCGGGTGCCGTGACCCGGAAGGCGGCGCGTGTGGAATGCACTGCCGTCACGGCGGCAACGACGTCGTGCACGACGAGGGGGTACTGCGTGTCGCATGAGATGCGAAGTGCGACGTAGCGGGCAGCCTCGCTCAGGCATCCGTCGCCGAGGTAGTAGCCCAGGAGCGCGGCGTACTCGGGGCCGGGCAGGTCCGAGTCCTCGCACGCGGGACAGCAGGCCTGCTCCGGGCGGGGGCCCTGCTCGCGCCAGCACCGCAGGGTGGAGCGGCTGACCGACAGCTCCCGGCTGACCTCGGACAGCGTGGCGCCCGACCGAAGTCGATCCAGTGCCTGCTGTCGCACCGCGCGGGAGCGCATGCCGTGAGGGTGCCAGCCAGCGCCGACAGGAGGTGCCGATCCGTGCCCCGGGTGGGATTCGAACCCACACTGAATGGTGTTTGAGACCATCGCCTCTGCCGTTGGGCTACCGGGGCCGGCGCGGCATGACCTTATCCGATGCGCGACCGCGAGCACCCCTTGGCGACGGAGCTGAGCCGGCGCCGCGTCGAGCGTGACGAGGTCGAGCTCCACCTGGCCGAGCTCAACAGCCGGCGCGCCGCCTCCGCCTGACCTGACCGGCGGGGGAGCAGCCGGTCCGCTGCGGATAATCTGTGCGCGTGACCCAGCCCGCCACCCCCGCCACGCGCACCGTCGTCATCGCCGAGGACGAGGCGCTGATCCGCATGGACCTGGCCGAGATGCTCACCGAGGAGGGGTACGACGTCGTGGGCCAGGCCGGCGACGGCGCCAAGGCCGTCGAGCTCGCCGAGCAGCTCCGGCCCGACCTGGTCATCCTGGACGTCAAGATGCCGGTGCTCGACGGGATCGCGGCCGCGGAACGGATCGCGAGCCAGCGCATCGCCCCGGTGGTCATCCTCACTGCCTTCTCCCAGCGCGACCTGGTCGAGCGGGCACGGGACGCCGGCGCGATGGCCTACCTGGTCAAGCCGTTCTCCAAGGGCGACCTGGTGCCGGCGATCGAGATGGCCGTCAGCCGGTTCTCGGAGGTGACCCTGCTCGAGCAGGAGGTCGCCGACCTGCAGGACCGGCTGGAGACGCGCAAGGCGGTCGACCGGGCCAAGAGCGTCCTGCAGCAGCAGCTCGAGCTCTCCGAGCCGGAGGCCTTCCGGTGGATCCAGAAGACCGCCATGGACCTGCGGCTGTCGATGCGACAGGTCGCGGAGGGTGTCGTCGCCCACGGTCCCGGCCTGGCCGGCTGACGCTCCGACCTTCCGGGGCGCTGGTGGCACGGGCACGTCTCGCCGATGTCACGACTCGGTAAAGGCCGCGCCTGGTCTCGCCTGGGTTGTGGCGCGGCCCACGTGCGGGACCCCTAGACTGCCGGGCAGCGCCCGCCCGGGTGCGTGAGGAGGGCCAGTTGATTTCTCGACCCACAGTCCGTGAACGGGACCCAGGAACGGGCGTCGCCCGAGGCGTTGCCGGCTTCGTCGCACTGCTTCTCCTGTCCCCGCTCCTCCTGCTGATCTCGGCCCCGCCGGCGGGTGCCGTCGGCACCCTGTGCCTGCCGTCCGACACCGCGGCCTGCATCGCCGGCACCGTCCGCTCCGACGAGGGCGTCGTCCCGGACGTGAAGCTGACGGTCACCGACGAGGCGGGCAACGCCCAGGAGGTCGTGACCGGCGAGGACGGACGGTGGAACGTCTCGGTCAAGGAGGAGGGGCCCTACAAGGTCGCCCTGCAGGAGGACACGCTGCCCGACGGCGTGGCCGCCTCCGGCGCCTCCGAGATCACCGTCCAGGCGAAGTTCTCCAAGACCACGCCGGCGCTGATCCCGGTGCGGACCTCGGCGTACGTCTCCTCCACCAGCAAGTTCGACGAGCTGGTCCAGAGCTCGGCCAACGGCCTGCGGCTCGGGCTGCTGCTGGCGCTTGCCTCGATCGGGCTGTCGCTGATCTACGGCACCACCGGCCTGTCGAACTTCGCGCACGCCGAGCAGGTCGGCCTCGGCGGCATCCTCGGCTACGTCCTCATCAACGAGCACGGGCTCAACCTCTGGGTCGGCGGCATCCTCGTGGTGATCCTCTGCGGGTTCACCGGCTGGCTCCAGGACCGCGTGATGTGGCAGCCACTGCGCCGCCGCGGTCTCGGGCTCACGCAGCTGATGATCGTGACGATCGGTCTCTCGCTCGCACTGCAGTACACCTTCCAGTACACCGTCGGCGCGCGCACCGTCCGCGTCGTCCAGGACAACCCCTCGGTCCGCGAGTTCGGCCCGATCACGATGACGAACCAGTCGTTCGTGGCGATGGGCATCTCGATCGTCGTCATCGCCGCCGTCGGCTACGCGCTGCTGCGCACCCGCGTGGGACGCGCCACCCGCGCCGTCTCCGACAACCCGGCCCTCGCCGCGGCCTCGGGCATCGACGTCGACAAGGTGATCCGGCTCGTGTGGACCGTCGCCATGGCGCTCGCCGGCCTGTCCGGCCTGCTGTACGCCCTGGTCACCAACGGCATCAAGTGGGACTCGGGCATGCAGATCCTGCTGCTGCTCTTCGCGGCGGTCACCCTCGGTGGCCTCGGTACGGCGTTCGGGGCCCTGGTCGGGTCGCTCATCATCGGCCTCGTCGTCGAGCTCTCCCCGGTCCTGGGCATGCCCGGCGACTTCAAGTACGCGACCGCGCTGTTGATCCTCATCCTCCTGCTGCTGGTCAGGCCGCAAGGCCTGCTCGGTCGCCCGGAGCGGGTCGGTTAGGAAGGACACGGGTATGGACACCATCCAGGCAATCCTGAACTCGATGATGCGCGAGGCGATCTCGCCGCAGACGGCCGCCGTCGCGATCGCGGCCATCGGCCTCAACGTCCACTTCGGCTTCACGGGCCTGCTCAACATCGGCCAGTCGGGCTTCATGCTGCTCGGTGCCTACGGGTTCGCGATCTCCCTCGGCCACGACCTTCCGCTGATCGCGGGCCTGCTGATCGGATTCGGCGCGGCGTTCGTCTTCGCGCTGGTGCTGGGCGCGCCGACCCTGAAGCTACGGGGCGACTACCTGGCGATCGTGACGATCTCCGCAGCGGAGATCATCAGGTACGTCGGCAGATCCGCGTTGCTGACCGACTTCACCGGTGCGGCCCAGGGCCTCCAGGGCGTCACGTACCGCACGCCGTTCACCGACCTGTCGTTCTTCGGCGGCGGCACCACCACCCTGAGCCCGTTCAACTACGCGGACGTCGCGGGCGGCGCCGTGTGGGTGCGGCTGCTCGGCTGGCTCCTCGTGATCGCCTGCATCACCGGGATCGTGCTCCTCGTCCGCGGGGCGCAGCACAGCCCGGCGGTGCGGTACGCCGGGATCGGCGGGCTGTTCGTGGTGACCGCGTTCCTGCTGTTCTTCCTGGCGCCCGCGAGCTACCAGAACACCGGTGTCAGCGGCTGGTGGGTGCGGTTCGCAGCGTGGCTGCTGGTCGCCATCTCGGCGCTCACCGTGTTCCTGCTGGTGCGCAGCCCCTGGGGCCGGCTCCTGCGGGGCATCCGCGAGGACGAGGACGCGATCCGCAGCCTCGGCAAGAACGTCTTCGCCATCAAGATGCAGGCGCTCATCATCGGCGGCCTGTTCGGCGCCCTCGGCGGCATGGTCTACGTGCTGCCGGCGTCGGTCCAGCCCGATTCCATGGGCCGCTCGCTGACGTTCTTCTGCTACACGGCACTGCTGCTCGGCGGCGCGGCCACGATCTTCGGGCCGATCCTGGGAGCCGTGCTGTTCTACGCGGCGCGCATCATGATCAAGGGCGTCGCCAACGCCTACATCCCGGACACCATCATGAACAACCAGCAGACCGAGCAGTTCTCCTTCATCGTCGTGGGCGTCGCGCTGATGCTGATCGTGATCTTCCGGCCACAGGGAATCCTCGGGAACAAGAGGGAGCTGCGATTCAATGTCTGAGTCCACCATGGCCCGGTCCGACCTGGCCGACCCCACAGCCCGTCGGGCGTTGATGGCCGGCGTCGACACGACGCCGGGCTCCACCAAGCCGGACCCGATCCTCGTGGTCGACAACATCGTCCGGCAGTTCGGCGGCATGACCGCCGTCGACGTCGAGCACCTCGAGGTGCAGCGCGGGATCATCACCGCGCTGATCGGTCCGAACGGCGCCGGCAAGACGACGTTCTTCAACCTGATCACCGGCTTCGACCGGCCCAGCTCCGCGAAGACGGGGGCGCACTGGTCCTTCGACGGCGCCACCCTCGACAAGACCTCCGCCTCCAGCGTGGCGAAGGCCGGCATGGTGCGCACGTTCCAGCTCACCAAGGCGCTGAGCCGGATGACCGTGATGGACAACATGATGCTCGGTGCCCAGGGCCAGGCCGGGGAGAACCTCCTCAAGTGCGTCTTCAAGCCGATGTGGCGCGGCCAGGAGCGGGCCATCGAGGACAAGGCCAAGGAGCTGCTGGCCCGCTTCAAGCTGCTGGAGAAGAAGGACGACTACGCCGGCAGCCTGTCCGGCGGCCAGCGCAAGCTCCTCGAGATGGCCCGCGCGCTGATGAGCGACCCGAAGATGATCATGCTGGACGAGCCCATGGCCGGCGTGAACCCCGCGCTCACGCAGTCGCTCCTCGGGCACATCCAGAGCCTGCGCGACGAGGGCACCACGGTGCTCTTCGTCGAGCACGACATGCACGTGGTCCGTCACATCTCCGACTGGGTGGCCGTGATGGCCGAGGGCAAGCTGGTCGCCGAGGGGCCCGCCGACTCCGTCATGTCCGACAGAGCGGTCATCGACGCCTACCTCGGCGCCCACCACGACACCGACCTCGGTGACGACGCGCTCCTCACCGACGAGGTGGTCGAGGAGATCGAGCAGCAGGTCGCCGCCGAGCAGGAGGACAAGTCATGAGCGCAGAGCCCCAGCCCAGCACGCAGCAGGCGGTCGTCGAGGCCAAGGACGTGGTCGCGGGCTACCTGCCCGGGGTCAACATCCTCAACGGCTGCAGCCTGGTGGCCTACCCCGGCGAGATGATCGGCATCATCGGCCCGAACGGCGCCGGCAAGTCGACGCTGCTCAAGGCCATGTTCGGCCTGGTCAAGGTCCACTCCGGCACCGTCATGCTCGGCGACCGCGACATCACCAACGCCAGGACCAACCGGCTGGTCGAGATGGGCGTCGGCTTCGTGCCGCAGACCAACAACGTCTTCCCGACGCTCACGATCGAGGAGAACCTCCGGATGGGGCTGTTCATGCGCCCCAAGAAGATCACCGAGCGGCTGGCGGCGATGTGGGACCTGTTCCCGGTCCTGCACGACCGCCGCAACCAGCGGGCCGGTGCGCTCTCCGGAGGTGAGCGGCAGTCCCTCGCCATGGCCCGGGCACTGATGATGGAGCCGTCGGTGCTGCTGCTCGACGAGCCCTCGGCCGGCCTGTCCCCGGTGCGGCAGGACGAGACGTTCCTGCGCACCCGCAGGATCAACAAGACCGGCGTGTGCGTGGTGATGGTGGAGCAGAACGCCCGGCGCTGCCTGCAGATCTGCGACCGCGGCTACGTGCTCGACCAGGGCCGCGACGCCTACACCGGCACCGGCCGCGAGCTCGCCAACGACCCCAAGGTCGTCGAGCTGTACCTCGGCACCCTGGCCGAGGACGTCGAGGAGGAGCGCACCGAGCACGCCTGACGCTCGACCGCCCGGCAGACACGCAGAAGGGCCCCGGACCGAGTGGTCCGGGGCCCTTCCGTGTGGTTCACACGAGCGTCGGGATCAGGAGGAACCCTCCACCGAGTTGGTCAGCTCGTTCTTGTTGTCGCCGTTGAAGGTGTAGATGCCGATGAAGGCCGACGACGGGTCGTTCTTGTCGTTGATCGGACCGATGCCCGAAGGTCCGGCGTACCGGATCTCCTTGCCGTCCTCGAGCAGCTTGACGCAGTCGGCGTAGGTCTTGCACTCCTCGCCGTCGGTGGCACCGGAGACGGCCGCGTAGTTCTTCTGGATCGTCTCGGGGTCGGTGGCACCACCCTTCACCGCAGCCAGGGCGGCGAGGATCGTGGCGTCGTAGGACTCCGCGCCGTAGGCGAAGTCGGTCAGCGCCTTGCCCTCGCCCTTCTCGGCCCAGCCACTGAGCCGGTCCTTGAAGGTCCGGTCGGGGTCAGCGCCGGGGATGGTGCCCTGGGCGCCCTCGAGGGTGCCGGCCTCGAAGGTGTCGCTGTAGTCGGCCGTGTTGCCGTCGGAGAAGTAGGTCTTCGACATGTCCCAGCCCTGCGAGGCGAGCTCGGGGACGATCTGCTTGGTCTCGTCGAAGGCGAGCACGACGATGGCGTCGGGCTTGGACGCGAGCGCGGCGCCGACCTCGGACGAGAACGTCGTCTGGCCGGCCGGGAACTCGTCGCCGTCACCCTTGCAGCCGTACACGCACTCGCCACCGGAGGACTCCACGGTCTGCTGGACCGCGTTGCGCAGGCCGGTGCCGTAGGTGTCGTTGAACACCAGGAACGCGACCTTCTGGTAGCCGTCGGTGCTGATCAGCGTGCCGAGGGCGTTGCCCTGGATGCCGTCCGGCGGAGCGGTACGGAAGTAGTACGGCGAGTAGCCGCTCAGGTCCACCGCGGTGTTGGCGGGGGAGACCTCGACGATCTTGTTGTCGGCGAACGTGTCGACCACGTTCAGCGACACGCTGGAGGAGGCGGCGCCGACCACGATCGACGGCTTGTTGGCGACGAGCGTGCCGGCCGAGGACGTGGAGACCGACATGTCGGTCGAGTCGCCGGAGTCCTGGATGTCGTGGCAGGCCTTGGCGCCGTCCACGCCGCCCGCGGCGTTGATGTCCGAGACAGCGAGACCCACGCCAGCGACCTCCGGGGGACCGAGGAACGCCAGGTTTCCGGTGAGCGGCAGGATGCCGCCGACCCGGAGGGCGTTGGCACTCGTCTGGCCACCGGAGCACTTGTCGTTGGTGAAGTTGTCGCTCGAGGAGCTGCTGTCGGATCCCGTGGACGACGGGTTGTCCGAAGCACTGCCCTCGGAGGAGTTGTCGGACCCACAGGCGGTCAGGGCCAGGCTGAGTACGGCGGTGCCGGCCATCAGCCTGCCCCACGTGGCGGTTCTGGATCGATTCACTTGGTGAACCTTTCTGTCGCGATTCGGTGCACTTCACCGCAACCCGTCCCCCGAGAGGTTGGGCAGGCCCTGACACGGTAGGACCGTGTGCAGGGCCTCGGGATGCAGCGCACCCTGTCGTGACCGAACCGTTACGTCAATGAATCCACGCCGCGAGCTGCACGAGTAGTGGCGCGAAGACCAGCGCGGGGAGCAGGTCCGCGACGGGGATCTCCCGCACCCGCAGCAGCCGCAGGGCGACCCCGACCAGCAGCAGTCCTCCGGTAGCGGTCAGGGCGGCGAGGTGCGGCGCGGGCAGCACGTCACCGAGCAGGAAGCCGACCACGGTCAGGCTGCCCTGGACGGCGATGACGGTGATCGCGCTCGCGGCGACGCCCCAGCCGAAGGAGGCAGCGAACGCGATCGCGGCGAAGCCGTCGAGGACCGCCTTGAGGAAGAGCTGGTCCGCGCCGTTGCCCAGGCCGTCGTTCAGGGAGCCGAGGATCGTCAGCGGGCCGGTGCAGAACAGCAGCGACGCGGTGACGAACCCCTCGATGAAACGGTGCCGCTCGACCGACCCGGCGTCACCGGCGAGCCGGGTCTGGAGCCAGCCGCCGAACGACTCCACCCGCTGCTCGAGGCGCAGCAGCGAGCCGAGGATCCCGCCGAGCAGGAGCGAGCCGAGCACCACCAGCATCGGGGCGCTCGAGCCGACCGCGTCGGACAGGTCGGAGTCGAGGACCGCCACGGCGGAGGTGCCCGCGATGAGCAGCGTCACCAGGCCGAGGGAGTCGGTCACGACGTCGCGCGTCCGGACCGGCAGCCGGTTCCCCAGCACCACTCCGACGGTCGATCCGACCAGCACCGTCGCGACGTTGACGGCCGTGCCGATACCGGGGAACACGGGACTCCTCTGACAGGTCGGGAGGCATGAGCGTAGTCTCGCGGTCTGGAGTCGCGCTCGGGGGACCAAGAGGCGCGGCCGGCACGGCAGGACCGCCCGAAAGGCTCACGACGAGATGACCCGCTCCCTGGTGACGCTGCGCTGCGCGATGCCCTCCGACGCATCCCGGCTGGCCGAGCTCTGGGCCGAGGTGCTGCGGCGCGGTGACCACGAGGAGCAGGCCGCGGACCTGCTCTCGATCATCGAGCGCGCCGCCGGCGCGACGGACGAGCGCGTCGTGGTCGCTGAGTACGACGGTGAGGTCGCCGGGGCGGTCCACCTCTGCGTCACCACGATGACCCCGCTCAACCTCGAGCCCGCGGTGCTGGCCGTCTCCCCGCACGTCTTCCCCGACTTCCGCCGGCACGGGGTCGGCCGGGCACTCATGGACTCGGCCGTCTCCTTCGCCGAGGACCTCGGCATCGGCCACGTGGCGACCGCCGCCGCCTCCGGCTCCCGGGACGCGAACCGGTTCATGGCGAGGCTCTCGCTGGGGCCGCAGGCCGTGCTGCGCGTGGCGACGACCCACGCCGTACGCTCCAAGCTCACCGCCCAGCGCCCGTCGGCGCAGCGTGCCGGCGGACGACAGCTCACGCAGGTCCTCGCGGCCAGGCGGTCGATGCGCAAGAACCAGGCATCGCCGGTCGGCGACGCACAGGGCTGAGCGAGGAGCCGGCTCAGCCGCTGAGCTTCTCCCGCGGGATCAGCGCACAGGTGATCCGGGACGTGCACAGCCGGCGGCCGCTCTCGTCGGAGATCACGACCTCGTAGGTCGCGGTGCTCCGGCCGAGGTGCACGGCGGTGGCGACACCCGTCACCAGTCCGGACCTCGCCGAGCGGTGGTGGGTGGCGTTGATGTCGACGCCGACCGAGAGCCGGTCCGGGTGCGCGTGCGCGGCGGACCCGACCGAGCCGAGGGTCTCCGCGAGCACCACGGAGGCGCCGCCGTGCAGCAGGCCGTAGGGCTGGGTGTTCCCCTCGACCGGCATCGTCGCGACGACCCGCTCGGCCGAGACCTCGACGAGCTCGATGCCCATCCGTTCGTTCAGGCTGCCCATGCCCTGGGGCATCGCGGAGATGAAGTCGTCGACGGGGATGCCGACAGCGGACGCGGTGGTCTCGTCGGTCTTGTCGGTCTTGTCGTGGGGCATGGCGCCATTGTTGCCGACGCCCTCACCGGCCCGAGGACCGTCCCCGGCGCCGGATAGAGTCGCGCCGTGCCTGAGCTCGCCGCCACCCCGACCAACCCCGACCGCCCGCGCCTGCTGCTGCTCGACGGCCACTCGCTGGCCTACCGGGCGTTCTTCGCGCTCCCGGTGGAGAACTTCTCCACGACGACGGGTCAGCACACCAACGCCGTCTACGGCTTCACCTCGATGCTCATCAACGTGCTCCGCGACGAGCAGCCGACGCACCTCGCGGTCGCCTTCGACGTCTCCCGGCAGGGCTTCCGGATGGACGAGTACCCGGAGTACAAGGCCAAGCGCAACAAGACCCCCGACGAGTTCAAGAGCCAGCTGCCGCTCATCGAGGAGGTCCTCGACGCGCTCCGGGTCCCCTTCCTGAAGAAGGAGGGGTACGAAGCCGACGACATCATCGCCACGCTCGTCACCCAGGCCCTCGCGGACGACCTCGACGTGCTGATCCTCACCGGCGACCGGGACAGCCTGCAGCTGGTGACCGACCACTCGACGGTGCTCTACCCGATGCGCGGCGTCTCCGACCTGGCCCGGATGACCCCCGACGCCGTCGAGACCAAGTACGGCGTACCGCCGCACCGCTACCCCGAGCTCGCGGCGCTGGTGGGGGAGGACTCCGACAACCTGCCCGGCGTCCCCGGCGTCGGTCCCAAGACCGCCGCGAAGTGGATCACCCAGTACGACGGCCTCGACAACGTCATCACGCACGCCGACGAGATCAAGGGCAAGGCGGGCGACAACCTGCGCGCACACCTCGGTGAGGTGATCCGCAACCGCCGGCTCAACGCCCTCGTGCGCGACCTCGAGCTCGAGCTGCACCCCGTCGACCTCGCGGTGCGCCCCTGGGATCGGCAGGAGGTGCACACGCTCTTCGACAGCCTGGAGTTCCGGGTGCTGCGCGACCGGCTCTTCGAGACCCTCCAGTCGGAGGAGGTCATCGACGACTCCGGCTTCGAGATGGCGGGCGCCCGGCTGGGTGCCGGTGAGGTCGCCGGCTGGCTGGCGTCCCACGCCCGTGACGCGAGCGCGCGGACCGGGGTGGCCATCCAGGGGGCGTGGCGCGCCGGCACCGGCGAGGTCTGGTCGGTCGCGCTGGCCGCGCCGGACGGCACCGCCGCGTGGTTCGATGCGGCCGAGGTCACGCCCGAGGACGACGCCGCGGTCGCGGCCTGGTTCGCGGACGCCGGCGCCCCCAAGGTGCTCCACGACGCCAAGGGGCCGATGCTGGCGCTGTCGGCGCGGGGCTGGTCGCTCGACGGCCTGGTGAGCGACACCGCGCTGGCGGCGTACCTCGTGCGCCCCGACCAGCGCTCCTACGACCTCGCCGACCTGACGCTGCGCTACCTCAAGCGCGAGCTGAAGCAGGAGGTGGCCGACAGCGGCCAGCTCACCCTCGACAGCCTCGAGGGCGCCGACACCGGCGCGGCGGAGACCGCGATGCTGCACGCCCGCGCGGTCCTCGACCTCGCGGACGCGCTGGACGAGGCGATCGAGCAGCACGGCGGGGCGCAGCTGCTCGCCGAGATCGAGCTCCCGCTGGTCCACCTGCTCGCGCAGCTGGAGCGCACCGGTATCGCGGTCGACGTCGACCGGCTCGAGAGCCTGGAGAGCCACTTCGCGGGCGAGGTGAAGAAGGCCGCCGACGAGGCGTTCGACGTGATCGGCAAGGAGATCAACCTCGGCTCGCCCAAGCAGCTCCAGGTCGTGCTCTTCGACGAGCTGGACATGCCGAAGACCAAGCGCACCAAGACCGGCTACACCACCGACGCGGACGCGCTGCAGCAGCTCTACGTCAAGACCGAGCACCCGTTCCTGCTCGCGCTGCTGCGGCACCGCGACGTCAGCCGGCTCCGGCAGACCATCGAGGGCCTGCTCAAGACCGTGGCCGGCGACGGCCGTATCCACACGACGTTCAACCAGCTGATCGCCGCGACCGGACGGCTCTCCAGCACCGACCCCAACCTGCAGAACATCCCGATCCGCACCGAGGAGGGTCGGCGGATCCGCGAGGCGTTCGTCGTGGGGCAGAGCCTCGACGGCGAGGCCTACGAGTGCCTGCTGACCGCCGACTACAGCCAGATCGAGATGCGGATCATGGCGCACCTCTCCGAGGACGCGCTGCTCATCGAGGCCTTCCGGTCCGGGCAGGACTTCCACTCGATCACCGCAGCGAGGGTCTTCGACGTGCCGGCCGAGGAGGTGACGGTCGAGATGCGCGCCAAGATCAAGGCGATGAACTACGGCCTCGCCTACGGCCTGTCGGCCTTCGGGCTGAGCCAGCAGCTGCGGATCGAGCCCGGCGAGGCGCGCGGGCTGATGGACGAGTACTTCCAGACCTTCGGCGGGGTGCGCGACTACCTCGCCGGGGTCGTGGACGAGGCGCGGCGCTCCGGCTTCACCGAGACGATCTGGGGCCGGCGCCGCTACCTGCCCGACCTCACCAGCGACAACCGCCAGCGTCGCGAGATGGCCGAGCGGATGGCGCTGAACGCGCCCATCCAGGGGTCGGCCGCCGACCTGATCAAGGTGGCGATGCTCAATGTCGACCGGGCGATCGCCGAGGCCGGCCTGCGTTCGCGGATGCTCCTCCAGGTCCACGACGAGCTCGTGTTCGAGGTGGCGCCGGGGGAGCGCGAGACCCTCGACGCCCTGGTGCGCGCCCAGATGGGCGGCGCCGCTGACCTCGCCGTGCCGCTGGACGTGTCCGTCGGCACCGGCCGGAGCTGGCACGAGGCCGCCCACTGATCAGGCCTCGGTGATCACCCGGGTCCGCTGCAGGCTCAGCACCAGCAGCACGGCGAACAGTGCGGAGTCGACCGCGATCACGACGGCGAGGAGCTGCTCGAACTCCGAGGTGAGCAGTCCGAGGCCGACCACCACCACCAGGGCCAGCCACACCAGCAGCACCGAGCGGTGGGCCTGGCGGGCCAGCACGGAGTAGACGAGCAGCTGGAGCATCGAGAGCACGGTGCCCAGCACCGCGAAGGCGGCGAGGTTGTCGGAGATCTCGGTGTAGTCCTGCCCACCGACGAACACGAGGGCCAGCTGCGGGAGCACCGCCGCCCCCAGCGTCACCGCGGCGCCGATCCCGAGCACGGAGACCAGGCTCAGGGTCAGGGCGCGGCGCCGCTCGGCGATGGTGGACATCGACGGGAACGCCACGACCACGACGAACTGGGGCAGGAACAGGACCGCCTTGGTCAGGATCAGGCCGCCGGCGTACAGGCCCGCATCGTGCGAGGGCAGCACGTTGCGCGCCACGATGACGTCGACGTTCGAGAGCGCGAAGAACGCGAACAGGGCCTGGGAGTTGCGCGCCGTCTCGAAGATCACCCGGCGGAAGCCGTGCGTCTCGCTGCCGAGGCCGGGGTCGCGCGCGCGACGCAGGAACCACCAGCCGGCCACGACCGGCGCCACCGCGCCGAGGGCGGTGCCGAGCAGGGCGCTGGTCTCGCTGGGCTGCCACCAGATCAGGGCGGTGCCGATCACCAGCCGGGGCACGCCGCTGAGGACGTAGAGGACCGAGAGTGCCGCCCAGCGTCGTTCACCCTGGAGGATGCCGGCCTGCCCGCCCATGATCGTGAACGGCACCGACGCGACGGCCACCAGGGCCGCGGTCGGCAGGCTGTCCAGGCGGAGCAGCCGGTTGACGAGCGGGGCCAGGACCAGCAGCAGCACCGCGAGGGCGAGCGCCGCCCGGTAGGTCACCCCCAGGATCGTGCGCTCGATCTGGGCCACGTGCTCCGGCTCGGCGGAGATCCTGCGGGCCGCGGTGGCCTGCAGCCCCAGCTGGAGCACCGTGATGACGAGCAGCGTGGCCATCAGCGCCGCCAGCGCGCCGTACGACTGGGGGCCGAGCAGGCGCGCCGCGATCATCGTGAAGCCGTAGGTCGCGACGTTCATGATGCCCATCGCGACGGCGATCGATCCGCCTCCGCTCAGCAGCGAGCCGAGACGGCCGGATCGGGAGAGCACGGGACGGAGCGTAGTGGGCCACCGTGCACGCCACGCGCCCGGAGCGCCGCCCCGGAGTGTCTCGGCGCCTAGACTCCGCCGCGTGAGTCTCTTTGGCGCCGTGCTCCGGTCGATGCGGCCGAAGCAGTGGACCAAGAACCTCCTGGTGGTCGCGGCCCCCCTCGCCGCGGGCCAGATCGCCGAGCCCGGCGTGCTGGGCCCGACGCTGGTCGCCTTCGTGGCGTTCTGCCTGGTGTCCTCGGCGATCTACCTGGTCAACGACTGCGCGGACGTGCAGGCCGACCGGCTGCACCCGCGCAAGAGGCTGCGGCCGATCGCGGCGGGCGAGCTCGCGGTGCCGGTGGCGCTGGTCGTCGCCGCGCTCCTGATGGCGGCCGGTCTCGTGGCCGGCTTCCTCACCTCCTGGGAGCTGGGCGTGCTGCTGGTGTCCTACCTCGCGGCCCAGGTGCTCTACTCCTGCTGGCTCAAGCACGAGCCGGTGCTCGACATCACCCTGGTCACGAGCGGCTTCCTGATGCGCGCGGTCGCCGGCGGTCTGGCGGCGGGCCTGCCGATCTCCGACTGGTTCCTGCTGGTGGCCGGGTTCGGCTCGCTCTTCATCGTGGCCGGCAAGCGCTACTCCGAGCTGCACACCCTGGGCAGCGAGGCGGGGACCCGGCGCTCCCTGGTGCGCTACACCGACACCTACCTGCGCTTCGTGTGGAGCATCGCGGCGGCCGCCACCATCACGGCGTACTGCCTGTGGGCCTTCGAGAACAACGGGGACTCCGAGGTCCCCTGGCACACGTTGTCGATCGTCCCCTTCGTCGTCGGGCTGCTGCGGTACGCCGTGGACATCGACGCGGGGGAGGCCGCCGAGCCGGAGGACATCGTGTGGGGGGACCGGCTGCTCCAGGCGATCGGCCTGGTCTGGCTGGTGCTGCTCTCGCTGGGAGTGGTCGATGTCTGAGCCGCACGAGCTCACCGGCTGGGGCCGGACCGCCCCGACGGTGGCTGCCACGATCCGCTCGGACGCGGCCGGCGTCCCGGAGGCGGTACGACGTGCCGGTGCCCGCGGACTGATCGCGCGGGGGCTGGGCCGCTCCTACGGTGACCCGGCCCAGAACGCCGGCGGGGACGTGCTGCTCCCGGTGCCGGGACCCCTCGAGGTGGACGCCACCGCGGGCGTGGTCCGGGTCGCCGCGGGCACCAGCCTGCACGACCTGATGGTCGAGCTGCTGCCCCGCGGACTGTTCCTCCCGGTCACCCCCGGCACGCGCTACGTCACCGTGGGTGGTGCCATCGCCTGCGACGTGCACGGGAAGAGCCACCACGTGGCCGGCAGCTTCGGCGAGCACGTCGTGTCGCTCGACCTCGTCACCGCGGACGGAGCGACCCGGACCCTCGGGCCCGACCGCGACCCGGAGCTGTTCTGGGCCACCGTGGGCGGGATGGGACTCACCGGCGTGATCACCCGCGCCGAGCTGCGCACGATCCCGGTGGAGACCTCGTCCATGTCCGTGACGACGACCCGGCTCCCGGACCTCGACGCCGCGATGGCCGCGATGCGCTCCACCGACGCGGGCTTCACCTACTCGGTCGCCTGGATCGACACCCTGGCCCGCGGTCGGAGCATGGGACGCTCGGTGCTCTCCCAGGGCGAGCACGCCACCCGGGGCGAGTTGGCCGGCCGGGCCGCACGGCACCCGCTGTCGCCACCCGGACGCCCCCGGCTGGCGGCCCCGCGCCGCCTGCCCGGGGGGCTGGTCCGCCCCGCCACGGTGCGCGCCTTCAACGAGGCCTGGTTCCACAAGGCACCCCGGCACCGCAGCGGCGAGATCCAGTCGATCGCGTCGTTCTTCCACCCGCTCGACGGGGTCGGGGCCTGGAACCGGCTCTACGGTCCCCGCGGCTTCGTGCAGTACCAGTGCGTGGTCCCCGACGACGCCGAGGAGACCATGACGCGGATCGTCGAACGGATCTCCGGCCAGGGCCACGCGTCGTTCCTCTCCGTGCTCAAGCGCTTCGGCCCGGGCGACCCCGGCCTGCTCTCGTTTCCGATGGCCGGGTGGACCCTGGCCCTGGACCTGCCTGCCCACCCGGGCCTGGCCACGCTGCTCGAGGAGCTCGACGAGCTGGTCGTGGGCGTGGGCGGCCGCGTCTACCTGGCGAAGGACGCCCGCGTGGGACCGGCGCGCCTGCGCGAGATGTACCCCCGCGTCGACGACTTCCTGGCCGTACGCCGCCGGGTCGACCCCGCGCGGGTGTTCCGGTCCGACCTGTCGCGGCGGCTGGAGCTGTGACCCACGTGAGGGAGAGACGATGATCAACGCGCTCGGCCAGCCCCAGACGGTGCTGCTCCTCGGCGGCACCAGCGACATCGCGCAGGCGGTCGTCGCCGCGTGGGCCCGGACCTGCCGCCCCCACGTGGTCCTCGCGGCCCGCCCCGGGCCGCGCCGGGACCGGGCCGCCGCCCGGGTCGAGGAGCTCGGGCTCTCCGCGCAGGTGGTCGACTTCGACGCCGAGCGGACCGACGAGCACCCCGACCTGATCGCCTCGCTCGCGCAGGAGCGGGACATCGACGTCGCCCTGGTGGCGTTCGGCCTGCTGGGCGACGAGGAGCGGGCCTGGCAGGACCACGACGCCGCCGTCGAGCTGGCCCGCGTGAACTACGTCGGTGCCGTCAGCGTGGGGGTCTGCCTGGCGGACGTGATGCGGCGGCAGGGTCACGGCGTGATCGTCGCGCTCTCCTCGGTCGCCGGGGAGCGGGTGCGCCGGTCGAACTTCGTCTACGGCTCCACCAAGGCGGGGATGGACGGGTTCTACCTCGGGCTGGGCGAGGCGCTGCGCGGCAGCGGCGCGCGCGTGCTGGTGGTGCGTCCCGGGTTCGTCCACACCAAGATGACGCAGGGTCGTGGTCCGGCCCCCCTGTCGGTGACCGCCGAGCAGGTCGCGGACGCGGTGGTGAAGGGCGTCGCCCGGCGCGACGACCTGGTGTGGGTGCCGACGGCGCTGCGCGGTGTCATGTCCGGCCTGCGGCACGTACCGCGCCCGCTGTTCCGGCGACTTCCCCTCTGACCGGCGAAGCCTCGTGACCAGGTACCTCCCCGGCGCGTGGGCCGTCCTCCTGCCCGTGCTGCTGCTGGGCCCGGCGTTGGGGGTCGGCTACGTGCTGACCTACGACATGGTCTGGGTCCCCGACCTCGCCCTGCGGTCGGACTTCCTGGGGCTGGGCACCGGGCTGCCGAGGGCGGTGCCCTCCGACGCGGTCGTCTCCGTGCTCGACACGGTCCTGAGCGGCATGCTGCTCCAGAAGCTGGTGCTGCTCGGCGGCCTGGTGCTGGCCGGGTTCGGCATCCTCCGGCTGGTCGACGGCACCGTGGCGGCGCGGTGCGCGGCCGTCAGCGTGTTCCTCTGGAACCCGTTCGTGGTCGAACGGCTCTGGATCGGCCACTGGCCGGTCCTGCTCGGGTACGCCGTGCTGCCCTGGCTGGTGCTCGAGGGAGCCCGGCTACGCGAGGGCGGGCGGGTCGGCCCGAGGCTGCTCCTGCTGCTGCCGCTGGGTTGCCTGAGCGCGAGCACCGGCCTGATGTCCTCGCTCGCGCTGCTGGTGCCGGGGTTGTCCCGCCGGGACCGGCGCCGGGGCGCCCTGATGGTGCTGCTCTGCCTCGCGGCCAACGCGCCGTGGCTGGTCACGGGACTGCTGCACGTGTCCGACGCGACCTCGAGCGGGGCGGGGTCGGTCTTCGGGCTCGGCGACGAGGGGTCGCTGCCCGGGCCGGTGATGGCGCTGACCCTGGGTGGGATCTGGAACGCCGAGGTGGTCCCGGGCTCCCGTGGGATCCTGCCGACCGTCGTGCTGGCCACCGCGGCGGTGCTGGCCGCGGCGGCGTACGGCTTCCGTCCGCTCCGACGGCGGCTGGGGGCGCGCACCTGCGGGTCCCTGGTGGCGCTGTGGGTGGTCGGGTACGCCGTGGCGCTGTCCACGTGGGCAGCTCCGGGCGCGGCCGGCTGGGTCGCCAGCCACGTGCCGGGCGGTGGCCTGCTGCGGGACGGCAGCCGGGCCCTGGCACTCTGCGCACCGCTGACGGCTGCCCTGGTGGCGGCCGCGGTCGAGCGGCTCGCGGCGCACTGGCACGAGCGCGGTCCCCGCGTCCTGGTCGCCGTGACCGCCGCGCTGCTGCCCCTGGCGCTGCTGCCCGACGTCGCCTGGGGGCTCGGCCGCAACCTCCACGCCGTGTCCTACCCCGACGACTACTCCCGCGCCCGGGAGTCCGTCGTGCGCAGCGACGCGGACGGCGACCTCCTGGTGCTGCCGTTCACCGCCTACCGGGCCCCGGCGTGGAACGACGGCCGCAAGGTGCTCGACCCCACCGGGCGCTTCCTCACCCCCGACTACCTCGCCAGCGACCAGCTGAGCGTCTCGGGCCGGGTGCTGGCGGGGGAGGACCCGCGGGTTCCCGCCGTGCTCGCCGCCCTGCGGCTTCCCGACCCGGCGGCCCGGGCGGAGCGGCTCGGTGAGCTGGGCATCGGCCTGGTCGTGCGCGAGCACGGGGTGACGACGACCCCGGAGTACGACGCGCCGGTGGCCGGCACCACGATCCACGACGGGCCCGAGCTGGACGTCGTGCGACTCGACGTACCGGTGCACCGTCGTGCGGTTCCGGTGACCTGGTGGGTGGCGGCGGGGATCGGCTGGCTGGCCTTCCTGGCCCTGCCGCTGGCGGCGCTCCTTACCGCGGGTTGGCGAAGAAGGCCTGTTGATGCCGGCCGATGACCTCCGAGGTGATAATTTTTCGCCAGGAGAGGGAGGATCGAAGAAGTGAACCCAATTTTGATGTCCGTCGTCGGCATGGTCGTCGGCGGCACCCTGGCGGGCGTCACGCTGATCGGCGTGATCGAGTCGCAGACCGATGGCCCCGGCCAGTCGCCGGCCAACGTGAGCGAGCCCGTCATCGACTACGGCACCGCCCCGTAGTCCTCACTCCTCGACGGCGTCCTGACTGTCGACCTTCTCACCTCTCAGGGCCGACGCGACGACGTGTGCGAAGGCCGACTGGGAGTGCCCCCAGCTGAACCGGACGCTGTGCCGGCGCGCCCCGTCCGCGAGCTCCCGCCTGCGCTCGGCGTCGGCCAGCAGGTCGCGGATCGCGGCGGTGAACTCCTCCGCGGTCTCCACGAGCACGCCTGACACGCCGTGCACGATCGACTCGCGGGTGCCCCCGGCGCCGGAGTAGGCCACCGTGGGGGTCCCGTGGGCGGCCGCCTCGCCCACCACCAGGCCCCAGCCCTCCTTGACCGAGGGCAGCGCCATCACCCACGACTCCTCGTAGATCTCCTGCTTGCGGACCTCCGTCACGTGCCCCTCGAAGACCACCGCGTCGCACCCGCCGCGCTCCTGCACGTAGCGCCGCAGCTCGGCGTCCCACCAGCCACTGCCCACGATCCGCAGGCGCAGGTCCGGGAACTCGGGGCGCAGGGCCAGCACCGCGTCCACCGCGTGCTCGACCTGCTTGTGCGGGACGAGGCGGCCGACGACGCAGATCGAGGGGTTCGCGGTCTTGCGGGCGTCCACGGTGACGACCGGGTCGGTGCCGTTGTGCACCACCGCCACCCGGGGGCCGTGCACCCCGAGCCCCCGCAGCTCGTCCCGGGTCGCCCGGGAGACCACGACGTACTGCTTGCGCCGGTACAGGTACGGCGCGAACCTGCTCTCGATCCACCAGCCGACCCGGCCGGTGGCCCCCGGGTAGACGACGGGCCACTGCTCGCGGTGGACGTGGTGCACCAGGACGATCACCGGCCGGCGGGTGACGAGGGCCGAGAAGAACGGCAGCCCGTTCTGCACGTCGACCACGGCGTCCACGCGCCCGAAGCGCCGCAGGGCGAGCAGCCGCATGCCCTGGAGGTAGACCGTGAGCTTCGAGCCGCGGCGTACGTAGCGCACGCCGTCGACGACCTCGTCGGGGGCGGCGCCGGCGTACGCCGCGCTGAAGACCGTGACACCCACACCCCGGGCGGCGAGCCCGGCGGCCATCTTCTCGAGGTACCGCTCGGCGCCGCCGCCCTCCGGGTTGCCCGTGTCGCGCCAGCTGAGGAAGACCACGTGCCTGCCGGCGAGCAGGTCGGCGTCGGAGGTCGGCATCCGGCGAGGCTATCGCGGGCCCGGGATAGGGTCTGCGCCATGCAGACCGGGTCCACCTCGTCCACGGCAGCCTGGACGCCTGACCTGCGCCGATCCGTGCGGCTGCTGGGGGAGTTCCGCCACGAGCAGACCGACCCGAACCGCTTCTACTCGGCCATCGCCGAGGACTCGGTGGGGCAGCTGTCGACCTACCTCGACCTGTCCGGCAGGACCGTCCTCGACGTCGGCGGCGGGCCCGGCTACTTCCGCGCCGCCTTCCGCGCCGCCGGGGCGGACTACTGGGCGCTGGACGCCGACGTGGGCGAGCTGTCGGGCGCCGGCCGGATCGAGCCCGGCACCGTCATCGGCGACGGCATGAACCTCCCGTTCCGCGACGGCAGCGTGGACCTCTGCTACTCCTCCAACGTGCTCGAGCACGTGCCCGACCCGTGGCGGATGGCCGACGAGATGCTGCGGGTCACCCGGCCCGGCGGGATCGCGTTCATCTCCTACACCGTCTGGTACGGCCCCTGGGGTGGCCACGAGACCGCGCCCTGGCACTACCTCGGGGGGCAGCGGGCCCGGCGGCGGTACGCCGCGCGGCACGGGCACGAGCCCAAGAACCGGTACGGCGAGTCGCTGTTCCCGGTGACCGTGCGGGCCGGCCTGGACTGGGCGGAGCGGCAGACGGCCGGTGAGGTCGTCGACGTGCTGCCGCGCTACCACCCACGCTGGGCGCGCGGTGTCCTGCGCCTGCCGGGCCTGCGTGAGGTCGCGACGTGGAACCTCGTCCTCGTGGTGCGCAAGGCGTGAGCCAGGTCAGGGAGCGGCCGGCGCGGGCGCTGGCCACGTCGCGCCTGCGCATGTGGGGGTACGCCGCCATCCTCACGGCGTTCTGCTTCGCGCAGTCGGCGGGCAGGACGGTGGCCGACACGAAGTTCGACCTGGTCACGAACCCGGGCAGGTTCCTGACCGGTGGCCTGCACCTGTGGGACCCCACGGCCGCGTTCGGCCAGCTGCAGAACCAGGCCTACGGCTACGCGTGGCCGATGGGGCCCTTCTTCTGGCTGGGCGAGCTGGTGCACCTGCCACCGTGGGTGATCCAGCGGCTGTGGTGGAGCCTGCTGCTGGTCGTCGCCTTCGTCGGTATCGTCCGGCTGGCCCAGCGCCTGGACCTCGGCTCGCCCACGACCCAGGTGCTGGCCGGCTTCGCCTACGTGCTCACCCCCCGGATCACGACCCTGCTGGGCGGGGTCTCGGTCGAGGTGTGGCCGATGGCGCTGGCGCCCTGGGTGCTGCTGCCGCTGGTCACCGCCAGCGAGCGCGGGTCGGTCCGCCGGGCGGCCGCGCTCAGCGCGCTCGCCGTGGCGACCTGCGGGGGAGTGAACGCGGTCGCCGTGGCCGCGGTGCTCCCGCTCGGCCTGATCTGGATCCTCACCCGGGCCGCGGGCCCGCGGAAGTGGCCGCTGCTGGGCTGGTGGGTGCTGTTCACCGGGCTGGCGACCGCCTGGTGGCTCGGGCCGCTGCTGGTGCTGGGGCGCTACAGCCCGCCGTTCCTCGACTACATCGAGAACGCCACCATCACCACGATCCCCACCGGGCTGGCCCGCAGCCTGCTCGGCACGTCGGACTGGGTCGCCTACTTCGCGGGCATCGACTACCCCGCCGGGCAGCACCTGGTCACCACGCCGTTCCTGCTGCTCGACGCCGCCGGCATCGTCGCGCTGGGGCTGGTCGGCATCGTGCTGCGCGGCAACCCGCACCAGCGCTTCCTGACCCTGGGCCTGCTGGCCGGCGTCACCCTGGTCGGGTTCGGCTACTCCGGAGACCTGGCCGGCTGGTGGGCCGAGGACCGCACCGGCCTCCTCGACGGCGCCCTCGCACCGTTCCGCAACCTGCACAAGTTCGACGTCGTGCTGCGCATCCCGCTGGTCCTCGGGATGGCGCACGCCCTCCGGGTGATCCCCCGGATGCTGCGTGGCACGGGTGCCCGTCCGGCACTGCGCACGGTCCAGGTCGCGACCGTCCTCGCGCTGGTCGCGCTGGCGCTGCCGTGGGCGCAGGACGAGATCGCGCCGCGCGCCGGTGTCACGGCCGTGCCCGGCTACTGGTCCGCCGCGGCGGCCTACCTCGCCGAGGAGGACGACGACGGGTCGGTCGCGCTCGAGCTCCCGGCCTCGGCCTTCGGCGTCTACGACTGGGGCAACGTCCACGACGACGTGATGCAGGGCCTGGCCGACAGCCCGTGGGCGGTTCGCAACGTGATCCCGCTGGCACCCCCGGGCAACGTCGTCTTCCTCGACGCGGTCACCCGGGTCGTCGAGTCGGGGCACCCGAGCGACACCCTGGCGTCGTACCTCGCAGCCAACGGCGTCAGCCGCCTGGTCGTCCGCAACGACCTCGCCCGGTTCCAGACCGGGACCCCCGACCCGGCCTACCTGCGCAGCGTGCTCATCCGGTCGCGGGGGATCTCGCTGGCGCGGTCGTTCGGCCCCCGGGTCGGCTCCCGCCCGTTCAGCTACAGCTCCGAGGACGGCACCGGCACCCGGCTGGTCAGCGGCACCGGCATCGCCGGCCGCACCGGCTCGATCGACGTGTACGACGTCGCGCCGCCCGCCTCCGCGCGGCTCACCTCCGCACCGGAGGTGCTCGTCGGGGACCCGGCGGCCGGGCTGCGGCCCGGGCTGAGCGGCCCGGAGCAGCGCGTGCTGGCCGAGGACGCGCAGGGCGACGAGCCCGGCCAGGTGCTCACCGACGGGGCCCGTCGTCGGGAGACCAACTTCGCCGCGGTGCGCTGGAACCGCTCGAGCACCATGACGGCGACCGACCCGTGGCGGCTGCACGGACCCGAGCACGACCACCGCTATCTCTCCGACCCCGAACGCTGGCAGACCACCGCCATCTGGACCGGTGCCGTGAGCGGGGTCCAGGCCAGCAGCTCCGAGGCGTTCGCGGACGCGTTGCCCCCGCTCCAGATCGGGGCGCACCCCGGGGCGGCTCTCGACCGGGACCCCGCGACCGCCTGGCGCTCGGCACGGCAGCTCGACCCGACCGGCCAGTGGTGGCAGATGTCCTTCACGCAGCCGCAGGACCTCGGGGAGGTCACGATCACGCTCTCGCGGGACTCGGCGCGGGTCCCGGAGCTGGCCCTGCGGTCCGGAGCGGACTCGCGGGTCGTCGACGCCCCCGAGCCCGGCGAGTCCCGGACCTACCAGCTCGGGTTCCCTGATGCCTCGGAGCTGCGCGTCACCGCGGCCGGTCGCGACCTGCGGCTCCCCGGGTCCTTCGGGCTCGCCGAGGTGCGGCTGCCCGGCCTGGTGACGCAGCGCTACCTCCAGCTGCCCCTGCCCGACGACCGGCAGCCGCTGGACGCCATCGCCCTGGCGCGGGACCCGGACCGGGCCGCCTGCGTGATGGTGCGGCACGCCCTGCCCTGTGACGTCGCGCTGGTCTCGCCCGGCGAGGACGGGGACACGCTCGCGCGCCGCCTCACCCCGGCGTACGCCGGTGGGTACGAGTTGTCGGGCACGGCCTCGCTGCGCCGCACCACCACCGCCGGTCGCGCGCTGCTGCGGTCCCGGGTGACGGCGACGTCGACGGGCCGCGTCGCCGACGTCGCGGAGGGGCCGATCGCCGCGGTGGACGGTGACCACGCCAGCACCTGGGTCGGCACCGGGTCGCGACCGAGGCTGGAGGTGCGGCTGCCGCGGCCCCAGACGCTCGACTCGCTGACGGTGCGGGTCAACCGCCGCGCCCCGGCGTCGATGCCAACCCGGCTCCAGGTCTCCGCCGGGGGACGGACCCGGGCGTTCGACCTCGACGAGGAGGGCAGGGCCGAGCTGCCCGGCTGGCGTACCGACCGGTTCACGGTGCGGGTCCTGGCGACCGACCCGGCGTTCTCCGTGGTGGGGCGGCAGTTCGTGGAGGCCCCGGCCGGGATCAGCGCCCTCCGGGTCGACGGCCGGTCCCTCAACCCCGACGCCCTCCGGTCCCGGTCGTTCGGCTGTGGTTCGGGACCCGTGGTCCGGGTCGGCGACCGGCTGGTCCGGACCAAGCTGCGCGCCTCGTCGAAGGCGCTGGTGCGTGGTGAGAGCGTGCCGTTCCGCGCGTGCGGCGACGGAGAGGTCGACCTGGACGGCTCCACCGTCGACGTGCTGGCCGCGCCGTCGCCGCTGTTCCGCGTCGACTCGCTGCTGCTGCGCCGCAGCGAGACCGGGGCCACCGGGCTCACGCGCACGGTGCCGGTGACGAGGAACGGGCGGGGTACGCCGACGTCGGTCACCGTGCCGTCCCGGTCGAGCGACACGTTGCTGACCCTGCCGCAGAACTTCAACGACGGCTGGACGGCGACCTGGCAGGGCGAGGAGCTGCCGGCGCAACGCGTCGACGGCTGGAAGCAGGGCTGGCGACTGCCCGCCGGCGCAGCCGGCCAGGTCACGCTCACGTTCGCACCGGCGGGCACCTTCACCTGGCTGCTGGTCGCCGGGGCGGTCCTGGCCGCGCTGTGCGTCCTCGCCGTCGCGTGGTCGTGGCGGCGGCAGCGCCGGGGGCACGAGCCCGACCGGGCGCCCGCCCTGCGCACCGGGCGACCCGGCCTGCTGGACGCCTCGGTGGCGGTCGTCGCCGGTGGCCTGCTGTGTGGCTGGTGGGGGCTGGCCGGGGTCCTGGTCGCGATCGGGCTCGGCGCCGGGCTGCGGCGCTTCCAGGGCTGGCCGGTGCTGGCAGGGCTGTCGGTCCTGGTGGGGACCCTCGCCCTGGCCTGGGGACCGATCACCGACCGTTCCTGGGCGGTGACCTGGAGCCAGGGCTGGAGCCTGGCGGCGGTCTGCTGCGCGGTGGCAGGGCTCGCGGCGCTGCGTCGCCTGCCGCGGCACCGGGCCGACCGCGAGCACGACGTCGAGGTGCCCCGGGCCCGGCCGGGTCACTCCACGGTGGCGCCGACCGGCCGGGCACCCGCGTCCATGCGCGCGAAGAACCGGACGTTCTTCGCCCGCATGATCGGGCGCTCGAACCAGTAGAAGGACAGCGTGGCCACCGGGACGGTCAGCAGCAGCGTCCCGAGTGCGACGGTGATGAAGTGCCCGGTGAAGATGTCGATGTCCAGGACCCGGAAGACCAGGTTCAGGAAGATCATGTGCAGGGCGAACACCCCGTAGGAGATGTCCCCCAGCCAGAGCGGGATCGGCCCGCTGAGCTGGGCACGGGCCCGACCCTCGCGCTCCGGGCCGAACACGAGCGGCAGCAGGTAGAAGGCGCCGGCGACCGTGTAGAGCACCACCTTCAGTGCGGCCTCCCAGCCCGTGGGCGTGAGCAGCAGCCGCGGTCCGGCGATCGGGGTGCAGGCGATGGCGAAGACGGCGGTGGCGAGGATCCAGCAGCCGGGGAGGTCCCGGGCCAGCCGCTCGATCGGGTGCTCCCGCGGTCGCGTCGCCAGGCTGGCCGAGAGAGCGGCGTAGCACACGCCGACGAGGAACCAGGGCAGGTAGCCCGGCAGCCACTGGGCGTAGTGGCCCTCGTGCCCGGGGACCTGGGCGACCACGGCCTGCCAGCCGATCCCGAGCACGCTCAGCACCGCGGCCCGGCGGTAGATCGCGGGCAGGTGCGGGCGGCCGTCGCGCATGGCGCCGCGCAGCAGCAGGTGGCACAGCACCGGCAGCAGGAGGTAGAACGCGACCTCCGTGCAGAGGCTCCACATCTGGGTCAGCGAGCTTGCCAGCAGGTCGTGCCGGTAGAGCTGGGTCAGGGTGAGGTGGCTGAGCCAGTCCTGCCAGGTGGCGTCGTCGTTCTCCGGGTCGATCAGCAGGGCCACCACGACCACGACCCAGTAGATCGGCAGGATCCGCAGCGCACGCTTCCAGTAGAAGTGCCGGGTCGAGGGCCAGTCCCGGCCCAGCTCGCGGGTGAGGAAGTACGGCCGGCTCAGCAGGAACCCCGACAGCACGAAGAAGAGCGTCACGCCGAAGTCGAGGCGGGAGAGCACGGCCCCGGTCCAGCCGTGGTTGATCTGCCCGGTGTTGAAGGCGGCGTGCGTGAGCACGACCATGATCGCGCCGGCGGCGCGGACCGCGTTGAGCGTCGGGAAGGACCGGTCCTGGAAGCTCACGGCGAGAACTCCGTCCTGGGAACTGGGCGGCCGACGGTCACGTCGTCGGTGCACAATGACACACCCTCCGCGAGACCCGAGAGGTGCACCCGGTCGAACCTGCCGCCTCCGCGCACGTAGAGCGCGTGCACCCCCGGCTCGACGGTGGTGTCGTACGACGCGTCGCCCGCCGTCACCGTGACCGGGCTGCCGCCGCTCGCGATGTAGCCGATCCGCACCCACCAGCCGCCGAACACCACCGGGCCGTCGAGCGGGATCGTGACCGGTCGCGACCGCACGCGGTAGCCGCAGCCCGGCTTCGGGCCGGGGCGCCCGCGCCGGGTGTCGGGAACGACCGCGGGTACGACGTTCCCGCGGTGGTCGACCATGTTCAGGTGGTCGGTCGCCGCGTCCGGGTAGGCGATCCGGTCGGGGTAGTGCTGCAACAGGTGGCTCAGCAGGTTGTCGGGGTAGGACCAGCCCAGCATCACGCTCGTCGGCACGATCGTGTCGACGACCGGCACGGGTTGTTCCTGCTCGTCGAGGGACGCGAACAGGGTCCGGAAGTAGGGGCGGGCCTGGGTCGTGGTGTCCCAGTGGTGGACGTACTGCAGCGACGACACGACGCCGAGAAGGCTGATCAGCGCGACGAGCGCGCTGACGCGCTGCGGGCGATCGAGCAAGGGGCTCGGCCTCGTGGTCTCGACGGGCTCGGTGGCCCCGAGGATCGGCATGGTCGCGCAGGCCAGGGCCACGGCCGTGACTGCGGCCAGCTCGCCCTGGTAGCGGTAGTCGAGGCTGATCAGCGCCCCGACGAAGGACGCCCGCCCGGCCGAGACGAGCGCGATGTCACAGGCCAGGAAGAAGCCCGGCAGCCACAGGGCCCGCAGCGCCCGGCGACGACTTCGGGCCAGTTCGCGCACCACCAGGACGAACGCCGTGACGGCGAGCAGCAGCCCCAGGGGTCCGGGCGCGGGCAGCGACCACTGGTCGACGTGGTCCCACTGGAGCGGACCACCGAGGACACCGGGCAGGTAGCCGTGCAGCACCACGTTCGACACCACCTGGGGCAGCGCGTCGTTCCCGGCCCGCCCCGGGCTGAACGTGAGGCCGACGGGGATGTAGACCGCCAGGTAGGCGAGCCCGACGCCGACGTAGAGGAGCACACCCGCCCGGCGCTCCCTGAGCAGCGTGCGCAGCCGGTGAGCGAGGGAGCCGGAGGCGAACCAGGCGATCCCGACGATCGCGAAGGCCCCGAGGACGAGCAGGGTCTTCTCGAAGAACGCCAGCCCGGCGACCACCCATGCTGCGGCGGCGACGGCCGAGCGGAAGCGGCCGGTCCGCAGGTAGGTGACGTGGCTGGCGAGGCCCCAGAACAGCGCCACCTGCATCGGGAGCTGGTTGACCCCGGCGGCCCACCAGATGGCCACCGGGACCGAGATCACCGAGAACAGGTAGATCGCCAGGGGCGGCAGGATCCCCGGCCGTGAGCCGAAGAGTCGCACCAGCAGGACCAGGAGGCCGATGTCGGCGAGGCCCTGCATGCCCAGCAGCATGGTGGCGTTGACCCGGAAGTCGAACGGTGCGATCACGTCGGCGAGCCAGGAGAGGTACATGCCCGCCGGCATCACGTGGCCGGCGTACTGCCGCAGGGCCGCACCCGGCCCCTCGTTCACCATCCGCGACACGAAGTTGAAGTCGTCGCCGAAGAACCACGTCCCGTAGGTGAGCCAGGCCCGGAAGGCGAGCTGCGCCACGATCATCGCGGCCGCGGCCCAGATCACCCGGTCGTGGCGCCAGGTGTCCCAGTGGGGGATCGACCGGTCGTGCGCCGGGGCGGTCCCGGCGGACGTCGTCCGGCCGGTCCGCACGTGCGTGCCGGTCATGACCCGGTGACCGCCGGTACGGGGACGCCGAGCGTCAGGTCGACCACGCAGAGATGGCTTCCGCGGGGGTACCTGCTCACGGTCACCTCCTTGAACTCACCGGACGCCTTCACGAACGCGTTGTGCAGGCCCTTGGGCAGGTCGAGGTCGTGTACATCCTCACCCGCCTCGACCCGCAACGACACCGGACGCGGGCTGGCATACCCGATCTGGATCCACCATCCGCCGCCGATGACCGGTCCGTCGAGGGGGATCGTGGTCCGTTTCCCCTCGAGCGGGTAGCCGCACCCGACGTTCGGCACCATCCTCCGCGTGGGCGGGATGACCACGGGGGAGAGCCGACCCCGGTCGTCGAACATGTACAGCCGGTCGATCGCCGACCGCGGGTAGGTCGTCTGGTCAGCGAACGGCCGGAGCACGTGGCTGTAGGTGTTCTCGGGGTAGCGGAAGGCCCACAGCAGCGTCTGCGGGATCCCGGTGTCGACGAGCGGGACCGGCTTGTGCTCGGCCTCGGCCAGGCTGTTCCGCACCTCGTCGATGTAGGCCTCGGTCGGGTTCCGCGACTGCCACAGGTCCACGTAGCGGGTGCTGGACGTGAGAGCCGCGACGGCGACGGCGAGGGTCGCCAGGAGGACCACGCTGCGCCGTTCGTAGGTGCGGGGGACGCCGATCCGCTCGGTGTTCGCCTCGCGCGCGCCGAGCAGCGGCAGGAAGGCGAGCCCGGCGCAGAGCACGAAGAGCGCGCCGGACTCGGTCTGGTACCGGTACTCGCGGGCGATGTCGGGGCCGACGATGTTGGCGCGGGCCGAGGCGAGCAGCGCGATGTTGGCCAGCAGCGTGAAGCCGAGCGGCGCCCAGGCCCGCTTGCTGATCGTGCGGGTGCGGTGGGCGTAGTAGACGACGGCAGCCACCACCGCCCACGACACGAGCTGGGTGAGCTGCGTGGGGTCTGCGAACGAGCCGACCGTGAGCGGCTGCCAGGTCAGCGGCCCGCCGATCAGCGCCGGCAGCAGGGCGACGGCGATCAGGTCCCAGGCGATCGGGGTCCACGGCTGGTTGCTGCCGTCGCCGGGGGAGAAGTTCAGGCCGTACTCGACATACAGGGAGAGGTACGCCGCGGCCACGGCCGTGTGCGCGACCACCCCGGGGCGGTACCGGGCCCACAGGACCTTCAGCCGCGTGGTCGTGTCGCCCTCGGTGAAGTAGCAGAGGGCGACCAGGGCGTACACCCCGAAGAGCAGCAGCGTCTTCTCGTAGAAGAGGAGCCCACCGACGGTCCAGCAGAGTGTGGCGACGAGGTGCCGAAGCCGGCCGGTGCGCAGGTAGGCCACATGGGAGGCCAGCCCGAAGACCAGGGCGATCTGGAGCGGCAGCTGGTTGATCCCGGCGGCCCACCACAGGCCGGCCGGCAGCGTGAACACGTAGACCAGGTAGCCCGCCAGCAGCACCAGCACCAGGCGCCGGCTGCCGAAGAGCGAGATCAGCAGGCGCAGCATGCCGACGCCCGCCACGGCCTGCATCGCCAGCAGCACGACCGCCCACGGGGTCCAGTCGAAGACGGCCCACCTCGTCATCGCCCAGGTGACGGCGAAACCGGCCGGCATCAGGTGGCCGCCGTACGACTCGGTGAGGTAGCCGACGCCGAAGGGCTGGTTCATCGCCCGGGACATGAAGGCCAGGTCGTCGAAGTAGAACCAGGAGCCCGCGAGCGCCCAGCCGCGGTAGGCGAGCTGCGCGGCCACCAGCGCGAGCCCCACCGCCATGATCCGACGCTCCGTGGTGGTCCCGCGGAGGTACCGTCGAAGTCGGGCGAGCACGGGCCGGACTATCTCACACGGGCACCCCCGATCTGGGCGAAGGATCGTGGCGGTCGCCACATCCGCCCCGTCCGTCCTGCTACCGTTCAGCGATTCACCTCCCGGGGAGGGAGGGGCTCCTGGGGAGGAAAAACGTGAAGCGCAAGTGGTTGGGCTCGGTGCTGGTGGCACTGGGCGCCTTCTTGGTGGTGGCGGCGATCGTGGCGCAGGTCTGGGCGCCGGACAACGTCAAGCGCACCCCGATCGACGTCAACAACACGACGTATCTCGACGGCCAGGCCGATCACCTCAACCCCGAGACCGGCAAGCTCGAGAGCGACCCGGTCTACGCGTTGCAGATCAACCAGACCGACAGCAACAAGTCCGACGGCGAGGTCGCCGTCTTCGTGCAGAACACCTGCGTGGTGATCGACACCGGCCAGGACCGGGTCTGTGTCAGCGACAAGGACCCGAACCTCCTGACCCACGAGGTGGATGTCTTCGCCGCCGACCGCCACACGGCGTTGTCGCTCAACGACGAGAAGTACGTCCCCGACCAGACGGTCGAGCACACCGGCCTCAACAACAAGTGGCCCTTCGACGCGCAGAAGACGACGTACCCCTACTGGGACGGCACCCTCGGCCGCTCGGTGGACGCGGTCTACGAGCGGACCACCGAGGTCAAGGGCCTCGAGGCCTACGTCTACCGGGTCGACATCAAGGACGAGCCCGCCGAGGTCCTCGACGGCGTGCAGGGCGTCTACGACGACGTCAAGGAGATCTCCATCGATCCCCGCACCGGCGCCATCCTCAACACGACGGAGAACCAGCAGCGCTACCTCGAGGACGGGCAGAAGATCCTCGACCTCCAGCTCGAGTTCACCGACGACACCCAGCAGGCGAAGGTCGACGAGGCCAACACCAAGTGGGACCAGATCAACCTGGTGCTGAACATCCTCCCGGTCGTCGGGTACGCCGTGGGCATCCCGGTCCTCCTGGTGGGGCTGGCCCTGCTGTTCGTGCGCCGCCGGAACAGCGGCCCGGGCGAGGTTCCTGTGGAGGACACCGAGCGGCCGACGCCCGCGGGGACCGCTTCCCGCTAACGCAGGTCGGCCACGAAGATCGCGGTGCCCGGGGTGTACCTGCCCCGGGTGCCCGACCAGCCGCCCCACACCCGGTCGTGGCCTTCGGGCCACTCGGGCTCGAGCAGCCGGGTGAGCGCGAAGCCCGCGTCCGCCAGCAGGGTGACCCAGTCGCCCAGGGTGCGGTGGTGCTCGACGTACGACACCACGCCGGTCGCGTCGTCGACCTCGACGTACGGCGTGCGGTCCCAGTAGGACTGGCTCGCGACGAGGCCGGCCTCGCCCGGGTCGTCGGGGAACATCCAGCGCGTCGGGTGCGTGATCGAGAAGGCGAACCGGCCGCCGGGCCGCAGCACCCGCGCGGTCTCGACCACGGCGAGCTCGATGTCGCTCACGAACTGCAGCGCCCCGAAGGACGAGAAGACCACGTCGAAGCTCGCGTCGGCGAACGGCAGGTGGGTCGCGGTGCCGAGGACCGAGGGCACGGGCATCCCGCTCTCCAGGTCGATCCGGCGTGAGTGCTGCAGCTGCCGGAAGGACAGGTCGAGCCCGTAGCCGCGGCCGCCCTGGGCGCGGACCCAGCGCGAGCACTGCCCCGCCCCCGAGCCCACCTCGAGGACGTCGCGGTCCGTGACGTCGCCGAGGACGCGGGCCGCGGCCTCGGTCAGGCCCTCGGGGCCCCACACGAAGCCCACGTCGCCGAGGAAGGCCCCGTGCGTGGACTGGTACTCGTCGGCGTAGCGGTCCCAGTCGGGTCCGTTGGCCCGTCGGGACTCGGCCTCGTCGACCGGGCGGCGCTCGACGCGGACCGGCGGGTGGCCGGACGGCTGCTCGTTCTCCACGTCGGGAGACTACGGGACCACCGGGAGGGCACTGGTGTACGCCACCACCCCCTCCGGACGCGTGAATTTGCCGATTACCGGGGCCTCCGGCCTCCGGAGTTGTCACGATGCGGCGTCTGAGTCGCCGTTCGTTCGGGGGAACACATGCGTCTGTTGCGTCTGCTCGTCGCCTCGCTCGGTCTGATGCTGCTGATGGCCGGGGTGCACGGCCCGGCCGCCGCCGCTGCGGGTCCGCCGAGCTACACGGTCACCGCGGTCGCCGACCACGAGTACCTCGTCACCGGCGGGACGCTGACGGTCACCGGCGTGGTCCGCCCGGCCGCGCCGTACCGGCCCGTGCGGCTGCAGCAGCGCAGCGAGGGGGAGTGGCGCACCATCGCGACCACCTCGCTCGACGCCCACTCGCGCTACTCGCTGTCGGCGGTCCTCGAGGACCTCGGGGACCAGCGGCTCCGGGTGGTCAAGGCGGCGCTCGGAGCCGTGGGTGTCGGCGTGAGCCCTGTGGTGGTGGTGAACGTGTCGTCGGTGGAGCTCGCTGACGAGACGGTGATCCTCACCGACCAGGACCTCGCGCACCTGGAGTCCTTCGACCTCGAGTCCGGTCGGCTCGAGCTGGACCCGGAGGCAGACGTCACCGACGTTCGGATCGGGAGCATCCTCGCCGGTGGCTACTCCGAGCGGACGCCGAACGGACTGCTCCGCCGGGTGACCGACATCGCGCGGACGCCCGAGGGGGGCTGGGCGCTGGCCACCGAGCAGGCGTCGCTGAACCAGGCGATCGTCCGGACCGTCGGCGCCCAGCACGTGACGGGGACGCTCGAGAAGCAGGTGGCCGCGCCGGCGGAGGGTGTCGCGGTCGACCGTGCCAAGCGCCCGCAAGGGTTCTCCGCCTCGCTGCCGTTCCCGGACCTGACCTTCTCCCTGAAGTCGTCGGCCACCGTCTCGACGCCGAAGCCCGAGGACGGGTCCGGGGTGTGGGGGCAAGGCACCTACTCGCTCGCCAGCGACCTGAAGTTCCAGTCCAGCGCGGAGCTCGTGTGGGAACAGGGTCCGTTCGGGGTCGACCGGGTGCGCGCCGCGTTCCACACGGCGACGACGACCACGACCACGACCACGGTCGCCGGGGAGGTCCACGGCACGTACGGGGCCTCGATGGGCGAGGTGACGCGTTACTACACCTTCCCGCTGGGCCCGATTCCCGTCGTGATCACGGACACGTCGGAGATCCCGTTCAAGATCGAGCTCTCGATGACGGCGGGCGCCGAGACGTCGTTCGAGTCCACCGACACCGCCGCCGTGGGCTTCGAGTACACCAGGGGCCACGGCGTCTCACCCGTGTGGGAGCACGACGGCAGCCACACCGCCGAGGCCGGGGGTGCCCAGGGCTCGGTGACACTCGAGGCGTCCGCGGGTCTGAAGGAGACGACCAAGATCTACGGCCTCGTCGGCCTGACGGCCAGCATGCTCGCCTACGGCAAGTACGAGGCCGACGTCGACGGGCTGGCCTGTCCGGTGACCGCCGGCATCCGGATCGGCGGCGGAGTCGCGGCCGGGGTCGACATCCTGATCTTCGAGCTCGAGTGGGAGTGGACCGCCGAGGACGACATCGAGCTGTACCGGCAGGACGACTGCGCGCTCAACCCCCGCATCAAGACCGAGTGGCTGCCTGACGGCACCGAGGGGCAGGACTACTCCACAACGCTCGAGACCGAGGACGACCGCACGGGCTACTGGGGCCACGAGGGCTCCCTGCCCCCAGGTCTGTCGTTGAGCAGCAGCGGCACGTTGTCGGGGACGCCGCAGCAGGAGGGCGCCTTCGACGTACGGGTGACCTTCACCGACATGGAGGGACGCGTCATCAAGATGACGCTGTCGCTCGTGGTCCAGCCGAACGTCCTCCTCGTGGCGACGGGCTCGCTGCCGAACGGTGTCGTGGGAGTTCCGTACGCCGGCGTCCTGTCCGCCGACGGCGGTCAGGGCCCCTACACGTGGACGGTCCTCAGCGGCTCGGTACCGGGCTTGACGGTCAACCCGGACGGCTCCGTCACGGGCGAGCCGGAGTCCGCGGGGGCGGGGACCCTCCACGTCCAGGTCGCGGACGCCGACGGCCTGGTCGCCGAGGGCGACGTCTCCTGGAGCGTGACCGACCTGCCGCCCCCGGTCTCGGGGACGGGCACGGGGCCGATCACGGCGCCGCCGGCCTGCCTCGCCGCGTGCGGCACCTCCTGGGGTGACCCGCACCTGGTGACCTACGACGGGCTGTCCTACGACGACCAGCTCGCGGGCGAGCTGGTGCTCACCCGTTCGACGGCTGACGACTTCGAGGTCCAGGTCCGTCAGCAGCCCTGGAACGGCTCCCAGCTGGTAGCGGTCAACACGGCCACCGCGATGATGGTCGACGGCACGCGCGTCGGCATCTACCTGACCCCGACCGGTGTCCGGACGCTCGTCGACGGGGACCCGGTCTCGGTGGACGGTGCGGGCCGTGCGCTGCCCGGTGGGGGCAGCATCCGTCACGACCAACCGGGTCACCTGGTGGTGGTCAGCTGGGCCGACGGCACGTCGCTGAGCGCGTCGTACGTGCCCGGTTCGTACATCACGATCCGGATGAGCCTCACCACCGACCGGCTCGGCACCCTGCGCGGGCTGCTCGGCGACGCCGACGGCGACCGGTCCGACGACCTGAGCACGAGGGACGGCGACGTCGTCGCCGTCGGCTCGACGGCCGACAAGATCCACTCGGACTTCGCCGACACGTGGCGTCTCCGTGCGGGTGAGTCGCTGTTCGACTACGCCGAGGGCGAGAGCACGGAGTCGTTCGTCGATCGGGCCTTCCCGCACGTCCACGTGTCGGTCTCCGACCTCCCCACCGCCCAGGCCGACGCCGCCTTCGCCTCCTGCGAGGCGTCCGGTGTCGTCGGGCAGGCCGCGCTGGACTCCTGCGCGCTGGACGTGGCGCTCAGCGGTGACGAGGACATGGCCGCCGGCGCGCTGGTCATGCAGTCCGGCACGGGCGCCGGCGGCGTCGGCAACGGCAGCTTCGAGGACCCCGCCATCGGCTCGCGGTTCGTCAGTCTCGGCGTCGGCGCGACCATGGGCGCCTGGACGGTGGTGAGCGGGTCGGTCGACCTCGTGCACAGCAGCTACTGGCAGCCCGCCGCGGGAAGCCAGTCCCTCGACCTGAACAGCTGCTCTCCGGGTCGCATCGCGCAGACGATGGCCGTGGAGCCGGGTCAGCGCTACCGCATCGCCTACTCCTACGCCGGCAACCCCGAGACCTCCGACCGGCTCAAGAAGTTCCACGTCGAGGTCGACGGTGCCGTCGTGGACCGCCGTACGTTCGACACCACCGGCAGGACCACGCAGTCGATGGGCTGGACCTCCGCGGTGACCGCCTTCGTGGCCACGGGGGACCGCACCACGATCGCCTTCCAGTCCGACCAGACGGGCTCCTGCGGTGGAGCGGCGTTGGACGACATCGTCATCACGCCGGTGTCGACCTCGAGCACGGTGATCGCCTCCTCGAACCCCGGAGACGCCTGGACGGACCAGACGGGTGCGACCGGGCTGGCCGAGCTCTCCTACGGGCACAGCGGCTGCTCCGCCCTGGACGTCGCGCTGCGCTGCGTCAGCGGGGGATGGGCCGTCGTCGACGACGCCCCCTGGATCTGGGCGCACCAGTTCCCCCGCAACGGCGAGGGCACCGTGACCTTCACTCGCACGGTGACACTCTCGGAGGCGCAGGCCGGTCACCTGCTCAGGCTGACGGCCCTCGGTGACGACGTGATGACCGCGAGCGTCGACGGCCGGCAAGTGCTCTCGGGGGGCTTCACGTCGCCGACCTCCACCGACCTGACCCTGTCCCCGGGCGAGCACGTCCTGACGTTCGCCGTGACGAACCTGGGTGGCTACCAGCCGACGAGCAACCCCGGGGGCCTGGCCTGGAAGCTCAGGACGGTGGACTGAGGCGTACACCGGGTGTGCCACGATCGCGGCATGGAGCCCTCCCTCGACCTGGCATCGCTCGAACCGCTGGGCGGTGGCTGGTCCGGGGAGACCTTCGTCGCGGACGTCGCCGGTGAGCGGAGCGTGGTCCGCATCTATGCGCGTCCCTGTCACCGCGGCGCGGCCGCGCACGAGGTGGACGCCGCGCTGCTGCGGCTGGTCCGGGGGCTGGTCCTGGTCCCCGAGGTGCTCGAGGTGCGCCGGGCCGACCCGTCGGCTGGCCTGCCCGCGCTGCTGGTGACGTCGTACCTCCCGGGGGAGCGCGCCGACCTGCTGCTGCCTCGGCTGGACGACCGTCGCCGCGCCGAGCTGGGCGCGCGCCTGGGCGACCTGCTGGCCGACCTGGGCGGCATGCCGCAGCTGAAGGCCGGTCCCTTCGTCGACGGTGACCTCACCGTGGGCAGCTTCACCGCGGACGGGGAGCCGCTCGACGGGCTGCCGGCGATGGTGCAGCTCGTGGAGCCGTCGCTGGGCTGGTGGACGCCCGAGGAGCTCGCCGGGCTCCGCGAGGTGGCCGTCGACGCCCAGGCCCTGCTGGACACGGTCGGGCGGTACTGCTTGGTCCACAGCGACTTCAACCCCAAGAACCTGCTCGTCGACCCAGACACGCTGGCGGTGGCTGGGCTGCTGGACTGGGAGTACGCGCACGCCGGCCACCCCTTCACCGACCTGGGCAACCTGCTCCGCTTCGAGCGTGACGACGTGTTCGCCCAGGCGGTGCTCGAGGCGTACGTCGCACGGCGCGGCGGCACCGCCGCCGAGGCGCTGGCCCTGGCCCGGGCGGCGGACCTGTGGGCGCTCCTGGACCTCGCGCCCCGGCGCGCCGACAACCCGGTCGCGCAGGAGGCCGACCGGTTGCTGCGGGCGATCGCCCGGTCGGGGGATCTCGACGCGACCCCCTGAGCCGGGCGTCAGCCGTAGACGCTCTGGATGACGGGGAACGCATCCTCGATGGTCGTGATCGGCGTCGTCTCGAACTCGATCCACGGGCCGTACTGGATGGTGACCTTGAAGCTCTCCGCCGGGTCGGCATCCGCCTCCTGCACGACGAAGCCACCACTGCCGTCCAGCGAGGTGTAGTGGGCGATGACGCCGGGCGAGGTTCCCACTTCGAGGAACTGCTTGGTCAGGGCGCGCAGGTCGTCTGCGTCCAAGTGCTCGCGGTACCTGTAGGTCGTCATGTAGAGGGACTTCATCCTGTCCACCTCCGCGGGGTCATGGGACCTTCACGCTAGGAAGGCCCCGTCGGGCGGGGGAGAGGCGAAGGTCACGGGGAGGTCACGGGATCGAGGTGGCACGCCGTAGACCTGGGCTTTCCAGATCGTGGGCCTGCTGCGCGGGATGCCGCCTGTCGCTCCGCGAGGCTCACCCGCTCCGGGCACCCAGTCAGATGCGCCTTTCCACATCGGTGAATTGACTCTTGTCGACTCGAACACACGTTCGATACAATCAGGTATGGACCCGGCCACCGACCCCGACGCGCTGCCGGCGGACGCCGTGGAGACGTTGGCGTTGGCCGAGCGGCTGGTGGTCCGGCGCCGCGAGGTGGAGCTGGAGGACCTGCGGGTCGCGGCGCACTGGGCCGCGCTGCACGGCAGCGACCCGCGGGAGGACCCGGGGTTCGTGCGGGGCCGGCCGGGCGCGGACCGGCTGATCAGCGTGGGCGGGGAGGGCACCCCGAAGGTGCGGGAGCTGTGCTTCCACGAGCTGGGCATCGCCCGGCAGGTGCACGCCCAGGCCGCCCGGGCCCTGGTGGCCGACGTGCTGGACCTGCAGCACCGGCTGCCGTTGACCTGGGCCCGGCTGGAGGCGCTGGCCGGGGACGCGTTCGTGGCCCGCAAGGTCGCCGCCAAGACCCGCGACCTGCCGCTGGGGCTGGTGGGGCTGGTCGACGTCGCGGTCGCCGCGGTCCTCGGCCGGCTGTCCGCGGGGCGGGTGCTGGCGATCGCGGAGGCCGCGATCATCGAGGCCGACGTCGCCGGGCACGCCGAGAAGCTCGCCGCGGAGCGGCGGCGCCGGTACGTGGGGCTGTCGCGGACCGATGAGCACGGGCTGCGCACCGTGATCGCCCGGGTCGCCGCCGGGGACGCGGTCTGGATCGACGCCACCGTGGACCGGGTCGCCGACATCCTCGCCACCCGCCCCGACCTGCGCCCCGAAGACCCCGGGGACGACCTCACCCGCGACGAGCTCCGCGCGCTCGCGTTCGGGTGGCTGGCACGCCCCGCCCAGCTCCTCCACCTGCTGTTGGAGGCCGCCCACACCGCCGAGCAGGACACCCAGGCGGCGGACGAGACCGATGCCGCGGAGCCCGAGGCCGGGGCCGACGCCGCCGGGGCCGACGCCGCAGAATCCGAGGCGTCCGAGGACGACACCGACGCGGACCCCGAGCCCGAGCCCGACCCCGATGCCGAGCGGGTCGATCCGCTCGCGGAGTCCCGCTCCACGGCGCTGTCGCAGGAGGCGCTGGACCTGTTCCGGGCCGCCGACCTGACCACGCTGGCCCCGAGTGTGCAGCTGTTCGTGCACCTGCACCAGGAGGTGCTGGACGGCACCCCCGGCGTCGCCCGCGTGGAGGGGATCGGTCCGCACCTGCTCGAACAGGTGGTGGGTCTGGTGGCGCACACCCGGGTCACCGTCACGCCGGTGGTCGACCTGGCCGATCGGCACGCCGTGGACGGCTACGAGTTCCCCCAGGCGGTCCGGCACCGCACGAGGTTGCGGATGCCCGCCGAGGCCGCCCCGCACGCCACCCGGGTCACCGGGAACAGCCAACGCATCGACCTGGACCACCCCACCCCCTACGACCCCACCGGCCCGCCGAAGCAGACCGGCGACCACAATGCCGCGCCCCTGGGCCGCACCACACACCGGGCCAAGACCCACCTCGGCTACCGGGTCCTCCAGATCGGCGTCGACGCCTGGCTGTGGCGCACCCCGCACGGGCTCTGGCGTGTCGTCGACCCCCGCGGCACCCACCCGATCAGCGACTTCGACGCCGAGGGGTTCACCAGCCCCGACCCCCTCCAACGCAGCCTGGCCCGCCTGTGGTGGGAACACTGCGCCAGCAAGGCCGCCTGACCTGCAGCAAGGCCCTAGGGTTCGCTCCGTGGGGGACATGGAGGTCATCACGCGGATCCTGCTCGGGCAGCGGCAGGTCCTGATGACCCTGGGGTTCAGCTCGCTCGTGCTGGTCCCGCTGGTCGCAGTCGCCGCTCGCCGGGCAGGCTGCTCCTGGTGGCGGACGGCGTCAGCCGGCCTGGCCGGGCTCGGGACCGCACTGGTCCTCGCCGTGACTCTCGGGCGCTACCAGGACGGGATGCTGCTGCGCTGGGGCCGGGGCTGCCTGCTGCAGCCCGGACTGTCCCTGACGTCACCCGAGGCGAGGCTGAACTTCCTGCTCTTCGCTCCCGCTTGCTTCTTCGCGGTGCTCGCGTGCCGCAGGCTCCTGCCCGTCCTGGCCCTGACCTTGCTCGCGAGCTTGCTGGTCGAGGCCGTGCAGAGCGTCACGGGGGCAGGCACCTGCCAGACCTCGGACATCGTGCGCAACGTGGCCGGGGGAGGGCTGGCGGGCCTTGCGGCACTCGTTCTCGTGGCCCTCTCGCGGGCCTCGCGTCCGGTCGGCGAGAGCTGACCGCCGGCGGCCGTGGCCCGGCCCTGCCCCACCTGCCCCGGCAGTCTCGCTCGCCGGTCCCGCTCTCGGTTGGACTCTGCCGCGCGCACCGGCGTACGCTGGCTGTCGCGCCTGATGTCTGCCTGCGTCCCGGACGGAGTGGACTCTCGCTCGCTATCACGTCCCGCTTCTCACGCGGGGCATCTCATCGGTAGTGAAACCGGACTCAGCGTGCGCCCGCACGACCAAATGACCACCCAAGGATCCCTTTCCCTTATGACGAGCACGATCTCCACTCTTCCCGATTACGACGCCCCCCAGGTGGCGGTCAACGACATCGGTTCCGAAGAGGACTTCCTCGCCGCGATCGACGCGACCATCAAGTACTTCAACGACGGCGACATCGTCGACGGCACCATCGTCAAGGTGGACCGCGATGAGGTCCTGCTCGACATCGGCTACAAGACCGAGGGCGTCATCCCCTCGCGTGAGCTGTCGATCAAGCACGATGTCGACCCCTCCGAGGTCGTCGAGGTCGGCGACAAGGTCGAGGCCCTGGTCCTCCAGAAGGAGGACAAGGAAGGTCGCCTGATCCTGTCCAAGAAGCGCGCCCAGTACGAGCGCGCCTGGGGCACGATCGAGCAGGTCAAGGAGGAGGACGGCGTCGTCGAGGGCACCGTCATCGAGGTCGTCAAGGGTGGCCTCATCCTCGACATCGGCCTCCGCGGCTTCCTGCCGGCGTCGCTGGTCGAGATGCGCCGCGTGCGCGACCTGCAGCCGTACGTCGGCCAGACGCTCGAGGCGAAGATCATCGAGCTCGACAAGAACCGCAACAACGTGGTCCTGTCGCGTCGCGCCTGGCTCGAGCAGACCCAGTCCGAGGTTCGCCACGGCTTCCTGACCCAGCTCCAGAAGGGCCAGATCCGCAAGGGCGTCGTCTCCTCGATCGTCAACTTCGGTGCGTTCGTGGACCTCGGCGGCGTCGACGGCCTCGTCCACGTCTCCGAGCTGTCCTGGAAGCACATCGACCACCCGTCCGAGGTCGTCGCCGTGGGCGACGAGGTCACCGTCGAGGTCCTCGACGTGGACATGGACCGCGAGCGTGTCTCCCTGTCGCTGAAGGCGACGCAGGAGGACCCGTGGCAGCACTTCGCCCGCACCCACCAGATCGGCCAGATCGTCCCGGGCAAGGTCACCAAGCTGGTGCCCTTCGGTTCGTTCGTCCGTGTCGAGGAGGGCATCGAGGGCCTGGTGCACATCTCCGAGCTCGCCGAGCGTCACGTCGAGATCCCCGAGCAGGTCGTCCAGGTCAACGACGACGTCATGGTCAAGATCATCGACATCGACCTCGAGCGTCGCCGGATCTCGCTGTCGCTCAAGCAGGCCAACGACACGGCCGCGGCTACCGACGTCGAGGAGTTCGACCCGACCCTCTACGGCATGACTGCGACCTACGACGAGCAGGGCAACTACGTCTACCCCGAGGGCTTCGACCCGGAGACCGGCGAGTGGCTCGAGGGCTTCGACGAGCAGCGCGCGACCTGGGAGGAGCAGTACGCCAAGGCGCACGCTCGCTGGGAGCAGCACGTCAAGCAGCAGGCCGAGGCCGCCAAGGCCGAGGTCGAGGCCGGCGAGGCCACGTCGTACTCCAGCGGCGGCGGCGAGACGGCCGAGGCCGAGACCGAGGGCGGCGGCGGCTCGCTCGCCTCGGACGAGGCGCTGCAGGCGCTGCGCGAGAAGCTCACCGGCGGCGGCAACTGATCCGCAGGTAGCACACGTTCACAGCGAAGGGCCCGGTCACCAACAGGTGGCCGGGCCCTTCGCCCATTTTCGTGCGACGTTCGGCAACACGTCTCAGTGGGGCAGGGCGGGGGACTCGAAGCGCGGGTCGTCGAGGTGCGAGCGCGGGGGCCGCTGGGGGCCGCGGCCGTCGCGAACGGCGAGGCGGATGGTCTCCGCGCTCATCAGGACGACGATCGCCAGGAGGATCATCAGGTAGGTCATGGCAGTAAGTCTGCGCCGGTCGACATCCCGCCACCAGTGGCAGGAAAGACATGGGGCATTGATTTCCTGCCAAACCTGCGGCAGGCTGACGGCATGCCGCCAACCGTGACCAGCGTGGCCGTCCTCGTCCAGGACGGGGTCGAGCCGTTCGGGCTCGGCGCGATGTGCGAGGTGTGGGCCGAGCCCTACCACCCCGAGGACGACAACCCGGTCTTCGACTTCGTGGTGGCGACCCCGCGGCCCGGCCGCGTGCGAGGGCCCTCGGGCTTCGACCTGCACGTCGAGCACGGCCTCGAGGCGGCCGCGCACGCCGACCTGCTGTGCATCGCTCCCAAGCGGGACTACCTCGATCCGTCACCCGAGGTCGCCGCCACCGTGGCCGCTGCTCATGCTCGCGGGGCGTTCGTCTTCGCGCACTGCACCGCCGCGTTCGTCCTCGGGGAGGCCGGACTCCTCGACGGCCGCCGGTGCACGACGCACTGGCGCCACACCGACGTGCTGGCCGCGCGCTACCCGGAGGCGCAGGTGGACGAGAACGTCCTCTACGTGCAGGACGGCACCATCGTCACGGGAGCCGGCTCGGCGGCCGGTCTCGACGCCGCGCTGCACCTGATGCGCCAGCAGTTCGGCGCACGTACCGCCGCCGCGGCGGCCCGCCGGATGGTGGTGCCCCCGCACCGCTCCGGCGGCCAGGCCCAGTTCATCGCCCGCGCCGTTCCCGACTGCGACGCGGAGACCCTGGGCCCGCTGCTGGTCTGGATCGTCGAGAACCTCGCCGAGGACCTCAGCGTCGACGAGCTCGCGCGTCGGTGCCACATGTCGCCGCGGACCTTCGCCCGGCGGTTCCGCGCCGAGACCGGCACCACCCCGCACAGCTGGGTGACGGCCCAGCGGGTCCAGGCCGCCGAGGAGCTGCTCGAGCTGACCGACCACTCCGTCGACTGGATCGCCGACGAGGTGGGCTTCGGCAACGCGGCCACGCTGCGTCACCACTTCACCCGCGCCCGCGGCGTCAGCCCGCAGCAGTACCGGCGCACCTTCTCCGGCGCCGCCGTCCGCAGCGCTTGATGCGGTGGGGGCGCACCCTGGGGATCGGCGTCGGTACGGCGCTGCTGCTGGGCGCGACGCTCGTCTCGTCGGCGCCCGGGACGGCGAAGGAGCCGGTGCGCATCCTCCTGGTCGGCGACTCGGTGACGCAGGGATCCGCGGGGGACTGGACCTGGCGGTACCGGCTGTGGCGCCACCTCGTCGGGTCGGGCGTCCGCGTGGACCTCGTCGGACCCCGTGACGACCTGCTCGACAACGTGACGGGGGAGTTCGGGTCGCACGCCTACCTCGACCCCGCATTCGACCAGGACCACGCTGCCCGTTGGGGGATGTTCTTCGCCGGCCAGGACCGGCCCATCGGCGAGCTGGTGGACGAGTACCACCCCGACGTCGTGATCGAGATCCTCGGCGTCAACGACCTCGCCTGGACCGACGCCACGCCCGAGGGCGTCACGGGGGACGCCCGCCAGTTCGTCGAGGACGCGCGGGCGGCCGACCCGGACGTCGATGTCGTGCTGGGGGCGCTGCCGCAGACGTGGATCTCGGGCGTCGAGCGGTACGACGAGAGCCTGCCCGTGCTGGCGGCCGAGCTCGACACCGACGCCTCGGACGTGGTGACCGCGACGGCCCCCGGGCCGTTCGCCGAGGGGGTCGACACGTGGGACACCGCCCACCTGAGCGCCTCCGGCGAGGTCAAGGTGGCCGCGGGGGTCGCCGACGCCCTCGCCGGGCTCGGCATCGGCTCGCCGTACCCCCGACCGCTCCCGGACGTGCCCCTCGGTCCGCGCCTCCCTGCGCAGCTGTCGGCCAGGGCCGGTGACGGCGAGGCAGAGCTGTCCTGGGTCTCGCCGCCGGGCGCCACCGCGGCGTACGTCTGGCTCCGCGACACCACCGACGGGGAGTCCTGGAGCCGGCTGCCGTACCCGCTCCCGGGGCCGACCTGGACCGCGGGGGACCTGGTCAACGGTCACGCCTACGAGTTCCGCCTGCAGTCGGAGAAGGGCTCGGTGGCAGCCGAGGACCTCTACTCGAACGTGGTCACGGTGACGCCCGGACCGACCCCCTGATGGCCGATGCCTAGGATGAGCCCGTCGGAGGGGGCGGGATGTCACGGGCGCGTGGGGTGCGGATCGCTGCTGTCGCGGGGCTGGCGCTGACGCTCGTCTCGATGGCTCCGCCCTCGGTCTCGCGAACGGGCGCGGACCCGATCCGGGTTCTCCTCGTCGGCGACTCGGTGACCCAAGGGTCCGCTGGGGACTGGACGTGGCGCTACCGCCTCTGGCACCACCTGGTCGACAACGGGACGGCGGTCGACCTCGTGGGTCCTCGTGACGACCTGCTGGACAACGTCACCTCGACCCAGGGATCACACGCCTACGCCGACCCGGCTTTCGACACCGACCACGCGTCCCGCTGGGGCATGACCTTCGCCGCGCAGGACGTCCCGATCGGCGACCTCGTCGAGGAGTACCACCCCGACGTCGTCGTCGAGCAGCTGGGCGTCAACGACCTCGCCTGGGACCGCAGGTCGGCGACCGAGGTCGCGGCCTTCGCCCGTCGGTTCGTCGAGGACGCCCGCGTCGCGGATCCCACGGTCGCGGTGGTTCTCGGCGGGCTGCCACAGACCTGGATCCCGGGAGCCCAGGAGTACGACGCGAGCCTCCCGGCCCTGGCGGACGAGCTGAGCACCGACACATCTCCCGTGGTGGTGGCGAGCCCCGAGCAGCCGTTCGTCGAGGGTGTGGACACCTACGACGCGGCCCACCCGACGGCGACCGGGGAGCTCAGGATCGCGGCCGGCGTCGCCGACGCCCTCGCCGTGCTCGGGGTCGGCTCGCCGTACCCCCGCCCGCTGCCCACCGTGCCCAACGGCCCCCGCGTTCCCGCCACCCTGTCGGTCCGAGCCGGCGACGGCGAGGCCACGCTCACCTGGCAGTCCCCGCCGGGGGCGACCGCGGAGTACGTCTGGATCCGGGACGCCACCACCGGCGAGCCGTGGGGGCGACTCCCGTACGCGCTCGGAGCGTCGACGTTCACCGCCGGCGGACTGACGAACTACGACGACTACCAGTTCCGGCTGCAGGCCGAGAAGGGGTCGGTGGCGGCGGAGGACCTCTACTCCGACGTGGTCACGGTGACGCCGCAGCGGCCGGCCCCCGGGCCGGTCCCGGGGCCGGAGGTCGGCGCGCTGGACCACGGCCTCCTGGTGACCTGGGGGGCGAGCGACATGGCGACGAGCTACCGGGTCAGCTGGGCACCGTCCGACGACCCCGCCGCCGTCACGGTCTCCACCGTCACCGGACTCAGCCTCGAGATCGGCTCCCTGCAGGCGGGGTTGGCCTACCGGGTCGGGATCGAGCCGGTGAACGACCGGACCCCCGGCCCGTCGGCCGGCCTCCTCGCGACCCCGACCGGCCCCGTGCCGGCGGCCCCGGAAGGGTTGTCGGTGCGGGCTCGGCGCGACCGCCGGCTCGTGGTCCGCTGGGACCCGTCGGTCGAGGCGACGGCGTACCAGCTCCTGCGCCGCCGTGACGACGGCTGGCGGGTGGCCCGGACCACCGCCACGACCCGGTTCGTCACGACCCCGGTCCGGACCCGGCGTACGGTCGCGCTCCGGGTCCGTGCCGTCCACCAGCACCTCCTCGGCGGCACCACCGCGACGGCGAGGATCCGCCTGGGCCGTCCGTGATCGGGCGGCGCCTGCTCACAGCTGGTCGCGGCGCACCTTCCCGGTGAGGGTCCGGGGCAGCTCGTCGAGGAAGGTCCAGGTCTTGGGGCGCTTGGGCGGGGCCAGGTGCTCCCGGGCGTACGCCGTGAGGTCGTCCTCGCCCGCGCTGCCGACCACGGCGGCGCAGACCCGCTGCCCCCACTGCTCGTCGGGCATCCCGTGCACGGCCACGTCGTCGACGCCGGGGTGCTCGAGCAGGACCTGCTCGACCTCGAGCGGGTAGACGTTGACGCCGCCGCTGATGATGAGGTCCTCGCGGCGGCCGTCGAGGTAGAGGTAGCCGTCCTCGTCGAGCCGGCCCAGGTCACCGACGGTGAAGGCCTGCCGGCCGTCGGCGGTGGTGCGCCAGGCCGCGGCGGTCTTCTCCGGGTCCCCGAAGTAGGAGAAGCGGGCGTGCTCGGGCACCGTGCACCAGATGGTGCCGTCGTCGTCGAGCTCCAGCGTCCGCCCCGGCCGCGCGCGACCGACGGTCCCCGGACGCGCGAGCCACTCCTCGCTGCGACAGGCGGTGAACTGGCCCTCGGTGGAGCCGTAGAACTCCCACGTGGAGCCGGCGGGGAGCTCGGCGATCAGCCGCTCCTTGACCGCGACCGGGCAGGGTGCGCCCGCGTGCGCGACCAGCCGGAAGCACGACAGGTCGGGCGCGCCCACCTCGTCCCAGTGCGCGAAGAGGCGCTGCAGGTGCGTCGGCACGCAGAACATGGTGGTCGGCCGCTCGCGCCGGATGGTCTCGGTGACCAGCGCCGGGTCGAACGGGCCCGGCACGACGACCCGGCCGCCGGCGAGGATCGTGCCCATCGCGAACCGCAGCGGCGCGGAGTGGTGCAGCGGGCTGAGCACGAGGTTCACGTCGGTGGCGGTGAAGCCCCACAGCTCGCGCTCCTCGGCGACGAGGGTTTCGGCCAGGTCCGGGGGCAGGAGACCGCTGTCGACGCCCTTGGGGGTCCCGGTCGTGCCGCTGGTGCAGTGCATCGGCCGGCCCCGGGGGAGGCCCCACCGGTACTGCTCGGGCGTGTGCTCGACCATCGAGGCCAGCTGGTCCCGGGTCTCGACCACGAGGTGCGGGCGGAGCCCCGCCAGGATCCGCTCGCGCTCGTACGCCGTGAGCCGCGGGTCCAGCGGGATCGGGAACATCCCCGCGGCCAGCAGCGACATCACGACGTCGACGTACTCCAGCGAACCCGGCACCAGCAGGGCGACGCGCGACCCCTCGCGCAGCTCGACGTGGCTCACCCGCCGAACGATACGACCCCCTACGCTCACCCCATGCGTGTGGGACTGACGGGCGGGGTCGCCTCGGGGAAGAGCACCGTCTCGGCGATCCTCGCCGAGCTCGGGGCGGTGGTCATCGACGCCGACCAGCTGGCGCGGGAGGTGGTGGCCGCCGGGACCTCGGGGCTCGCGGAGGTCGTCGCGGCCTTCGGGGACGACGTGCTGACCGCCGAGGGGGAGCTCGACCGGCCCGCGATGGGCGCGATCGTCTTCGCCGACCCCGAGAAGCGTCGGGTGCTGGAGTCGGTCATCCATCCGCGGGTGCGCGCCCGGGCCGCGGAGATGGAGGCGGCGGCGCCTGCGGGTGCCGTGGTCGTGCACGACATCCCGCTGCTGGCCGAGACCGGCCAGGCGGACGGCTTCGACGCGGTCGTGGTCGTGGACGTCCCAGCCGAGGTGCAGGCCGAGCGGATGACCGTCCTCCGGGGGATGACCCCGGAGGAAGCCCGGGCCCGCATCGGCGCCCAGGCGTCCCGGGAGCAGCGGCGCGCGATCGCGACGTACGTCATCGAGAACACCGGCTCGCTCGCGGACCTGCGCACCGAGGTCGAGCGCGTGTACGACGAGCTCGCGGCCCGGGGCTGAGGCCGGCCGAGGGTCGTCCGGACGGACGACGAGGGCCCCACCACCGTCAGGTGGCGAGGCCCTCGTGCGCGTCGCCGGGCTGGACTCCGGCCGTCCAGGGGGGTCAGGCGGCCAGGTCGGGGTCGCCCAGGCGGCGCAGCTTCTGCAGAGCTTCCCGCTCGAGCTGGCGGACCCGCTCGGCGGAGATCCCGTGCTTGGCGCCGATGTCGGCCAGCTTGTGCTGTCGGCCGTCGACCAGCCCGTAGCGGGACCGGATGATGTCGGCGGCCCGGTCGTCGAGCTGCCCGACGAGCCGGTTGAGGCGCTCACGGGACTCCACGTCGAGGACCGTCAGGTCGGGGCTGGGCGAGGTCTCCTGGGCCATCAGGTCGCCCAGCGAGGTGTCGCCGTCCTCGTCGACCGGGGAGTCGAGGCTGACGTGCTCGCGGCCCCAGGCGATCAGGTCGAGGACCCGGTCGACGTCCATGCCGAGCTCGGTGGCGATCTCGTGGGGCTCGGGCTCGCGCCCGAGCTGGCGCTCCAGGGTGCGGCGGGCGCCGCCGACCTGGTTGAGCTCCTCCACCACGTGGACCGGGAGCCGGACCACGCGGGCCTGCTGCGCGATGCCGCGGGTGATGGCCTGGCGCACCCACCACGTGGCGTAGGTGGAGAACTTGTAGCCCTTGGTGTAGTCGAACTTCTCGACCGCGCGGATCAGGCCGGTGTTGCCCTCCTGGATCAGGTCGAGCATCGGCATCTGGGCCCGGCCGTACTTGCGGGCGATGGAGACCACCAGCCGCAGGTTGGCGGTGATGAACGTGTCGACGGCCTTGCGGCCCTCCTCGGCGAGCCACTCGAGCTCTTCCTGGGTGGCCGACATCGGGGCGCCGCCCTTCTTGCGGCCGACGCGTCCCTCCGCGAGCAGGGCCTCGGCCATCAGGCCGGCCTCGATCGTCTTGGAGAGCTCTACTTCGCTCGCGGCGTCGAGCAGGGGGTTCCGCGCGATCTCGTCGAGGTACAGCCCTACGCTGTCCCGTCCCTCGATCTCGCGTGACCCGACCCGCGCGCCGACCGTTGCGGTGCGTGTCGCCATGGACGCCCTCCTCTGCTCATGGGCTCCGCCAGCGGCAGTGCCACACGTCCTGTCCAACGCCCCGACGTACCCGGAGATTCCCGGATCTATCCCGGCGGGGTGCATGAACTCTTCGTACCCAAGGACGGTTGGAGATGGGTTGGAGTTGCGTCGACGCGAAACTCTCAGGCAGTTCTCAGGGCAGCGGCACCGCCGGAGGCGTCTCGGCCAGCCCCATCCGGTCGAGGATCCAGGCCAGGGTGAAGGCCCGGTCGTGCCAGGACTTGTACCGCCCGGAGACGCCTCCGTGGCCCGCCGCCATCTCGGTGCGCAGCAGGAAGTCGCGCCGCCCGGTGGCGGTGGCCCGCAGCCGCGCGATCCACTTGGCCGGCTCCACGTAGAGCACCCGGGTGTCGTTGAGCGAGGTCTCGGCCAGGATCGGCGGGTAGTCGACGGCGGCCACGTTGTCGTACGGCGAGTATCCGGACAGGTAGGCGAACACCTCCGGGTCGGCCTCCGGGTTGCCCCACTCGTCGTACTCGGTCACCGTGAGCGGCAGCGTCGAGTCGAGCATGCTGGTCAGCGCGTCGACGAACGGCACCCCCGCGACCACGCCACCGAACAGCTCCGGCGCCTGGTTCGCCACGGCGCCCATCAGCAGGCCGCCCGCCGAGGCCCCCTCGGCCACGAGGACCTCCGGCCTGGTCCACCCGGTCTCCACCAGGTGCCGGGCGCAGGCGATGAAGTCCGAGAAGGTGTTCTGCTTGCGGGCCAGCTTGCCGTCGTCGTACCACCGCCGGCCCATCTCGCCGCCGCCGCGCACGTGTGCGATCGCGAAGCCGGCGCCCCGGTCGAGCAGCGAGAGGCGGGGCTTGGAGAAGTAGGGGTCCATCGACATCTCGTAGGCGCCGTAGCCGTAGAGCAGCACCGGGATCGGCGCCGTGCCGCCTCCGGCGTCCTCCCGGGCGCCGCGGCGGCAGACGATGGAGATCGGCACCTGCTCGCCGTCGTCGGCGGTGGCCCACAGGCGGTGCTCCTCGTAGTCGGCGGGGTCGTAGCCGCCGAGCACGGGGGTACGCCGCAGCAGCGTGAGATCGCGGGTGCGGACGTCGTAGTCGTAGACCGACGCCGGGACCGCCATGGTGGTGTAGCCCAGCCGCACGGTCGGCTGGCGGAAGTTCGGGTTGCTGCCCGAGCCCACCGTGTAGACCTCCGCGTCGAAGCGGACGAGGTAGTCGTCGGTGACCGGCTGCTCGGCCGAGTCACCCAGCTCCAGGATCCGGAGCTGGGTGAGGCCCTCGCTGCGCTGGTGCACGACCACGTGGCCGGCGAAGGCGTCGACGTCCTCCAGCCGCACCGCCGGGTCGTGCGGGACCAGGGGCTCCCACCGCTGGGGCTCGGTCGGCGCCACCGGCGCGGTGCCGATCTCGAAGTCCGGACCGGTCGCGTTGTGCAGCACCAGGAACACGTCCTGCCCACCGAGCACGCAGTGGTCGAGGCTGTACTCCAGCCCCTCGCGGCGACCCGCGAAGAGCTGCCAGCCCGAGCCGGGGGAGTCCGCGTCGAGGTAGTGGTACTCGCTGGTGGTCTTGGACCCCGACGCGATGACCAGGAAGCGGTCGGAGCGGGTGCGGCCCACGCCCACCCAGAACCGGCCGTCGGTCTCGTGGAGGACCAGCTCGTCCTCGGCCTGCGCGGTGCCCAGCCGGTGCCGCCAGATCTTGTCAGCGCGCCAGGAGTCGTCGACGGTCGTGTAGTAGAGGTCGGTGCCCTCCCGGTTCCAGGTGGCACCTCCGATGACGCCGGTGATCTCGTCGGGCAGCAGCTCTCCGCTCGCGAGGTCCTTGACGCGGACCGTGTAGCGCTCGTCCCCGGTGACGTCGGTCGAGTAGGCCAGCAGGCCTGCGTCCGGGCTGACCGAGGAGCCGCCGAGCGAGAAGAAGTCGTGCCCCTCGGCCAGCGCGTTCAGGTCCAGCAGCAGCTCCTCGCCCGGGAGCGCGGGCTCGGTCGGCGAGCAGTGCTCGGCCGGCTTCGGCGGGGACCAGTCGTCCTCGCCGAGAGCCGGGACCCGGCAGCTGGCGCCGTACTCCAGGCCCTCGTAGGAGCGCGAGTAGTACCAGTGGCCACGGATCCGGGTGGGCACCGAGAGGTCGGTCTCGAGGGTGCGGGCCTTGATCTCCTCGAAGATGGTCTGGCGCAGGTCGGCGAGGTGCGCGGTGCGGGCCTGCGTGTAGGCGTTCTCCGCCTCGAGGTACGCCGTGACCTCGGGGGAGTCCTTCTCCCGCAGCCACTCGTAGTCGTCGACACGGGTGGTGCCGTGCACCTCGGTGGTCGCGGGCCGGGGCTCCGCAGTCGGCGGGGCGGTCGGCGCGGGCGAGGTCGGGGCGGTGGCGGGGTGCTCCATGCCTCCGAACCTAGCGGTGCACGTGCTGCGCGATAGCGTCGGAGGCGTGGAGACACGGCACCTGGACCTGAACGCCGACCTCGGCGAGGAGGTCACCGACGACGAGGCGCTGCTCGCGGTCGTCACCAGCGCGAACGTCGCCTGTGGCTACCACGCGGGCACGCCCGCGATCATGCGTGCTGTGTGCGAGGAGGCGGCGCGGCTGGGCGTCTCGGTGGGCGCGCAGGTCTCCTACGCCGACCGGGAGAACTTCGGCCGGGTCGAGCTCGACGTGTCCGCCGAGGTGCTGTGCGAGCAGGTCACCGACCAGGTCGGGACGCTGTCGGAGATCGCGGTCGCCTGCGGCACCGTGGTGCGCTACGTCAAGCCGCACGGTGCGCTCTACCACCGGGTGGTGCACGACGAGGAGCAGGCCGTCGCGGTGCTCGCCGGCTCGGGGTCGCTGCCGGTGCTGGGACTGCCGGGCGGGCTGCTGCTGGCGCTTGCGGCCGGCTCCGGGCGCCAGGTGCTGCACGAGGGCTTCCCGGACCGGGCCTACGCCGAGGACGGCCGGCTGGTGCCCCGCGGCGAGCCGGGGGCGGTGCTCACCGACGCCGAGACGATCGCCGTGCGCGCCGTCGAGCTGGCGCTCCAGGAGTCGCCCGCGCTGCACTCGCTGTGCGTGCACGGCGACACCCCCGGGGCGGTCGCGCACGCGCAGGCCGTACGCCGCTCGCTGGAGGCCGCGGGCTTCGGCCTGCGTGGCCTCTGACGTCAGCGGGGCCGGGTGCGCCCGGCCCCCCGCGCGGTCGCACCCGACCCCGGGATCAGTGTCGGCTCCCGGGCGCGAGGACTTGAGCGTGCCCGGGGGTGGACCAGACTGGGGACATGCGCACCCGCTCCGTCGGCCCTCGGGCCCTGCTCGTCGAGGTGGCCGACGCCGCCGCGGCGCTGGCCCTGGCCGACTGGGCACGGCGAGAGGGCGTCGGGGCCAGCGAGATCGTCCCCGGTGCCGCCACCGTGCTGTTCGACGAGGTCGCCGAGCTCGAGGTCCTGCGCGACGTGCTGGCGGGGTGGTCGCCGACGGCCGAGCCGCCACGGCAGGCGACCATCGAGATCGAGGTGCGCTACGACGGCCCCGACCTCGCCTTCGTGGCCGAGGCGTGGGGGACCGACACCGAGGGTGTGGTGGAGCGGCACAGCTCGGTGGAGTACGTCGCGGCCTTCTGCGGCTTCGCACCCGGGTTCGCCTACCTGCAGGGACTGTCCGGTGAGCTGGCCGTGCCGCGGCTCGAGTCCCCCCGGTCGCGGGTCCCCGCCGGGTCGGTGGCCCTGGCCGGAGCCTGGTGCGGGATCTACCCGTCGGCCTCGCCGGGTGGCTGGCGGATCCTCGGGTCCACCGACGCGGTGCTCTGGGACCAGGTCCGCGACCAGCCGGCCCTGGTGCCGCCCGGCACCCGGGTCCGGTTCGTGCCGGCATGAGCGCGGAGCTCAGGGTCGTGCAGGCCGGGACCCTCACCACGATCCAGGACCGCGGCCGGCGCGGGCACGCGCACCTCGGTGTGCCGCGCGCCGGCGCTCTCGACGCACCCGCCGCGGGGCTCGCCAACCGGCTCGTGGGCAACGATCCCGCAGCCGCCCTGCTCGAGGTCACCCTCGGCGGCCTGGAGTTCCGCCTCTCCACCGGCCGTTGGGTGGCCGTGACGGGCGCGCCCTGCCCGGTGCTCGTGGATGGCCGCGCGCGCGGCCACGACCGCGCCGAGTGGGTCCCGGCGGGCGCCACGGTGCGGGTGGGCCAGCCGCGCCACGGGGTCAGGTCGTACGTCGCGGTCGGCGGCGGGATCGCCGTCGAACCGGTGCTCGGCTCGCGGTCCACCGACACGCTCGCCGGGGTGGGGCCGCCCGTGGTGGCCGCGGGGGCGAGACTGCCCCTCGGCCGGCCGGGCGGTGCGCCCCGCCCGCACGACACGCCGCGGCCGCGGCACCCTGGCCCGCTCCGGGTGACCCCGGGCCCGCGGGCGGACTGGTTCGGCGACCACGCCGTCGCGGCCCTGTGCGACACGGCGTACACGGTCTCGGCGGCCTCGAACCGGATCGGGCTCCGCCTCGAGGGGCCGCCGCTGGTCCGGGTCCGCACCGACGAGCTCGCCAGCGAGGGCATGGTCGTCGGCGCCGTGCAGGTGCCCCCGAGCGGCACACCCGTGGTGTTCCTGGCCGACCACCCGCCGACGGGCGGCTACCCCGTGGTGGCGGTCGTGCTCGAGGACGACCTGTGGCAGTGCGCGCAGCTGCGGCCCGGTGACCCGGTGCGCTTCACGGCGGTGGATCCTCGGCCGGCTCCTGGGGCACCCAGGGGCTGAGCTCCGGGTCGTCCTCGGCGAAGGAGCGGACCGGCCCGGCCGGGGACTCGGCCGTCTCGAACCGGACCGTCACCACGCCCCGGCCCGAGCCCCAGACCCAGCCCCGGCCCATCCCGGCGTGCACCACGTCCATGCCGGGCGCCCAGGTGCGGCGCTGGCGGCTGGTCGGCACCTCGACCTCGACCGGCACCTCCTCGTCCTCCTGGTCCTCACCGAAGAGGTCCTCCTGGATCCAGTCGGCCAGCCCGGAGACACCGACCCCGAGCAGCCGTACGCCACCGGAGGTGTCGAGGTCGGTGAGCAGGCCACGGGCCACCCGGGCGATCGTGGAGGTGCGGTCGGTGGGGGAGGGCAGCGTGGAGGACCGGCTCAGGGTGGTGAAGTCGTGCAGCCGCACCTTGATGGTGACTGTGCGGCCGGAGAGGCCGTGCTTGCGCAGCCGCCCGGCGACCTCGCCGGCCTGGCGGGTGAGCAGCCCCTCCATCAGGCGCCGGTCGGTGAGGTCGGTGTCGTAGGTGCCCTCGACGCTCACCGACTTCGCCTCGCGCTCCGGGACGACCGGGCGGTCGTCCTCGGCCCGGGCCAGGTGGTAGAGGCCACCGCCGTGCGCCTTCCCCAGCAGCCGGACCAGCTCGTCGAGGCTGACCGCCTCGAGGTCCTCGACCGTGTGGATCCCCGCCCGGCGCAGTCTCTCGGCGGTGGCCGGGCCGACGCCGGGGATCACCGAGACACGCATCGGCCGCAGGAGCGTCAGCTCGGTGCCGGGTGGCACCACCGTGAGTCCGTCCGGCTTGTCGAGGTCGCTGGCGACCTTGGCGATGAACTTCGAGGTGCCGAGGCCGACCGAGGCGGTGAGCCCCCCGGTGGCCTCGCGGACCTGTGCGCGCAGGTCCGCGGCGAAGGCGGTCACGGTCTCGATCTCGAGGTCGGGCAGTCCGGAGTGCTCGAGGTCGACGAAGGCCTCGTCGAGCGAGAGCGGCTCGACCAGGGGCGAGGCGGCCCGCAGCAGCGCCATCACCACCTTGCTGGTGTCCCGGTAGGCGTGGAAGCGGCCGGAGAGGAACGCCGCGTGCGGGCAGCGGGACCGGGCCTCGCGGGTGGACATGGCCGAGTGGACGCCGTAGGTGCGGGCCTCGTACGACGCCGTCGCGACCACGCCGCGGCCGCCCACACCGCCGACCACGACGGGCTTGCCGCGCAGCGAGGGCTTGTCGCGCTGCTCGACCGCCGCGAAGAACGCATCGAGGTCGAGGTGGAGCACGGAGGCGTGGGCGCGCACTCAGCAGGCTCCGGACGCAGGGGGCATGGCGGCAAGGTATCGCGGGCCACCGACTCCCGGACGGCCGCCGCCGCGGGCCACGGACCGTCCACAGGAGCCCGGTCGGGCGCCCTCCTCCACAGGCCCTCCGCGCGGCCGGTGACAGCGTCGGCGTCGCCGGGGAGCGTGCACGCCATGACCACACCCACCACCCCGACCACCCTCGTCGCGCGCAGCCCCCAGGACGTCCTGGCCGTCGTGCCCGTCGTGCTCGGCTTCGTCCCGCAGGACTCCGTCGTCATGCTCACCTTCGGCGCCACCAGCGCCTTCCACGCCCGGATCGACCTGCCGCCCCCGCAGGACGTCCCCGAGGCCGTCACGCTGCTGCTCGACCCGGCGCTCCGGCACCTGGTCCGGCGGGTCGTGTTCGTGCTCTACACCGACGACGCGGGCCTCGCCGTGCACGTGTCCGGGGCCCTGGTGGCAGCGTTCGAGGACGCCGGTGTCGACGTCGTGGAGGCGCTGCGCGCCGACGGCCACCTCTGGTTCCCGCTGCTCCCGGGGCGCGACGGTGCACCGGGGCGGGGCGTGGGCGTTCCGTACGACGTGTCCGCGCACCGGTTCGTCGCGCAGGCGGTGGTGGACGGACGCGTCACCCACGGCAGCCGCGACGAGCTGGCCGCGACGCTGTCCCGGGTGCCCGAGCGGGTGGCGGCGGTCGCGGCCGTGGCGGCGGGCACGTCGGGCGGGCCCGGCCAGCCCGCCGCGCAGGCGGCCTGGGTCCGCTCGACGGTGGCCCGGCACGTCGCCGCCGGCACGGTCGCCGACGACGGGGAGGCGGCGCGGCTGCTGGCCGCGCTGCGCGAGGTCGGCCTCCGGGACGTGGCCTGGTCCCTGATGGGCCGGGAGACGGCGCGCGACCACGTGGCGTTCTGGACCGACCTGGTCCGGCGCAGCCCGGCCGACCTGCTCCCCGCGCCGGCCGCCCTGCTCGGATTCGCTGCCTGGCTGGGCGGGCACGGTGCGCTCGCCTGGTGCGCGGTCGACGCGTGCCAGGAGGCGGACCCCGACTACGGGCTGGCCGACATCCTGTCCCAGCTGCTGGTGCACGCGGTGCCCCCGACCGAGTGGGACCACGACGGTCGCCTGGACGACGTCTTCGGTGATCCGGCCTGACCAGAGGGCCTCGCCACCTCACCCGCTCCGGGCGACGGGCCGGCCCGTGATCCGTGCTTACGATGCGCCATGGGTCTGCGGACGGTGGGCGTCGAGGAGGAGCTGCTCCTCATCGACCCGGCCACGCGCCATGCCAGCCCGAGCTCCGGTGAGGTGCTGGCCGCGCACCTGCGACGGCACCGGGTGCGGCCCGTGAAGGCGAGGCACGAGCTGGACAAGGAGCTGTTCCAGCACCAGCTCGAGACACGCACCGACCCCACCGCCGACCTCGCCTCGTTGCGTGCCCAGCTGCTGGTCGCCCGGGCCACCGCGGGGCGGGCCGCCCGGTCCCTGGGATTGGCGGCGATCGCGGTGGCGACCGTGCCCCTGGTGGAGGACATCCGCCCCACCCCCGACGACCGCTACGCGGACATGTTCGCGCGGTACGCCGAGATCGCCCGCCACGCCGGTACCTGCGGCATGCACGTGCACGTCGGGATCGAGGACGAGGAGGAGGGGGTCGCGATCATCGACCGCATCGGGCCGTGGCTGCCCGCGCTGCGCGCGGTCAGCGCGAACTCGCCGTTCGCCGAGGGGCGCGACACCGGGTACGCCTCCTGGCGCTCCCAGCTGTGGTCGCACTGGCCGAGCGCCGGGCCGACGGCGCCGTTCGGCTCGTTGGCGGCCTACGAGCAGCTGTGCCGGGAGCTGCAGGAGTTCGGTGCCGCTCGCGACCCCGGGATGCTCTACTTCGACGCCCGGCTCTCCGTGCGGCAGCCGACCGTCGAGGTCCGGATCTTCGACGTCTGCACCGACCCGTCCGACGCGGTGCTGCTGACGGCCCTCGTCCGCGGCCTGGTCGAGCACGCCGCGCGGTGCTGGAGGTCGGGTGGCGAGCCGCCTGACTGGCGCACCGAGACGCTGCGGGCCGCCCACTGGCGCGCCTCCCGGCTCGGGCTCGACGGCACCCTGGTGCACCCGGTGCAGCGTCGGCTCGCACCCGCCCGCGACGTGCTGGAGGCGGTCGTCGCCCACGTCCGCGAGGAGCTCGAGGAGGCGGGGGCCGCCGGGCTGGTCGACGAGGGCCTCGAGCGGGTGCTCGCGGGCGGGGGAGCGGCGCGCCAGCGGGCGGCGTACGAAAGAACCGGCAGCATCGCCGGCGTCGTCGACGACCTCGTGCACCGCAGCGAGGACGTCTGGGGCGGTGCGTAGCGGCCCCGGATTGGGCGACACGCCTTAGGGTTCCGACATGGGCGAAGAGGTGGAGCTGCAGGAGTTCTCCAGGGCGGACCGCACGCGGCACCGCGAGAAGGTGCGTCGCTGCCTCGACGTCTTCGCCCGGATGCTGCGCGAGGCGCGCTTCGACACCGACGACCCGATGACCGGCCTCGAGGTGGAGCTCAACCTCATCGACGAGATGGGCGACCCGGCGCTGAAGAACGCCGAGGCCCTGGCCGCGATCGCGAACCCGGAGTTCCAGACCGAGCTCGGGCAGTTCAACGTCGAGATCAACGTGCCGCCCGCCAAGCTCCGCGAGGGCGGGCTGACCACCTTCGAGGAGTCCCTGCGCGAGAGCCTCAACGAGGCCGACTCCAAGTCCGCCGAGGTCGGCGCGCACATGGTGATGATCGGCATCCTGCCCACGCTCGGCGAGGGGCACATGAGCCTGGCCAGCCTGAGCGCGAACCCGCGCTACAAGCTGCTCAGCGAGCAGATCCTGAACGCACGCGGCGAGGACATCACGATCTCGATCTCCGGCCCCGAGCGGCTGGAGACGACCGCCGACTCGATCGTGCCGGAGGCGGCGTGCACCAGCACCCAGTTCCACGTGCAGACGTCGCCGGACCAGTTCGCGGCGTACTGGAACGCCTCGCAGGCCATCGCCGCCGTCCAGCTCGCGGCGGCCGCCAACTCGCCGTACCTCCTCGGCCGCCAGCTCTGGCGCGAGACCCGGATCCCGCTCTTCGAGCAGGCCACCGACACCCGCAGCGAGGAGCTGAAGGCGCAGGGCGTGCGGCCCCGCGTGTGGTTCGGCGAGCGGTGGGTCACGTCGGTCTTCGACCTCTTCGAGGAGAACGTCCGGTTCTTCCCGGCCCTGCTGCCGGTGACCGAGGAGGAGGACCCGCTCGAGGTCCTCGAGGCGGGCGGCACCCCGACGCTCCACGAGCTCCGGCTCCACAACGGCACCATCTATCGCTGGAACCGCCCGGTCTACGACATCGCCGCCGGGGTTCCGCACCTGCGCGTGGAGAACCGGCTGCTCGCGGCCGGCCCCACGGTCGCCGACACCATCGCCAACGCCGCCTTCTACTTCGGCCTGGTCCGCGCCCTCGCCGAGAGCGAGCGGCCGCTGTGGTCGCAGATGTCCTTTAGCGCCGCCGAGGAGAACTTCCACGTCGCGGCCCAGCAGGGGATCGACGCCCAGATCTACTGGCCCGGTGTCGGCCAGGTCCGCGCCACCGAGCTGATCCTGCGACGGCTGCTGCCGATGGCGAAGGAGGGCCTGGACGCCTGGGGTGCCTCGGGCGAGGAGAGCGACCGGCTGCTCGGCATCATCGAGCAACGCTGCCTGACCGGGGTCAACGGCGCGGAATGGTTCGTGCGCCGGATGCAGGCGCGCTCCGACATGGAGCGCTTCGACGCGCTGCGGGCCACGCTGCTGGAGTACCGCCAGGGGATGCACAGCAACGAGCCGGTGCACACCTGGGAGTGATCACCGGGCCCGCAGCCGCCGCCAGGTCCGGGTGGCGCCGCTGCGCGGGTCCCACCAGCCCTGCCGGGTGACCACGACCATGGTCAGCGGCAGGTCCGCCTCGGCGGCCGCGGTCCGCGCCGCCGCCAGCCACGCGGCGTCGACGTCCTGCAGGCAGAGCTCGCCCGGGCGGGTCAGCCAGACCAGGGGAGCGGGGCTCGCGGACCGGTGCCGGCGCAGCAGCGCTGCCACCACGTCCGCGCGCAGCGCCTGGTCCAACGGGCCGCGACCTTCGGGGGCGGGGTCGACCGGGTCCGGCGCGAACAGGTCCTCGCGCTCGCCCGGCGTGCCGACGTGGAGGAGCGGACCGAAGACCCGCCGCCGCTCGGAGGTGACGTGCTCGAGCACGGCGCGGCGCAAGGCCTGGTACAGCCGGCCGCTGACCGGCTCCTCGATCCCTTCCACCAGGCCCCTTCCCTCGGCCCCCTCGGCCGACTCCGCCAGCCTGCCCGATGCGAGACCCGCCGCGCGCCGTTCGTCCACAGGCTGCCCCGGCGGGCCACGAACCGGTAGCGTGAATTTCACGGGCCGGATACCCGGTCGAAGCGAGATGAGGAGGGCCGATGGGGACCGTCGTGGTGGGCTACGTGCCGAAGCCTGAGGGCGATGCCGCACTGAGCAAGGCGATCGACGAGGCGAAGCTGCGTGGCACCAAGCTCGTGGTGGTCAACTCCCACCGGGGTGGCCAGGAGTTCGACGGCGACGCGGCCATCCAGGCCGAGAAGGACATGGACGCCGTGCGGGCCCGTCTCGACGAGGCCGGCGTGAGCTACGACCTGCGCCAGCTGGTGCGCGGCTTCGAGCCGGCCGAGGACCTGATCAGCATCGCCGAGGCCAACGGCGCCGAGCTGATCGTGATCGGGCTGCGTCGCCGCTCCCCGGTGGGGAAGCTCATCCTCGGCAGCAACGCCCAGCGCATCCTCCTCGACGCGCACTGCCCGGTGCTGGCGGTCAAGGCAGGCGACTGACGCCGCCGGCAGGGTCGAGCGGCCCGGTGCGCCACAGCCCCTCGTCGGAGGCCAGCCAGCGGCGCGCGTCGCGCCGTCCGAGGTCGGCGGCCTCGGCGAAGAAGTCCGGGTCGAACATCAGGTAGGACAGCAGCTCGCCCTGGAGGGGGCTGTCGCTGCCGAGGATGCGGTGGACCACCTGCAGGTCGGGGTCGCCGAGGGTGCTCAGCAGGTTGCCGTGGTTGGCGCGGAACACCTCCATCGCCACCCGGCTCAGCTCCTCGCCCCGCTGCGGCGCCACCGCGGCGTACGGCACGGCGCGGTACGCCGCGCGACCGCGCGCCTCCCGGTGCCGGTTGAGGTGCGGGGCCATGTCGGGGTCGGCCGCCTCGGCGTTGACGGCGGCGAACCGGCGCAGGTCGTGGCGCAGCGGGTCGTCCATCACCGCGCCCAGCAGCGTGGCGGCACCGTCGCCGAGGTCGACCCCGGCGACGTCGAGGTCGGGGTCGTCCTCCGGCGGGTGGAGGCTGCCGGTGCCGACCGCCACGATCCGGTCCGCACCCAGCTCGAGGGCGGGCGCGAGGGGGTAGCGGCGGCGGGTCGCGCCGTCGACGTACCACCCCGCCGCCTCGGTGGGCTCCTCGACGCGCACCGACGGGAACAGGGCCGGGATCGCGGAGGAGGCCATCAGGTGCTCGACACCGAGCCGGGTCCGCACGTAGCAGCGGTGGTGCTCGACGGGCGGCTGGGGCAACGCCGCCTCCGGCCCGGCCGTCTCGGTGAACATCGTCACCCGGCCGCTGCGAACCGTGGTCGCGGTGACGGCGCTCGCCGTGACCACGCCCCGCTCGACGTTGCCGTGCAGGGCCGGCCAGTCGATCGCCCGGGCCAGGGTCCGCGCCAGCGGCGCGGTCCCGAACAGCCCGCGGAGCCGGAACCGCGAGATGCCCAGGGTCTCCGAGGCGTAGCGGACCGCGACGACCGGGACCTGTCGCCACAGCGGCTGCATGACGTTGCGCTTGGTGGCGCGTCCCAGCGTGTCGAGCAGCAGCGCGGCCTGCTCCTCGGCGTCGAGGTGGGCGGTGGCGGTCAGGGCGGCGCTCAGCAGGGCGCCCGCGCTGGTGCCGAGCAGCAGCGTCGGGCGCTGGCCGCGCTCCGCGAGCGCCGGCAGCAGCACCTCGAGCGCCCCGACCTGGTACGCCGAGCGGGCACCGCCGGCGTCCAGCACCAGGGCGACGCGCTCGGCACCGTCGGTCGTGAGCTCAGGGGACGACGTCATCGCCCGATGCTAGAGGCAACGTCGGCGCTGCGGCAGGATGAGCCCATGGCCATCCAGATCACCGGAGACCCCGCCGCCGACCAGGTCCTCTCCGAGAGCCCGTTCGCGCTCCTCGCGGGGATGATGCTCGACCAGCAGTACCCGATGGAGCACGCGTTCCGCGGCCCGGCGAAGGTGCTGGACCGCTTCGGGACGCTGGAGCCGGCCCGGATCGCGAGCGCCGACCCCGAGGAGTTCGCGGCGCTGTGCGCCACACCGCCGGCGATCCACCGGTTCCCGGGCTCGATGGCGGCACGGCTGCAGGCCCTGGCCGCGCTGGTCGAGGACAGGTACGACGGCCGCACCGAGCGGCTCTGGACCGAGGCCACCACCGGCAAGGAGCTGCTGGCGCGGGTCATGGAGCTGCCCGGGTTCGGCAAGCAGAAGGCGCAGATCTTCGTCGCGCTGCTGGCCAAGCAGCTCGGTGTCCGCCCCGAGGGGTGGGAGCAGGCGGTCGGCGCGTACGCCGAGGAGGGCTACCGCTCGGTGGCCGACGTGGTCGACGAGGCCTCGCTGCAGAAGGTCCGTGACTACAAGAAGCAGAAGAAGGCGGCCGCCAAGGCCGGATGAGTGCGGCGTACCTCGCACCCTCCGCCTGCGGGCCCGGGGCGAATGCCGGTCCCTCACCGCACCCGTGGCAGAATGACCGGGCGGCCTTGACGTATCCGGGCCTCGCCGCGCCCACGTGGTCTGAACTGCCAGTTGACGAGAGGTGTTCGTGTCCTCGAACGCACGCAAGATGCTTCCTGCCGAGGTGCTGTCGCACCCTGCCGTCGTGGCCCTGGTCGAACGGGGCACCCCCACCGGCAGCCTGACGCCGGAGGAGGTGCGCCAGGCCAGTGAGGACGCGGCGGTGGAGCCACGCCACCTCAAGGCCCTGCTCATGCACCTGAGTGCGCTGGGCATCTCGGTGCACGTGAACGCCTCCAGCAGCCGTGCGGTCGCCGCGACCTCGACGCGCAAGACCACCACGGCCAAGACCGCCAAGAAGGCGCCCGCCAAGAAGGCGGCGGCCGAGGCCCCCGCCAAGAAGGCGGCGGCCAAGAAGACCGCCGCCAAGAAGGCGGCGGCCGCCGAGCCCGAGGTCGAGGTGGTCGTCGAGGCGGCCCCGGTCATCGGTCCCGATGGCAAGAAGATCCTCCCCGACGTCCCGGACGAGCAGTTCGAGAAGGACGTCAAGGCCGACCCCACGATCGAGGAGGACGAGAAGTCCGCCACGTTCGTGGTCTCGGACGCCGACGACACCGGCGAGCCCGAGCAGCAGGTCATGGTCGCCGGCGCGACCGCCGACCCGGTCAAGGACTACCTCAAGCAGATCGGCAAGGTCCCGCTGCTGAACGCCGAGATGGAGGTCGAGCTCGCCAAGCGGATCGAGGCCGGCCTGTTCTCGGAGGAGAAGCTCGCCAAGGGCGGCAAGATCACCCCGAAGCTCCTCGAGGAGCTGGAGTGGATCGCCGAGGACGGCCGCCGCGCCAAGAACCACCTGCTCGAGGCCAACCTCCGCCTCGTCGTCTCGCTGGCCAAGCGCTACACCGGCCGTGGCATGCTCTTCCTGGACCTGATCCAGGAGGGCAACCTGGGCCTGATCCGTGCGGTCGAGAAGTTCGACTACACCAAGGGCTACAAGTTCTCGACCTACGCGACGTGGTGGATCCGCCAGGCGATCACCCGCGCCATGGCCGACCAGGCCCGGACCATCCGCATCCCGGTGCACATGGTCGAGGTCATCAACAAGCTGGCCCGCGTCCAGCGGCAGATGCTCCAGGACCTGGGCCGCGAGCCCACGCCCGAGGAGCTGGCCAAGGAGCTCGACATGACCCCCGAGAAGGTCATCGAGGTCCAGAAGTACGGCCGCGAGCCGATCTCGCTGCACACCCCGCTGGGTGAGGACGGCGACTCCGAGTTCGGCGACCTGATCGAGGACTCCGAGGCGATCGTCCCGGCCGACGCCGTGTCGTTCACGCTCCTCCAGGAGCAGCTGCACGCGGTGCTGGACACCCTCTCCGAGCGTGAGGCGGGCGTGGTCAGCATGCGCTTCGGCCTGACCGACGGGCAGCCGAAGACCCTCGACGAGATCGGCAAGGTCTACGGCGTGACCCGCGAGCGGATCCGCCAGATCGAGTCCAAGACCATGTCGAAGCTGCGCCACCCGTCGCGCTCGCAGGTGCTGCGCGACTACCTGGACTGACCTCGGCACGAACCCTGCTCGCCCGCCCGGCCCCGGCCGCGGCGGGCGAGCCGCATTTCGGGCCCGCGGTGGGAACGCGGAGGCGACGGAACGCTGAGCTCCGGGCGCGGACGGTTGGGCTCGGCGCGATGATCGGGTAAGCATGGAGTCGTACGTGGGACAGAGCACGTACGACGAGGACGGTCCACCGCGGCCGCCCCCGCACCGACCCGCGGTCGCCGGCGAGCTCGCCGGGGGCCGGTCCGGACCTGGAGGGGGCGGATGTCCGCTCAGACAGCTTCCGCGAGCGACGCGCTCGCCGGCGTGGCCGACCCCGTCGCCGCCGCGCGTGAGCGCGTCAGCGCCGCCGCCCTGCGTCCCGGCACCGCGCGGCAGGTCGGCCTCGAGCTCGAGCTCCACCTCGTCGACCTGGCGCAGCCGCCCCGCCGGCCGGGCTGGGCCCGGGTGCAGGCCCTCGTGGCCGCGCTCCCGGCGATGCCCGCGGGCAGCACGGTCACCGTCGAGCCCGGGGGACAGGTGGAGCTCTCCACGCCCCCGCTTCCCGACGTCGGCGCGGCGGTCGCCGCCCTGCGCGCGGACCGGGCGGTGCTGGCCTCCGCCCTGGCCGCGGCCGGCTTCGGCGCTGCCGCGCTGGGCACCGACCCTGCCCGCGAGCCCGGGCGGATCAACCCGCACCCGCGCTACGCCGCCATGGAGCGCCACTTCGAGGCCGTCGGCTGTCCGGGGCCCGGCCGCGCCATGATGACGGCGACGGCCGCCCTCCAGGTGAACCTCGACGCCGGGCCCGCCGGGGGCTGGACCGCCCGGATGGACCTGTTGCACTCGCTGGTGCCGGTGCTGGTCGCCCTGTCCGCCACGTCGGCGTACCTCGCGGGTCGCGCCACGGGCTGGCACTCCGCGCGCCAGCAGGCCTGGTCCGGCATCGACCGCGGTCGCACCGGCGCGCTGCCGCCCGGGGCGCCGGGGGAGCGCTGGGCCGACTACGCCCTCGCGGCGCCGGTGATGATGGTCCGTGACGGTGACCGGCTGGTGCCCGTCACGGGTCGCCTGTCCTTCGCGGAGTGGCTGCGGCACCCCGCGAGCCTCGGGCGCCCCGCGACCGCGGCCGACCTCGACCACCACCTCACGACCCTTTTCCCGCCGGTCCGGCCGCGGGGGTACCTCGAGATCCGCTGCCTCGACGCGCTGCCGGACCGCTGGTGGCCCGCGCTCGCGGCCCTCACCGCCACCCTGGCCGACGACCCGGTCGCCGCGGACCGGGCCGCGGAGCTGTGCGAGCCGCTGTCGCGCGAACCCGAGGTGGCCGCCCGGCGCGGGACGGCCGACCCGGCGGTGCGGGCCGCGGCCCGTGGCTGCGCCCGGCTCGCGGCGGAGCGGGCGCCGGCCGGGCTGGCGGCCGACGTCGCCACCATCGCCGAGCTGGCCGAGGACGGGCGCTGCGTCGGGGACGAGCTCCGCGCCCGGGCCGGCACCCACGGACCACTGCGACTTCTCGAGGAGGAAGCCCGTGCGTGAGACCACCGCCCGAGGACTGGAGGCCGCGCGGGAGCGCACCAGCCGCCTCACCGACTTCGACGACCACGAGCTGACCACCCAGCACAGCGCGCTGATGAGCCCGCTGGTCTGGGACCTGGCCCACATCGGCCAGCAGGAGGACCTCTGGCTGCTGCGCGGCGGCAACGCCGCGGCACAGGGGCTGCTGTCGGCCAAGGTGGAGAGCCTCTACGACGCCTTCGAGCACCCGAGGGCCCGGCGGGTGGCACTGCCGCTGCTGAGCCCCACCGAGGCCCGCGGGTTCATCGCCGAGGTCCGGGGCCGCGTGCTCGACGGGCTGGAGCACGCCGACGAGCAGGGGCTCTTCCCGTACGCCATGGTGGAGCAGCACGAGCAGCAGCACGTCGAGACCATGCTGGCCACCCACCAGCTGCGCGACGGCAGCCCGATCCTGGGGCACGGCGCGCCGCTCCCGCCCGGCCGGCCGGTCCCCGAGGGCTCGGTGCTGGTGCCCGCCGGCCCGGCCACCCTGGGCGTGGACGGTGACCAGGAGCCCTGGTCGCTCGACAACGAGCGCCCCGCACACACCGTGGACCTGCCGGCGTTCCGGATCGGGCGGGTGCCCGTCACCAACGCCCAGTGGCAGGAGTTCGTCGCCGCGGGCGGCTACGACGAGCAGCGCTGGTGGTCGCCCCGCGGCTGGGCGCACCGGCTGGAGGCAGGCCTGGAGCGCCCGCTGTTCTGGGCCGCGGACGGGTCCCGGAGGCGCTTCGGGCTGGTCGAGGACATCGCGCCGGACGAGCCCGTCCAGCACGTCTGCTTCTTCGAGGCCGAGGCGTACGCCGCGTGGGCCGGCGCGCGGCTGCCCACCGAGCAGGAGTGGGAGAAGGCCTGTGCGTGGGACCCGGAGCGGGGACGCCGTCGCCGGTGGCCCTGGGGCGACACCGAGTGGACACCCGCGCTGGCCAACCTCGGCGGTGATGCGCTGCGCCCGGCGCCGGTGGGCGCCTACCCGGCGGGGGCGTCGGCGTACGGCGTGGAGCAGATGATCGGCGACGTCTGGGAGTGGACCTCCTCGGGCTTCGAGCCGTGGCCGGGCTTCACGCCGATGCTGTACGCCGACTACAGCGCGCCGTTCTTCGGCGGCGACTACCGGGTGCTCCGCGGCGGCTCCTGGGCGGTCGGCGGCGCCGCCGTCCGGCCGTCGTTCCGCAACTGGGACCTGCCGGTCCGGCGGCAGATCTTCTCGGGCGTGCGATTGGCCTGGGACGTTGTGTAGGCACCTGGCGTGGCTGGGACGGCCGCGCACGCTCGCCTCGCTCGTGCTCGACCCCTCGCACGGGCTGCTGCGACAGTCCTACGCCCCGCGCCGCCAGCAGCGCGGGCTGCTGAACGCCGACGGCTGGGGGGTCGGGTTCTTCGCGCCCGACCGGCCGGAGCCGGTGCGCTGGCGCTCTGCGCGCCCCCTGTGGGGGGATGCGTCCTTCGCGTCGGTCTCCCCGGTGCTCAGCTCCGGGGCCGTGCTCGCCGCCGTGCGCTCGGCCACCGTCGGGATGCCCCTCGACGAGAGCGCGGCCGCGCCGTTCACCGACGGGCGCTGGCTGCTCTCCCACAACGGCCGGGTCGACCGGGCGGTCCTGCCGGCCCGCGGCGACGCCGAGTCGGTGTGCGACTCGGCCGTGCTCGCCGCCCACGTGTTCGCCGCCGGCGTGGACGAGGTCGGGCGGACGGTGCGCGAGGTCGCCCGGCTGGACCCGGAGGCCTCGCTGAACCTGCTGCTGACCGACGGCACGCGGATCCTCGCCGTCAGCTGGGGCGACCCGCTGAGCTACCTCGTCGAGCCCGACGGTGTCGTCGTGGCCAGCGAACCCTGGGACGACGACCCGCGCTGGGTCGACGTCCCCGACCACCACCTGCTCGAGGTGACCCCGGACGGGCTCACCGCAACCCGACTGGAGGACCGATGACGCTTTCCGACCTCGCCGTGCACCTGGGCCCGGGCAGCCTGGCCGAACAGATGGCCGCGGACGTCCGGGCCGGCCTGGGCGGCACCCCGAAGACGCTGCCGCCGAAGTACTTCTACGACGCCCGCGGGAGCGAGCTGTTCGACGAGATCACCCGGCTGCCGGAGTACTACCCGACCCGAGCCGAGCGCGAGATCCTCGGCGACCGGGTCGAGGAGGTCGCGGCGGCCACCGGGGCGCAGACGTTGATCGAGCTCGGGAGCGGCACCTCGGAGAAGACCCGGCTGCTGCTCCGGGCCCTGCGCGACGCCGGCACGCTGACCCGTTTCGTTCCCTTCGACGTCGACCCGGCGGTGCTGCGCGAGGCGAGCACGGCGGTCGCCGAGGAGTTCCCGGGCCTCGACGTGGCCCCGGTGGTGGGGGACTTCGAGAGCCACCTGGGGGAGCTGCCCGGTGGGCCCCACCGGCTCCTGGCCTTCCTGGGCTCCACGATCGGCAACTTCGAGCCCGACGCGCGCGCGGCGTTCCTCGCCGAGGTCCGGGCCACGCTGACCGACGGCGACCACTTCCTGCTCGGCACCGACCTGGTGAAGTCGCCGGAACGGCTCGTGGCGGCGTACGACGACGCCCGGGGCGTCACGGCCGCGTTCAACAAGAACGTCCTGGTCGTGCTCGACCGGGAGCTGGGTGCCGACTTCGACCCCGATGCCTTCGAGCACGTGGCGGTGTGGGACGCCGAGCGGGAGTGGATCGAGATGCGGCTGCGCTCGGTGCGCGACCGGACCGTGCACGTGAGCAGGCTGGACCTGGACGTGACCTTCGCCGCGGGGGAGGAGATGCGCACCGAGATCTCCGCCAAGTTCCGCCGGGAGAGCGTCGAGGCGGAGCTGGCGCAGGCCGGGCTGCGGCTGACCCACTGGTGGACCGATCAGGCGGGCGACTTCGCGTTGTCGCTCTCGACGCCCGCCTGAGGGGCTCAGTGCCTCTTCTCGCGGCGCACCCGCCGCCGCAGCTGCAGGATCCGCAGGCTGCCGGCCACCGCGGCCAGGAAGAGCCCCGCGGCCGTGGCGATGAGCAGGGTCACCGCGAGCGGCGCCTCGCCGTCCCAGCCGAAGTAGGACACGTTCACGGTCTGGGTGTTCTGGGCGATGAAGATGATCAGGAGCAGCAGGACGACGCCCAGCCCGACCACCGCGACCCAGATGCCGCTGGTCCGGGAGCCGCGCAGCGGATCGCGGCCCGGGACCGGCTCGGGCTTCGTCGTGGGCTCCGTGGCCGGCTCGGTCGGCGGGGTGGCGGACGCGTCACTCATGTCACCTGTGTACCCCGGGCCCTGGAATGCAACCCTCAGCCCGCCGCCACCAGGGACACCGCCACGGCACACAGGCCCAGGCCCAGGGCCTGGGCGCGATGGACGTGCTCGCGCAGGAGCGACGCGGCGAGCATCACGGTCGCGGCGGGGTAGAGGGAGGCGATGACCGCGGTGACCGTCAGGTAGCCGCTGTGGGTCGCCACCAGGAAGGCACCGGTGGCGAGGGCGCCGAGGGCGCCACTGACCACACCGCCCAGGACGCGCGGGTCCCGCGGCAGCCAGGGGGAGCGGAGCAGCACCGCCACCGCGACGATCGTCACGGCCGCGACCACCTGGTTGAGGGCCAGGGGCACCAGCCCGGCGCCCTCGGGGATCTGCGCGAGCGCCGCGAACAGGGAGCCGAACCCCAGGCCGGCCAGGACACCGTCGGTCAGGCCGGCGCCCAGCGGCCCCGGACCGGTGGCGGGTTCGCGGGCGACCAGCCAGATGCCGGGAAGCGCGAGGATGATGCCCGCCCAGACCAGCGCGGCCGGGCGCTCGCCGGTGAGGACGCCGACGGCGACGGGGACCAGGGCCGCGCCCACGCCGGAGATCGGGGCCACGACCCCCATCCGGCCCGCGGCGAGACCGCGGTAGAGGAACGCCGTGCCGAACCCGTTGCCCAGGCCGGCCACGACGCTCCAGGCGACGTCGGAGCGGGTGGGCGACCCCGGCACCCACAGGGTCACCAGGAAGACCAGCGCGGCGCCGCCGAGCTGGGCGACCAGCGCCACCGACCAGGGGCTGACCCGCTTGGAGGTCACCCCGCCGACGAAGTCGGCCAGGCCGTAGGAGAGGGCCGCGAGCAGGGACAGCAGGACGGCCATCAGCTGACGGCCACCCCGACGACCCAGGTCGCGGCGGCCAGCACGGCCGCCGCCAGCTCGATCAGGATGCTGAGGCCGACCGCGTGCAGGGACGCCCGGGTGGACGGCCAGGCGTCGGCGTGCCCGACGCGGCGGCGCTCCGCGGCGTACACCCCGACGACGAAGCCGAGGAACAGGCCCACCACGGGGACCACGAAGAAGCCGACCAGCGCCCCGAGCGCCCCCCACCACTGGGTCGAGGAGGGGATCCCGGCCTGCTGCAGGCGGCGGCCCGGCGCGACGTACTTGACCACCGCGCCCGCGGCGAGGAACGCGGTGGCGACCACCAGGACCGTCCACGCGGTCGCCCCGCCCTGGACGAGCGTCCATACGAGCACGGCGCCGAGGACCAGCACGGAGCCGGGCAGCACCGGCACCACGACGCCGACGATCCCGACCAGGATGAGCAGGGCGACGCAGACCTCCAGCGGACTCACGCCGCACACCCTCGCACACGGGGAAATGCCGACGGCCCCGGACACAGGTCCGGGGCCGTCGAGTCGCTGGGGGTGTCGGTCAGATCTCGCCCTCGGGCGCGATGGCGGGGGTGTTGGAGAGCTTGTGGGTCTCGTCGACGACGTTGGCCGCGATCTCTCGCAGCTTGTCGCCGTGCTCCCGCGCGTGGTGGGCGCAGAAGAGAAGCTCGCCGCCGGTCTGGAGCTCCACACGGAGGTAGGCCTGCGCTCCGCACCGGTCACAGCGGTCCGCGGCGGTCAGCGCGGCGGGGCTGGGGGCAACTGCAGTGGTCACATCGGCCTCATTTCTGATCATCGTGTCTTGCTCAACGTAGTGGCGGGCCCCAAAGATTCCCGTCCCCCCGTGTGACCGGACACGTCATCCAATCATGGTGGGTCTTCCCCGCCCTCCCGGTTCCCACACATCGGGAAGCCAATATTGGGGAGGAAGTTGTCTAGCCCTGTTCAGTTGGCACTGGATCGGCCCTGCGAGTGTGACGCGTGGGTGCTGAGTCGGGTTGCGGAACGCCGAGCCGGAGACCCGATCGTGTCCACATCGTGACGTCACCCACACCGTGGGGCGCTGCTGATGACTGGCGCCCACGCTAGACCCGGCCACCGTCACGCCCCGGCAGGCGAGCCTTCTGCGTCGTCCGGCGTGTCGCGGGTAGATTCGTCCCCGCACGACAACCGGATTTGCGCACGCTGGGAGCCGACGATCGACAACACGTACAACGCCGCACACCTGCTGGTCCTCGAGGGCCTCGAGGCGGTCCGGAAGCGTCCCGGCATGTACATCGGGTCGACCGACACCCGCGGGCTCATGCACTGCCTGTGGGAGATCATCGACAACGGCGTCGACGAGGCGCTGGCCGAGCACGCCCACCGGGTCGAGGTGACCCTGCACCAGGACGGCTCCGTCGAGGTGTACGACGACGGGCGCGGCATCCCCACCGACAAGGAGCCCAAGACCGGGCTGCCCGGTGTCGAGGTGGTCGCGACCAAGCTCCACGCCGGCGGCAAGTTCGGCGGCGGCTCCTACAACGCGACCGGTGGCCTGCACGGTGTCGGGCTCTCCGTGGTCAACGCGCTCTCCTCGCGCATGGACATCGACGTCGACCGCTCGCCCGCGCAGCAGGGCCTCAGCTTCCGCCGCGGTGTCCCGGGCGTGTTCGAGGGTGACGGCCCGACGGCGGAGTTCACCGCGCAGTCCGGTCTGACCCGCAAGGGCGCCCGCGTGGCGAAGGGGAAGTCCGGCACCCGCATCCGGTTCTGGCCGGACCGGCAGATCTTCACCAAGGACGCGACATTCGAGTTCGAGGGCCTGCTCGGGCGGGCCCGGCAGACCTCCTTCATCGTGCCGGGCCTCGAGCTCGTGATCCGCGACCTGCGGGGCGAGACGCCCGTCGAGGAGAAGTTCCGCCACGACGGCGGCATCGCGGAGTTCGCCGAGTACCTCGCCGCCGACGAGCCGGTCACCGGCATCCTGCGGCTGCAGGGCATGGACACCTTCACCGAGACGGTCCCGCTGCTCGACGACCAGGGGCACATGACCCCGCAGGAGGTCGAGCGGGAGCTGCAGGTCGACGTGGCAGCGCGCTGGGGCACCGGCTACGACACCGAGCTGCGCTCGTTCGTGAACGTCATCGCGACCCCCAAGGGCGGCACGCACCTCAGCGGCTTCGAGCAGGCGGTGACCAAGACGTTCAACGACGTCATGCGCACCACCAAGGCGCTCAAGGTCAACGACGCCGACGTCATCAAGGACGACGTGCTGGAGGGCATGACCGCCGTCGTGACGGTGCGGCTGGCCGAGCCCCAGTTCGAGGGCCAGACCAAGGAGATCCTCGGCACCCCGGCGGCCCGCACCGTCGTGCGCAAGGTGGTCTCGGCGGAGCTGAAGAAGTTCCTGACCTCCACCAAGCGGGACGAGAAGGCCCAGGCCAAGCTCGTGATGGAGAAGGTCGTCGGCGCGTCCAAGACGCGGATCGCGGCCCGCCAGCACAAGGAGACCCAGCGCCGCAAGAACGCGCTGGAGTCCTCCGCGCTGCCCTCCAAGCTCGCCGACTGCCGGGCCGCCGACAACGAGCGGACCGAGCTGTTCATCGTCGAGGGTGACTCCGCGCTCGGCACCGCCAAGCTGGCCCGCAACTCGGAGTTCCAGGCGCTGCTGCCGATCCGCGGCAAGATCCTCAACGTCCAGAAGGCCTCGGTCGGCGACATGCTGAAGAACACCGAGTGCGCCTCGATCATCCAGGTCGTCGGCGCCGGGTCCGGCCGGACCTTCGACCTCGAGGCGGCCCGCTACGGGCGGATCATCTTCATGGCCGACGCCGACTCCGACGGCGCCCACATCCGCTGCCTGCTCGCGACGCTGTTCTTCAAGTACATGCCGGACCTGATCCGGGAGGGCCGGGTGTACTCCGCCGTGCCACCGCTGCACCGGATCGAGATCTCCAACCCGAAGAAGGGGATGGACAAGTACGTCTACACCTACTCCGACGACGAGCTGCAGCGAAAGCTCGCGGAGCTGAAGAAGAAGAACGTCCGCTGGAAGGACCCGGTGCAGCGCTACAAGGGTCTCGGTGAGATGGACGCCGACCAGCTCGCGGAGACCACCATGGACCCGCGCCACCGGACGCTGCGCCGGATCACCGTCGACGACGCCGACGACGCCGCGCGGATCTTCGAGCTGCTGATGGGCTCGGAGGTCGCGCCCCGCAAGGAGTTCATCGTGCAGGGTGCCTACGAGGTCGACGTCGAGGCGCTCGATGCCTGAGGTCGGCTGAGGTGGCTCAGAACTTCTGGTCGAGCAGCCCCGAGTCCACGTCGTACACGAAGCCGCCGATCTTGACCGACTCGGGGATCAGCGGGTGCGCGCGCACCCGGTGTATGTCCTCCTCGAGAGCCGTGAGCTGGTCCTCGACCACGTTGAACCGCTGCCAGGAGACGTCCTGGCCGGCGGACTGGCCCACGCGCTCGTGCAGCTCCTGCTCGGTGCTGGACGCCATCGCGCAGCGGGTGTGCGGGACCACCAGGATGCGGTTCACGTTGAGCAGGTGGACGCCGAGCACGAGCGCCTCGAGCGCCGCGTCGGTCACCCGGCCACCGGGGTTGCGGAAGATCTTGGCGTCGCCGGCGCGCAGGCCGAGCATGTTCAGCGGGTCGATGCGCGAGTCCATGCAGGTGACGATCGCCACCCCTGCGTGTGCAATGCCGTCGAAGCCACCGATCTCGAAGGCGTCGGCGTAGGTCCTGTTGGCGGCGAGGAGGTCGTCGAAGTCAGCCACGGGGAGCACGTTAGCCGACCCTCATCCGGCGGTGCGCAGCATCTCACCCGGGTCCAGCGCCCGGGTGGGGGCGCCGCGGAACAGCAGCAGCGCGAGTCCCGCGGCCACGAGGGCGCAGATCGCGGCGCCGGCGAAGACCGTGTGCTCCTGGGCGATGCCGGCCACCTTGAGCAGGTGCGTGAACTCGTCGCACCGGGTGCTGTCGCCGCAGACCTGGCGGGCGGAGGGCAGGTCGGCCTGCTCGGCGTAGTAGCGACGCAGCCCGATCGTCGTCAGCGCGGAGATGCCGACCAGCATCCCCACCATGCGGGCGACGACCACCAGCGCACTGGCCAGGCCGTGGACCAGGTCGTCGGTGCTGGCGAGCACGGCCGCGTTCACGGGCGCGAGCGCGAGGCCGAAGCCCAGGCCGCCGAGCAGCAGCGGCAGGTTCGACGAGAGGTGGTCGAGGCTGTCCAGCCCCCAGCGGCTCATCAGCCCGAAGCCGAGCGCGGCGAGCAGCATCCCGCCGGCGGTGACCAGGCCGGCGTTCAGCGTGCGCGTCAGGTAGCCGCCGACCACCGCGCCGACCGGCAGCGCGACCAGGAAGCGCACCAGCACCAGGGCGGCCATCAGCTGCGAGTCGGCGTGCACGGTGGTCCGGGCGAAGATCGGGATGTCGATGAGGGCCGCGATCAGCGCGGCGCCGACGAAGAAGGACACCAGCATCGCGCCCCAGGCGGGGGTACGCCGCAGCGCGCCGCGCGGCACCAGCGGCGCCTCGGCGCGCCGGAGGTGCAGGACGAAGGCCACCGTCGCGAGGGCGGAGCCGAGGAGGTACCACGCCCCCTGGTCGGAGAAGACCTGGACCTTCGGGTCGGCCGTCGCGAAGGCCAGGATCACGCCGGCCAGCGCGACCGCCAGGAACAGCGCCCCCACCAGGTCGGCCTCGCGCATGGTCCGGACCCAGGCGGGCAGGTCCACGAGCGGCCGTGCCGCGGTCGCGCAGCGCACCACGAGCAGCAGGGCGGCCGCGATGGCCACCACGCCGACCGGCGTGAGCCAGCGGCCGTCGGCGACGAACGGGATGAAGATCTGTCCCCAGGTCAGGTCGCGCAGCACCGGCGTCGGCCGGACGAAGACCAGCGCCCCGGACGCGAGGGTGACCAGGAGCAGCAGCAGGCCGACGTAGTCGAAGCGGGGTCGGGGGACTCGCTGCGCGCTCGCCTCGACCGCGGGTGTGCGCGCGGCGGTCCGGATGGCGGCCGCGAGGAGGAGCCCCACGACCAGGTTGACCAGGAAGATCGCCCGCCAGTCGGCGACGGCGAGCACCAGCGCACCGAACAGCGGCCCGAGGACGCTGCCGAGCTCCTGCACGGCCGAGACGACACCGAGCGGGACGCCCCGGCGGTCGGCGGGGTACAGGTCGGCGACCAGGGCGAGCGTCGCCGGCACCAGGCCGCCGCCCCCCACGCCCTGCAGGAACCGGCCGCCGACGAGGGTCGGCATGTCGTAGGCCAGCGTCGTCACCAGGGAGCCGAGCGCGAACAGCACCAGCGCGGCCACCAGCACCGGGACCCGGCCGCGGAGGTCGGCGATCCTGCCGATCAGCGGCAGCATCGCGACGTACCCGAGCAGGAAGCCGGAGACGATCGGCGCGGCACGCTGGAGCTGGTCGATCGGAATGCCGACGCTGTCCATCATGTCGGGCAGCGCGAGCACCACGACGTAGGTGTCGGCGGCGGCGAAGGCGACGGCGATCGCCGCCAGTCCGAGCAGCAGCCGGGGCCGGCCGGTCATCGGCGCCTCACGGCGCGGTGATGGTTTTCTCGGTGCCGTAGTCGTCGAAGGTGACGGTGTAGGTCATCGAGTCGGAGTCCTTGTAGAAGACCCCGGTCAGGTCGGCCTCGCGGAGCTCGCCGTCGTCGCTGACGGTGTACGTCGCGTCGAAGTCGCCGGAGGCGGTCGGGATGATGTTCTTCACCACGTCGCCGGAGACCGTGCCGGTGTACTCGGTCAGCACCTCGCTGTTGTCTGAGCCGCCCCGCACGCTGTCGCCCTTCTGGACGTCCGTCGTGGCCGGCAGCAGCGAGGAGAAGCCCTCGTCGTCGCTCATCAGCCGGGCCGGGTCGGGTGCGCCGTAGTCGCCCGGGTCGATGTCCTGCCAGCCCGGCGTCAGCGGGAGCTGCACCCAGACCTTCTGGTCGACCGACACGACGGGCACCTCGAACGCCTGCCCGGACAGCACCACGGTGATCGAGCCGTCGAAGGCCGGGTCGTGGGTGCCGACGCCCGACGCCTTCTCGACGCCGGTCACGTCGGAGGGGAGGTCGTCGGTGGTCAGGCTGAGGTTGACCCCGCTGGTCTCGTCGAGCTTCGCCTTGGCGGCGGCCAGGACGTCCTCGGGAGACTTCCCGTCACCCGCCGAGGAGCTCGCGTCGGTGCACGACGTCAGCGCCAGGGCGATCAGCACGGCGGCCGCCAGTGCGGCGGTACGTCGGGGACGCGTCAGCATGCGATCAGCCTTCCACACGGGCGGTGGCGAGCCTGACCGCGACCGGTCCGGCGCAGGCCGCGATCGGCTGGCTGCCGGGCACGCCCGAACCATCCCGCCTGCCGTTGGCCTCCGGGAGGTCCACCGGCGCGCCGCTCGAGGCGGCTGCGCGGGCGGGCCCGGTGCCGGCCCAGGCGAGGACCAGCGCGTCCTCGCCCTTGAGGAAGCGGTGGCAACGGACGCCGCCCGTCGCGCGGCCCTTGGGCGGGTACTCCGAGAACGGGGTGACCTTGACCGAGCCGGGCTCGGTGCCGGGCAGCGCGGTCGAGGAGCCCGAGGCCGTGACCACGACCGCGTCGGTGGGATCGACCGCCCCGAACCACGCGACGTGCTGGCCCGCGGTCAGGCGGACCCCGGCGATGCCGCCACCGGAGCGCCCCTGGGGTCGCACGCCGTCGGCGCCGAAGTGGAGCAGCTGGGCGTCGGAGGTGATGAAGCAGAGCGTCTCGTCACCTGTGGCCAGGTCGAGGGCGCCGACGACCTCGTCGCCGTCCTTGAGCGAGATGACCTCCCACTCGTCGCGGCCCAGGACCTCCGGGTTCACCCGCTTGACCACACCCTGGCGGGTGCCGAGCGCGAGGCCCGGTCCGTCCCCGGCCAGCGCGGACAGCGCGAGGGCACGCTCGCCGGCCTCCAGCGAGAGCACCTCGCTCAGCGGCACGCCGCCCTGCAGGTTGGGGTCGTTGGCCGAGGCGGGGATCGCGGGCAGGTCGAGGACGCTGAGCTTGACCAGCCGGCCCCGCGAGGTGAGCAGCCCGATCTCGCCGCGTGCGCTCGTGCGGACCGCGGAGACCACGACGTCGTGGTTGGCACGGCCGCCGCCGCTGCCGAGGGCCTCGTCGGTCGTGGAGCGCGCCAGCAGGCCGCTGGAGGACAGGAACGCGAAGCAGGGGTCGTCGGCGACCTCGAGCGGCACTGCCGCCGAGGTGACGGTGGTGCCGGCAGACTCCAGCAGCACGGTACGACGCGGGGTGCCGTAGGTCTTGGCGACCTCGGCGAGCTCGTCGGAGACGACCTTCCAGCGCAGCTTGTCGTCGCTGAGGATCGCGTCGAGCTCCTCGATCTCCCGGCGCAGGATCTCCTGCTCCTTCTCCAGCTCGATCCGGCTGAAGCGGGTCAGCCGGCGCAGCTGCATCTCGAGGATGTACTCCGCCTGGGCCGTCGAGAGGTCGAAGACCGACATCAGGCGTTCCTTGGCGGCTCCGGAGTCGTCGCTGGTGCGGATGACCTGGATGACCTCGTCGATGTCGAGCAGCGCGATCAGCAGGCCGTCGACCAGGTGCAGCCGCTCGGCCTTCTTGTTCCGCCGGAACTGCGAGCGACGGCGTACGACCTCGAAGCGGTGGTCGAGGAAGACCTGCAGCATCTCCTTGAGGCCCAGCGTGCGCGGCTGGCCGTCGACGAGGGCGACGTTGTTGATGCCGAAGGTGTCCTCCATCGGCGTCTGCTTGTAGAGCTGCTCGAGCAGGGCCTCGGGGTGGAAGCCGTTCTTGACCTCGATCACGAGCCGGAGGCCCTTCTCGCGGTCGGTGAGGTCCTTGATGTCGGAGATGCCCTGCAGCTTCTTGCCCTGGACCAGGACCTTGATCCGCTCGATGACCTTCTCGGTGCCGACGCCGTAGGGCAGCTCGGTCACGACGATGCCCTTGCGGCGCGGGGTGACCGACTCGACGCGGGCGGTGGCGCGCATCCGGAACGTGCCGCGCCCGGCCTCGTAGGCGTCGCGGATCCCCTCGAGGCCGACGATCTTGCCTCCGGTCGGCAGGTCGGGGCCGGGGATGAAGCGCATCAGCCCGTCGACGTCGGTGTTCGGGTGGTTGATCAGGTGCCGCAGCGCCTGGACCACCTCGACCAGGTTGTGCGGGGCCATGTTGGTGGCCATGCCGACCGCGATGCCGGTGGTGCCGTTGACGATCAGGTTCGGGATGGCGGCCGGCAGCACCGACGGCTCGAACTCACGGCTGTCGTAGTTGGGCTTGAAGTCGACGGTGTCCTCGTCGATGGAGGCGGTCATCGCGACGGCCGCGGGCGCCATCCGGGCCTCGGTGTAGCGCATGGCGGCGGGGGAGTCGTCCGGCGAGCCGAAGTTGCCGTGGCCGTCGATGAACGGCACCCGCATCGACCAGGGCTGGGCCATCCGCACCATCGCGTCGTAGATCGCGCTGTCGCCGTGGGGGTGCAGCCGACCCATCACCTCACCGACGACGCGGGCGCTCTTGACGTGACCGCGGTCGGGGAGCAGCCGCATGTCGTTCATCGTGTAGAGGATGCGGCGCTGGACCGGCTTGAGGCCGTCCCGGGCGTCGGGCAGCGCCCGGGAGTAGATGACGGAGTAGGCGTACTCGAGGAACGAGGACTCCATCTCCTGCTTGATGTCGGTGTCGAGGATGTGCTCCTCGAAGTCGTCGGGGAGATCCTTCGTCGTCTTGCGCCCAGCCATGGGGGCATTCTCCCCGGTGGGTCCCACGGATCCGCCGGGGGCACGCCGATTGGGCCGCGCACGCTAGATTTGCGCCTCGTGACCGGCACCGAGGACACCGAGCAGGGCCCGCCCGCTCCCCGACACTGGGAGGCCGACGTCCTGCTGCGCGACGGCCGGACCGCCCACATCCGGCCGATCGGTCCCCAGGACGCCGCCCTGCTGGTGGACTTCTACGCGCGGGTCTCGGACCAGTCGAAGTACTACCGGTTCTTCTCACCTATGCCCAAGCTGTCCGAGCGCGACGTCGCGCGCTTCACCCAGGTCGACCACGTGAACCGGGTGGCCTTCGTGCTGACCCTGTCCGGCCAGATGATCGCCGTCGGGCGGTACGACGTGGTCCGCCCGGGGGAGGCCGAGGTGGCGTTCCTCGTCGAGGACCAGCACCAGGGCCGGGGGATCGCGCAGCTGCTGCTCGAGCACCTCGCCCAGGCCGGCCGGGAGCGCGGCGTCGAGAAGTTCGTCGCCGAGGTGCTGCCCGACAACAGCCGGATGATCCAGACCTTCCGCGACGCGGGCTACCGGGTCGCCAGCGAGTACGAGGACGGCGTGCTCGCGCTGGAGTTCCCCATCGAGCCGACCGACACCGCCATCGGCCTGATGGTCAATCGCGAGCACCGCGCCGAGTCCGCCTCGATCGAACGGTTCTTCAACCCGCGCTCGGTCGCGGTCATCGGCGCCAGCCGGCGGCAGGACACCATCGGGCAGGCGCTGGTGCGCAACCTGGTGATGGGCGACTTCACCGGCCGGGTCTACGTGGTCAACCCGAGCTCGGCGGCCGTCTCCGGGATGCCGGCGTTCGCCACCGTGGGCGACATCCCCGACGAGGTGGACGTGGCGATCGTGGCGGTGCCCGCCGAGGCGGTCCAGGACGTGGTGCTCGACTGTGCCGCCAAGGGGGTGCACGGCCTGGTCGTGATCTCCTCCGGCTTCGCGGAGACCGGCGAGGAGGGCCGGCAGCGGCAGCGGCGGCTGGTCGGGCTCTCCCGGTCCTACGGCCTGCGCCTCATCGGCCCCAACTGCCTCGGCATCATCAACACCGACCCGGGTGTCTCGCTGAACGCCTCGCTGTCGGGCGTGATGCCGCCCCGCGGTCGCGCCGGGTTCTTCTGCCAGTCCGGCGCGCTCGGCTCGGCCATCCTGGAGAAGGTCAACAACCGGGGCCTGGGCCTCTCCACGTTCGTCAGCGCCGGCAACCGTGCCGACGTGTCCGGCAACGACCTGCTGCAGTACTGGGAGGAGGACGACTCCACCGAGGTCGTCCTGCTCTACCTCGAGTCCATCGGCAACCCCCGGAAGTTCTCCCGGATCGCCCGACGGGTCTCGCTGCGCAAGCCGATCATCGCCGTCCGCTCGGGCCGCACCACCCAGGGCGTGCCGATGGGCCACGCGGTGCGGAAGATCGCCGCGCCGCCGCAGGCCGTCGACGCGATGTTCCGGCAGGCCGGGGTGATCCAGGTGGACACCCTGGAGGAGATGTTCGACGTCGCCCAGCTGCTGGCCCACCAGCCGCTGCCGCGCGGCCGCCGGGTCGCGATCGTCGGGAACTCCGACGCGCTCGGGCTGCTGGCCGCCGACGCGGCGGCCGCGGTCGGGCTGGTGGTCAACAAGTCGGTCGCGCTGGGGGCCGACGCGACCGCCGAGGACTTCGAGGACGCCCTCGACGCGGCCATCGACGACCCCGAGGTCGACTCGGTGGTCGCGGTCTACATCCCGCCGCTCAACGTCTCCGGCGAGGACGTCGCCAACGTGCTGGCCGCGGTCGGCGAGCAGTCCGACAAGCCGCTGGTCTCCTCCTTCCTCGGCGCCGAGGGCGTGCCCGAGCTGCTCCGCGTCCCCGATGTGGCCGGCTCGACGGCCGGCCGCGGCTCGGTCCCGTCGTACCCCGCCGTCGAGGCCGCGGTCCGGGCGCTCGCGCGTGTCGTGGAGTACGCCGTGTGGCTGCGCACCCCGGACGGCCCGCCGGTGGGCCCCGACGAGGTCGACCAGCAGGCCGCCAAGCGGCTCGTCAACGACCTGCTGCGGCGCAACCCCGAGGGCACCCACCTCGACCAGGACGAGCTGACGTCCCTGCTGGGGGCGTACGGCATCGAGCTGTGGGAGAACCGCCGGGTCACCACGCTCGAGGAGGCCGAGAAGGCAGGGGAGGACCTCGGCTGGGACGTGGTGCTCAAGGCGACCGCCGACCACCTGCGCGAGCGCCCGGACCAGGCGCACGTGTGGCGCAACATCGACACCCCCGAGGAGATGCGGGACGCCTGGGAGTCGCTGGCGCTGCGGATCACCGAGCCCGAGAAGGCCGGTTTCGTGGTGCAGAAGAACTCCACGCCCGGGGTGCCGATCGCGATCCGCAGCATCGAGGACCCGCTGTTCGGCCCGGTGGTGTCGTTCGGGATCTCGGGGCCGCTGATCGAGCTGCTGGCCGACAAGTCCTACCGGATCCCGCCGCTGGGGGAGCGGGACGCCGCCGCGATGGTCCGGGAGATCAAGTCCTCGCCGATGCTGTTCGGCTACCGCGGCAGCGAGGTGGTCGACGTCGCCGAGGTCGAGCGGCTGATCCGCCGGGTCGCGCAGCTGCAGAACGACCTGCCGCAGGTGAGCTCGCTGGACCTGTCCCTGGTCCTGGCCGGCGCCGAGGGCGCCACGGTGCTGACCGCCGCTGCCCGCGTCGACGCGGTCGCGGACTCGCGCTCGGACTGGTTCGTGCGCCGGATGCCGGAGCACCCCGGCGACACCATCCCGGGCTGAGGGAGTCCGAGCCGGTCGTCGTCGGCGCCGCGTGACAGACTGCACGCATGCGCAGCAGGACCACCGACGACCGGGACCGGACCCTCGAGCTGAGGGACGCCATCGACCGCACCGGCTACTACCCCGAGGTGGTGGCCGACGGCGTGGAGGCGGCGGTCGCGGGGGAGCAGGTGGTCTCCTTCTTCGTCCACCACGAGCCGACCTTCGAGCGGGACGAGGTGCGCCGCCACCTCAGCGTCGTCGTGCTCACGCCGACCCGGCTGGTCCTGGCGCACACCGACGAGCACACCGGTGACGACCTGCTGCCCGAGCCCTACACCTCCACCTCGACCGAGGCGGTGCGGCTCACGGCGGTGAAGTCCGTCGTCGTGACCCGGATGATCGCCAACCCGACCTCCGGGCCGACCCCGCCGGCCGAGGCGGTCATGACCATCGGCTGGGGCGGTGTGAGCCGGGTCGACCTCGAGCCGGCCGGGTGCAGCGACCCCCAGTGCGACGCCGACCACGGCTACACCGGTGTCCTCGCCTCCGACGACTTCTCGTTGCGCGTCTCCGCCGCCGCCGACGGCACCGACGCGGTGGCCGGGCTGCTGTCCTTCGCGGAGTCGCTCTCCGCGCGGACCCACGGGGCGTGAACCACGCTCCCGGGGCCGGCTTCGTCGAGCCGGCCTACCACCAGCGCTCGCTCGGCGACGTGGTGCCCGCGGTGGCGGCGGCGCTCGGCGTGTCGGTGGGGGACGAGCCGTCCGACCTGCTGCTGCCCGAGGCCGCGGCGTACGTCGTGTTCCTCGTCGACGGGCTCGGGGCCCGGCTGCTGGAGCGCTACGCCCACGCCGCGCCGTACCTCTCGAGCCTGCTGGCCGAGCAGCGGACCGCCACCGCCGGCGTGCCGTCGACGACCGCCACCAGCCTGACCTCGCTGGGCACCGGCCTCACGCCGGGCGCCCACGGACTGGTGGGCTTCACCTCGCGGGTGCCCGGCACCGAGCGGCTGCTCAACGCGCTGCTGTGGGACAAGGACGTCGACCCGCTGGAGTGGCAGCCGCACCCCACGGCGTTCTCGCGGCTGCGCGCCCGCGGCGCGTCGGTCACCGTGGTCAACAAGCGCGAGTTCGTGGGCAGCGGGCTCACCGTCGCCGCGCACCGGGGCGCCGACTACGTCGGCGCCGACAAGGTGGGTGAGCGGATCGCCGCGGCCGTCGCGTCCTCGCGGGACGACCCGTCGCTGACCTACCTCTACGACGGCGACCTCGACTGGACCGGGCACCGCTACGGCGTCGCCTCGAGCCCGTGGCTGCAGCAGCTCTCGATCATCGACTCCGAGGCCGAGCAGCTGCGCGACTCGCTGCCGCGCTCCACCCGGCTGCTGGTGGTGGCCGACCACGGGATGGTCGACTCCCCGCTGGAGAGCCGGGTCGACGTCGACGAGCTGCACGAGCTGCGGGACGGGGTCGCGCTGCTCGGCGGCGAGGCGCGCTTCCGCCACCTCTACTGCCACCGTGGCGCCGTCACCGACGTGGCGGCGACCTGGGCGGGGCTGCTGGGCGACCGGGCCGAGGTGATGACCCGCGACGCCGCGGTCGCCCGCGGCTGGTTCGGCCCGGTCCAGCCCTCCGTGCTCCCGCGGCTGGGCGACGTCGTCGTGGCCTGCCACGGCGACACCGCGATCCTCTCGACGACCGACTTCCCCTACGAGGCGACGCTGGTCGGCCTGCACGGGTCGCTGACCCCTGAGGAGATGCTCATCCCCATGCTGGTCTGCTGAGCCTGGATTCTGAGGCCGGCGACCCGCGCGCGACCTCAGCCGAGCGACATCCGCGGCTCGCCGTTCAGCAGCCCGGTCCCGGCGATCGAGCAGCTCCCGCCGCGCGGCGCCCCGCCGTTCCAGGCCTGGCGCACGCACGAACGGGTGGCCAGCTGGGCCCAGTAGTTCGGGTGCAGCGACTCCTGGACGTAGTAGGGGCTGCCCGAGCAGCAGGTCGTGACGGTGCGGATCTGGTTGACCCACTCCGTCTGGTCGACCGCGCCGGCCTGGGTCCAGCTGGACAGGCCCTTCTCCTCGTAGAGGCCGACGGTGCTCTCGCAGAGCCGCCGGCCGTTGAACGCCGAGGCCAGGTCCAGGGTCTGCACGTTGGTGAGCCCGGCGTCGGCAGCGGCCCCGGTGACCGCCGTGTTGATCGTGGGGAGGGCGCTGTCGTTGGCCCAGTCGGCGTCGGCGTTCCAGAAGCCGCAGCCGCCGGTGTCCTGGCGCGAGTAGCCGGACTCGGAGTACCGGAACCCGCTGCCGCGGGGCAGCGGGGACGGGTAGTTCTGCACCAGCAGCGTCCAGGCGTCGTCCGCGTAGCCGGCGTTGCGCATCGCCGTGCGGAGGTTCGTGTACGCCGCGGCGATCCGCGCGCGGACCGCGGCGATGTTGCCGGCGGTGAAGTTCGACGTGACCGAGCTGTCGTCCTTGCAGTAGTCCTTGGCCCAGGAGAAGGAGCTGAGGAAGTCGGTGACGCAGGTCTGCACGACGTCGCCGAAGTGGAAGTCGTTGCCGCCGATCGAGACGACCACCATGCCGACGTTGTGGCCCGCGGCGAACTGCTGCAGCGACTTCGCCTGGCCGAGGTGACCGGCGCCGTCGTCGTAGAAGTCGAGGCCGGGCTTGAAGTAGGTACCGGTGGTGGTCGCCGTCGTGGCGCCCGAGCAGGCCAGGTTGTAGCCGTTGACCCCGCCGCCGACGTAGGCCTCGGCGGACTTGCTGCGGTGGCAGCGCGGGATGCTCTCGCTGTTGCCGTTGTCGTAGTACGCCGTGGACCCGAGCGCGTCGGCGGTGGTCGTGGAGCTGTTGGAGCTGCCCGCCCAGCGGCCGGCCTCCCCGCTGATGTAGGAGTCGCCGACGGTCACCACCCAGGGGATGCCGACTCCGGGGCCGTCGGCCCGGGCGGGTGCGGCCGGGGTGACGGCGACGAGCAGCCCGCCGAGCAGGGTGAGGAGCAGGCCGGCCAGCGTGGCCGGGACGGTCCGACGAGGTCGTGCGGGCAGGGGACGGGGTGAGGACGACACGTGATCTCCCGAGATTGAGGCGTGGCGATGCTGACGCCTGGGTCGGCGCCGTCCAGCAACCTAGGGGGAGATCCGGTCCCGGGGGAAGAACCTGTTCCAGAAATCCTGGGCGAACCTCAGCCGAACGGCAACGGCTCGGGGGCGAGGCTGACCGCCTTGGCGCGGGCGGCGGTGAGCCGGCGCCGGTGGTGCTGGCGGCAGAGCACCTCGTAGGCGACCTCGGCGGGGTTCTCGTCGGGCTGCTCGACGTCGCCCACCACGATCTGGTCGCCCTCGACGACCATCACGCCGTTCTCGGTGCGGGCGTTGTGGGTCGCCCGCTTGCCGCACCAGCACAACGCCTCCACCTGGAGCACGTTCATCCGGTCGGCCAGCTCGACCAGGCGCGCGCTGCCCTCGAACAGGGCGGTGCGGAAGTCGGTGAGGATGCCGAACGCGAACACGTCGATCTGCAGCTCGTCGACGAGCTTGGCGAGCTGGTCGATCTGGTCGCGGGTGTAGAACTGGGCCTCGTCGCAGATCAGGTAGTCGATCCGGGCGCCCTGGGTGAGGGTGCGCACCACGTAGGTCCAGAAGTCGAAGGTGTCGTCGACCTCGAGGGCCTCGTGGGTGAGGCCGAGGCGGCTGGAGAGCATGGCCGCGCCGGCCCGGTCCCGGGTGGTGAAGATCCGGCCGACCCGCCCGCGCGCCGCGTGGTTGTGATTCGTCTGGAGCGCGAGGGTGCTCTTGCCCGAGTCCATGGTCCCGGTGAAGAAATGCAGTTCAGCCACGGGTCGCGATCCTTTCACAGCCCCGGTCCTGCAGGATGGCCGCCATGACCGGTCCGCTGATCTCCGTCGACGAGCTGCGCTCCGCCCTCACCCGGGAGCCGGGCCCGTCGACGCCCACCGTCCTCGACGTCCGCTACCGGACGGGCGGGCCGTCCGGCCCTGGGGAGTACGCCGCCGGCCACGTGCCGGGCGCGGTGTACGTCGACATGGACACCGCGCTCGCCTCGCCTCCGGGTGCGGGCGGCCGGCACCCGCTGCCGGACGTCGCGGTCCTCGAGGCGGCGATGCGCCGGGCCGGGGTCTGCGACGGCCGCCCGGTGGTCGTGTACGACGACTGGTCCGGGTTGGCGGCCGGCCGCGCGTGGTGGCTGCTGCGGTACCACGGACACGCCGACGTGCGCGTCCTGGACGGCGCGTGGAACGCCTGGGTCGCCGGTGGCGGGCCGGTCGAGACCGGCTCGACCACGGCGGTCACGCCGGGTGACTTCACCGCCGACCCGGGTCACCTGGCCGTGGTCGAGGCGGAGCAGGTGCTCGACATCGAGGTGCTCGTCGACGCCCGCGCACCCGAGCGCTACCGGGGCGAGACCGAGCCGATCGACCCGGTCGCCGGCCACATCCCCGGCGCGGTGAACGTGCCCACGTCGCGGAACCTCGGCGCCGACGGGCGCTTCCTGCCCGCGGAGGAGCTGCAGGCGCTCTACGGCTCCGTCGGCGCCACCCCGGAGGCGGGCGACCGCGGCGACGTCGCGGCGTACTGCGGCTCCGGCGTCACCGCCGTCCACGACATCCTCGCGATGGAGGTGGCCGGGGTGCGCGCCGCGCTCTACCCGGGGAGCTGGAGCGGCTGGATCACCGACCCGCGCCGGCCCCTCGCCACTACCAGTGAATCCCCTTGAACAGCTTGGCGAGCATGATCTGCTCGGACTCCCGGGTGCCGCCGGAGACCTCGCCCTTGGCCGCGGCCGAGTCGGGGAAGACCTGGTAGGCCATGTTGAGCACCCGGAAGGCCAGCTTGGGGGCGACCGTGTGGGCGACCGCGCCGGCGTTGCCGAGCAGCGTGTTGATCTCGTGCGGGCGCTCGACCATCGCCTTGACCACCAGGTCCGCGGCCTGGGCCGGTGAGATGGTGGGGAACTTGTCGTAGAGCTTGGTCGGGGCGATCATCGGCGTCCGCACCAGCGGCATGTGGATGCTGGTGAAGGTGATGCCGTCGCCGACCAGCTCCGAGGCGACCACGTTGCTCCACGAGTCGAGCGCGGCCTTGGAGGCGACGTACGCCGAGAAGCGCGGCGGGTTGGTCTGGACGCCGATGGAGGAGACGTTCACGACGTGGCCGTGCTTCTGCTCCTGCATCTTCGGGACCAGGCCCATCACCAGCCGGATCGCGCCGAAGTAGTTGAGCTGCATGGTGCGCTCGAAGTCGTGGAACCGGTCCTGGGAGAGCCGCAGCGACCGGCGGATCGAGCGGCCGGCGTTGTTGACCACGAAGTCGATCGAGGGGAGCTCGGCCGACATCGCCTCGCAGAGCCGGTCGATCGCCTCGAGGTCGGAGAGGTCGCAGGGGTAGACGTACGCCGTGCCGCCGCGCAGCTCGATCGCGTCGCGGGTGTCCTCGAGCTTCTCCTTGCCGCGGGCGACGAGCACCGGGATGCCCCCGGCCTGGGCGACCTTCAGTGCGGTGACGTGGCCGATGCCGGACGAGGCCCCGGTGATCACGACGTGCTTGCCGGTGAGCGCCTCGCGGACCGCGGCGTCGCGGCCGGTGGACCGGTCGAGGTTCTCCTCCCAGTAGGTCCACAGGGTGCGCGCGTAGGACTCCAGCTCGGGGACGCCGATCCCGGAGCCCGAGAGCGCCTTCTCGGTGCGGCGGGAGTCGAAGACCGCGTTGAAGGAGGTGTGCGCCACGACCTCGGCGGGGATGCCGAGCCGGCCGATGGTCTGCTCGAGCACCAGCTGGGCCGGCGCCGACCGGACCACTCCGTTGAGCACGGTCAGCGGGCGCAGGGCGCGCGGCACCAGCCCCAGCGGCCCCGAGCGGGTCAGCCGGCGGTCGATCGGGGTCGCGAACTGCGGCGCCCCCGCGGCCGCGCAGAGGGCGTTGATCGTCTCGACGACCGGCTGCGGCTCGGGGTTGACGAGGTGGAAGGCCTCGCCGTCGCGGTCGGGCAGGTGGGCGATGTGGTCCATCGCCGCGGCGACGTAGTCGACCGGGACGACGTTGGTGTCACCGAGGTCGACGCCGACCAGCGGCAGCCAGGCCGGCAGGTTGTCGCGCATCCGCTTCATCAGCGGGAAGAAGTAGTAGGGGCCGTCGACCTTGTCCATGGCCCCGGTCTGCGAGTCACCGACCACGACGGCGGGCCGGTAGACCCGCCACGGCACGGTGGCCTCCTCGCGGACGATCTTCTCGGACTCGAACTTGGTCCGGTGGTACGGCGAGGGCAGCGACTGCCCCTCGTCGAACATCGTCTCGTCGAAGCGGCCGTGGTAGTCGCCGGCGGCCGCCACCGACGAGACCTGGTGGAAGCAGCCGACCTCCAGCGCCTCGGCGAGACCGAGGGCGTGGCGGGTGCCGCCGACGTTCATCGCCTCGTTGGTGGCGTCGTCGGCGGTCATGTCGTAGATCGCGGCGAGGTGGAAGAAGTGGTCGACCGAGCCCCGGTGCTCGGTGACCCACTTCTTCGCCACGCCGAGGTCGGCCTCGCCGAGGTCACCGACGACCGGGGTCACGCGGTCGCTGCCCCAGTGGCGGATCAGCGTCTCCATGCGCGCCAGGGACCCCTCGCGGACCAGGACGAAGATCTCGCCCTCGCGATGGTCGACCAGCTCCTGGACGAGATGTCGGCCGATGAACCCCGTGGCACCCGTGACGAAGTACGACATGCCGGGAGACTACCGGCCGGAAACCTCCACGGGCAGGGGCTGCGATGTGACGGCTGTCGTCACACCCGTCCCGGGAAGCAGCCTCAGTCGGACTTGCCGCCGCCGAACATGATCTCGTCCCAGCTCGGCACCGACGCCCGTCCGCGGCTCTTGCGCACCGGGCGCCGCGCCGGCGGCTCGTCGTCGGCCGGCGCCGGGGCGTCGGGAGCCGGGGCCTCGGGAGCCTGGCCCTGGGCGGCGGTCGCCTCGGCAGCACCAGAGGTGTCCCGGGCGGCCGCGTCCGCGGCCTCCTCGCGCAGCTCGCGCTCCTGGGCCGGCGGCGGCTCCTCGGTGAGGAACGCCTCGAGCGGCTGCTCGGCGCCGAGGTCGGTGCCCGACCCGGTGACCAGCTCGATGGCGTCGTCGCCCAGGGGCAGCTCCTCGGCCGCAGTCGGGTTCATGGCGGACAGCCGGCGCTGGCGAGCCTGCTCGAGGTCGTTGCGGGGCTCCGGCGCGCGCATCGTCGCGATGACCTCACCGAGCAGCCAGCGCGCGTCGTCGTTCTCGGCGGTGACGTAGTTGCCCGGGGCGTCGAACGTGAACTGGGCGTGCCCGCTCTTGCGGGTCGAGGCGAACTCCCCGGTCAGCGACCAGCGGCCGTCCTCGCGCCGCCAGGCGTCCCACAGCACGGTCTCGGGATCGACGTTGAGGGAGCGCAGGTGCCCCGCGACCGCGTCGCCGAGGGTGCGCGCCGCGGCCGCGGCCTGGTCGCCGCCCGAGCGCCGGCGTACGGAGGACCGCTGCGCCCGCTCGGCGATGTGCTGGCGCTCGGCCAGCACCGGCGCGGCGAACGCCATGATCTTGTCGACGCTGGTCTGCGCCGCCTGGGCGACCACCTCCGGCGTCTCGCCCGCACGGATGCGGGCCTGGATGTCGCGGGGACGGAGGGTGCTGTCCATTTTTGTCTCCAACTGACCGAGGCGTGCGGTGTCGCCGCGCAGAGCGGCCCGGAGGCGGGCGTCGATGTCGAGGGTGAACTCGACGCCTGCATCGCTGACCAGGAGCAGGCGCTGTCCGTCGTCGCTCACTCCGGCGAGCGTGAGGTGCACCATGGAGGTGGCCTGGTCCTTCCTGTGCTGGTCAGCGGTGTTCATCGGTGCGCCGAGCCTACGCCAGCGGGGGAGCCGGATGCGTCACCGTGGCGGCGTGCCCCGGTAACCTCCCTGCGTGACCTTGGTCGTCCTGGATCTGGTGGGGATCTTCGTCTTCGCCATCACCGGCGCCCTGGTCGGTGTCCGCAAGGACCTCGACGTGTTCGGCATCCTCATCCTCGCCGGCACGACCGGTCTCGGCGGCGGATTCCTGCGCGACGTGCTCATCGGCGCGACGCCCCCGGCGGCCCTGGAGGACTGGCGCTACCTGCTGGTCCCCGTGGCCGCGGGCCTGCTGACCTTCTGGTTCCACCCCGCCGTGGGACGCCGAGAGCGCGCGGTCACGGTGCTCGACGCCTTCGGGCTGGGCCTCTTCTGCGTCACCGGGACCCTCAAGGCGCTGGAGTACGGCCTGGGGCCGGTGCCCGCGGCCTTGATGGGCATGGTCACCGGGATCGGCGGCGGCATGGCGCGCGACCTGCTGTCCGCGCGCGTCCCGGTGGTGTTCCGCGGCGACCTCTACGCCACCCCGGCCCTGGCCGGCGCGTTCGTCACCGTGGCCGGCTCCCGGCTGGACCTGCCCGTCCTGGTCGTCGCCGTCGCGGGCGCGGGGGTCTGCATCGTCTGGCGCCTGGTCGCGATGTGGCGCAACTGGCAGGCACCGGTGCCTGCCGGCTCGGCCAGCGTCTGACGCCGCGCCCCCCGACCGCCGGTCACTGCCCCATCGTCGAGCCCACCGGGAGCGCGAAGCCCTCGCGGTCCAGCTGGTTGAAGGTGCCGAGGTCCGGCTCGAGGGTCTTGCAGGTGCCGGCGGGCACCGTGCAGCTGAGCAGCTCGACCTTGTCGCGCCAGCCGTCCTGGCCGAGCAGCAGCAGGGTGCTGTCGTCCAACCAGCCGTAGCCCGACGCGAAGTTGTACTGGAGGTCCAGGGCGACCTTCTCGCCGAACCGGGTGTCGTAGACCTTGGGCTCGTCGGCGTCCTCGGTGAACCACCGGGCGTCCGGGCTGAAGGCCGCCGGGCCGCCGAAGGAGTACTTGAGCTCCTTGGCCTGCTCGGGCGTCCTGCCGAGGGAGGTGCCGTTCGCGCCGGCGAAGGCGATCAGCCCGTCCTCGGCCGCGGAGATGTCGACGTCACCGTTCGTGCGCGGGTCGACGACGGTCGCGTCCCCGGAGTCGAGGTCGGTGGCGACCGCGCCCCGGGCGTCGCGCCAGTACGCCGTCCGGCCGTCGAGGGCGTAGAAGTACGGCGAGCTGCCGGGCCCGGCGGCGTCGCTGGAGCCGGCCGGCTGGTCGTCCCAGGTCGTGGTGTCGCCGGTCGCCTGGTCGAGCACGACGTACGCCGGCTTCCCGCTGCCGCTGTCGAGCCAGCCGGCGAGCGTGCCGTCGGTGTCGGAGACCAGGTGCGGGTCCTTGGCGTCGGTGCTGCCGACCCGGGTCTCGGACCCGTCGGTCCACGACCAGACCGTGCCGTCGGGGTCGGCGTAGACGAAGCCGGCCTCGGTCCGCACGTAGGCGCGCACGTCGTGCCCGAGGTCGACCTGGCCGCCCGGCATCGCGGGCGCGTACAACGTCCGGCCCATCACCCACGACAGCGCCGGGGTCTGCGCAGTGCCACCGGCCGGCTCGGGCGAGCCGTCGCCGCCCACGAGCCGGGGCAGCGCGACCGCGCTCCCGACGACGGCCAGGACGGCCACGCTGCCGGCGACGACCGCCGCGGTGCGGCGCCGGCGGCGGCGGTCCCCGGCGCGGGTGAGGGAGTCGACGTCGGGGACGGCGAAGTCCACGTCGGCGGCACGCTCGTGGAGCAGGTTCTTGAGCTTCTCGGTCATGGGGTCACCGTCCGGTCGTGAGAGTGTCGAGGGGGAGGACGTCGGCGTCGTCCCCCAGCTGCTGGCGGAGCTTCGCGAGGCCCGCCGAGACCTGGCTCTTCACGGTTCCCACCGCGCAGCCCATGGTCTCGGCCGTCTGGGCCTCGGTCAGGTCCTCGTAGTACCGGAGCACGATCGCCGCGCGTTGACGGACCGGGAGGGCGAGCAGGCACTCCCACAGCCAGGCGCTCTGGGTCACCTGGTCGGCATGTCCGGGCGTGGCCCGGTCCGGGGGCGCGGCCGTGCTCCGCTCGTGCGACCAGCCCTTCCGGCGGAACCACGAGATCGCGGTCGTGGTGATCGCCTTGCGGGCATAGGCCTCGGCGTTGCCCTTGTCGCGCAGCCGCGGCCACGCGGCGTACGTCTTGGCCAGCGCCTCCTGGACCAGGTCCTGGGCCAGCGAGGTCTCGCCGACCATCAGGTAGGCCGCGCGGTGCAGCGCACCCGAGCGCGCGGCCACGAACTCCGCGAACTCCGCCTTGTCTTGGGCCCTGTCCCGGCTCACCCTGGTCCTCTCGTCGACGGGTCGTGCTGTCCCGTGCCCATTGTGACGCGATGGCGGGCCCGAAAGGTTCGGCGGCGCCCGGGCCCCGTCAGGATCACTCGCGTGGCGGGTCAGTCGCCGAGGACCCGACGCAGGTGGGCGTTGGTGAACACCCGGTCGGGGTCGAGCCGGTCGCGCATCGCCAGGAACTCGCCGAACCGCGGGTAGGCGGGGGCCAGGTCGGCGGCGGTGCGGGTGTGCACCTTGCCCCAGTGCGGGCGGCCGTCGTGGGCGCGCATCACGGCCTCGATGCCGGCGAAGTACGACGTGTGGTCGGCATCGCGGTGGGTGTGGAAGGCCAGGTAGCACGTGTCGCGGCCGCCCGCGGTCGACAGCGGGACGTCGTCGGACGGGGCCACCCGGACCTCGACGGGGAAGCTGATCCGCCACGACGAGCCCTCGACCGCCTTCCGGGCCTCCCGCAGCGCGGCGAGACCCGCCTCGCGCGGCACGGCGTACTCCATCTCGCGGAAGACGACGTCACGCCGGGCCGTGAACACCCGGTGCGCCACGTCGCTGTACCGGCGTGCGGACAGGGCGCGGGCGGAGAGCCGGTTCATCCGCGGGATGACCGCCGGGGCCCGGTTGGCGGCGGCGGTCGCCGCGCCGAAGAAGGTGTTGGACAGGAAGTCGTCGTCGAGCCAGGCCCGCCAGCGGGGGAGCGGCTCGGCCTCGCCGAGGTCGGCGTCGAGGCGGACGTTGCGCTTGGTGAGCATCCGGTCGGTGTGCGGGAACCAGTACAGGTCGACGTGGTGGCTCTCCGCCACCATCTCGTCGAACGAGCCCAGCGCCTCGTCCCACGACATCGGCTGCTCGGTCGCCTCGAGCAGGAACAGCGGCTCGACCCGGAAGGTGACCGTCGTGAGCACGCCGAGGGCGCCGAGCCCCACGCGGGCGACGTCGAGCACGTCGGCGTTCTCCTCGGCGGTGGCCCGCAGCACCTCGCCGGTGCCGGTGACCAGCTCGAGGCCCGCGACCTGTGCGGCGAGCCCCGCCGCGACGCCGCCGGTGCCGTGGGTGCCGGTCGAGATGGCGCCGGCCAGCGTCTGCTCGGCGATGTCGCCCATGTTGTGCAGGCTCAGCCCAAGCCGCTCGAGCTCAGCGTTGAGCACCTTCAGCGGGGTGCCGGCCAGGGCGGTCACGGTCATCGCGTCGCGGTCGACGGCGACGATGCCGCTCATCCGGTGGGGGGTGAGCATGGTGCCCTCGGGGGCGGAGATCGCGGTGAAGCTGTGGCCGGTCCCGACCATCTTCACGGTGCCGCCCTCGGCGCGTGCCCGCTCGACCGCGGTCACGACCGCGGCGGTGTCCTCCGGCTCCGCCACGCGGGTCGGCGTCGCCGACTCCAGGCCCGACCAGTTCCGCCACACCGTCACGCCGCCGAGGCTAGCGGGAACGTGGCAGCACCTGGGCCGCAATCGCCGCCACGGCGCCGGCGGCGGCGCACACCAGGTACGCCGCCGCCGCGCCGTGCGCGTCGATGACGACGCCGGCGACGGCGGCCCCCGGGGCGACCCCGGCGACCAGGCCGGTCTGCATGATCGCCATGCCCTCGGTGAGCCGCCCCGTGGGGACGGTGCTCTCGGTGAGGGAGAGCGCCGCGATCAGGGTCGGCGCGATCGCGAAGCCGCCGATGAGCAGCACCAGGCCCATCAGCGGCAGCGACCCCACGAAGTGGAGCGGCACCATCGCGGCGAACATGCCGAAGGCGCCCCAGCGGACCCGGACCGTGGGCCCGCGACGCCAGGTCACCGCGCCGGTGAGCAGCCCGGCCAGCAGGCTGCCCAGCGCCCACAGCGCGAGCAGGCCTCCGGCCCAGGCCGGCCGGCCCTGCTCGCCCGCGAACGCCACCGTGGCGACCTCGGCGCCGCCGAAGAGGATGCCCAGCGCGGCCGACACCACGGTCAACGGAGCGACCGTGGCCCAGGGCATCCGCGGTCGACGGCCGGTCGACCGGCGGTGCCGGTGGACGGGCGGCTCGGTGGCGCGCTGGGCGCAGAGCGCGAGGGTCCCGCCGACGCAGGCGACCACGGCCACCGCGATCCCGGCCACCGGGTCCCAGGCGGCCGCCAGCACGGTGACCACGATCGGGCCGAGCATGAAGACCACCTCGTCCGCGACGGCCTCGAGGGCGTAGGCGGTCTGGAGCCCGTCGCGGTCCGCGGTCAGCGCGTGCGACCAGCGGGCCCGGACCGCCGACCCGATCTGGGGCAGCGAGCCACCGGCCAGCGCGGCGCTGGCGTACGCCGCGCCGAGCCAGTCCGCCTCGACCGAGACCACCAGCAGGACCATGGCGACGCCGAAGAGCGCTCCGGCCCCGGCCAGGACCCGGGCCTGTCCGAAGCTGTCGAGCAGCCGGCCCTGGAGGATCGCCAGGCCGGCGTTGGCCACCATGAACGCCGCGGAGACCGCGCCGGCCACGCCGTACGAGCCGGTGGCGGCGGAGACGAGCAGCACGATGCCGAGGCCGGCCATGGACATCGGCAGCCGCGCGACCAGCCCGGTCGCGCTGAAGCGCAGCGTGCCGGGCTCGGCGAGCACCCGGCGATAGGACGACAGCATCGTCCGGAGCGTAGGACCGCGGGAGCACGCCCGACCAATTCCTGGCCCTCCCTACGATGGGCGCATGCCGCCGACCCCCCAGCGCGAGAACCACAAGGCCGACACCAGCCCGTACGACGCCCTGCTGCTGGTGTCCTTCGGTGGCCCCGAGAAGCCCGAGGACGTGGTGCCGTTCCTGGAGAACGTCACCCGCGGGCGGGGCATCCCGCGCGAGCGGCTCGAGGAGGTCGGCCAGCACTACTTCCTCTTCGGCGGCCGCTCACCGATCAACGACCAGAACCGCGAGTTCCTGGCCGCGCTGCGTGAGGACCTCGACGGCGCCGGCATCGACCTGCCGGTCTACTGGGGGAACCGGAACTGGGACCCCTACCTGACCGACACGCTCCGGCAGATGGCGGCCGACGGGGTCACCCGCGCCGCCTGCTTCATGACCAGCGCCTACTCGTCGTACTCCTCCTGCCGTCAGTACCGCGAGAACCTCGCCGACGCCGTCGCGGCCATGGACGAGCAGAGCGAGGACGCGCCGCGCCTCGACAAGCTGCGGCACTACTTCAACCACCCCGGCTTCGTCGAGGCGGTCGTGGACGCGACGCTGGCGGCGCTCGCGGAGCTTCCCGACACCGCCCGTGAGGGGGCGCACCTGGCGTTCGTCACGCACTCGATCCCGGTGGTGATGAACGAGACCAGCGGCCCGCTCGGCGGCGCCTACGTCGCCCAGCACCGCAGCGTCGCCCAGGAGGTCGTCGACCGGGTGCGGGAGGAGACCGGACGGCGGCACGCGCACGAGCTCGTCTACTGCTCCCGCTCGGGGGCGCCGCACGTCCCGTGGCTCGAGCCAGACGTCAACGACCACCTGCGCGCCCTGAAGGACCGGGGCGTCCCGGGAGTGGTGATGGTGCCCGTGGGGTTCGTGTCCGACCACATGGAGGTCATCTACGACCTCGACACGGAGGCGATGGCGACCGCGGAGGAGATCGGCCTGCCGACCCGTCGCGCGGCGACCGCCGGGGTCGACCCCCGTTTCGTCTCCGCCGTGCGGGACCTGCTGCTCGAGAGGGCGGCGGTCGAGCGCGGCGACGAGCGCGAGCGGGCCGCCGTCGGCAGCATGGACGCGCTCTGGGACCGCTGCCCGGTCGGCTGCTGCCCGAACCCCCGGGGCGACCGCCCGGCGCTGTGCGGGTCGGACTCGTGACCCCGGCCGGCGCGGAGCTGGCCGAGCTGGCCCTCGACACCGCCCGGGCCGGGGCCGCGCTGGTCCGGGACCGGGCCCGCCGCGGGGTGACGGTGGCCGCGACCAAGTCCAGCGACGTCGACGTGGTCACCGAGGCCGACCGGGCCTGCGAGGCGCTGGTCCGGGAGCTGCTGCGCAAGGCACGTCCCGACGACGCGATCCTCGGCGAGGAGGAGTCCGAGGAGGCCGGCACGTCCGGCGTGCGCTGGGTGGTCGACCCGATCGACGGCACCGTCAACTTCCTCTACGGCCTCCCGCAGTACGCCGTGTCGATCGCGGCCGAGCTGGACGGCGAGGTGGTGGCCGGGGTCGTCCTCAACGCCGCCACCGGCACCGAGTTCGTGGCCCACGTGGCCGCCGACGGCCGGGCGGTGGCGACCCGGGACGGCGAGCCGATCGGCGTACGCGCCCCGGCGCCGCTGTCCCAGCGCCTGGTGGCCACCGGCTTCAGCTACGACGCGGGCCTGCGCGAGGTCCAGGCCCGGGCGCTGGTCCGGCTGCTGCCGCGGGTCCGCGACATCCGGCGGCTGGGGTCGTGCGCCCTGGACCTCTGCCACGTGGCCGAGGGGTCCGTCGACGCCTACGTCGAGGAAGGCGTCAACCTCTGGGACTTCGCCGCCGGCGCCCTGGTGGCCCGGGCCGCCGGTGCCCGCACCGAGCTCTCTCCGGGGGCGGGTGGCCGGCAGGCGCTGGTGTGTGCACCGTCACGCGGCTTCGACGAGTTCCGCGCGGCGGTGCTCCAGGCGGGGTTCCTGGCCCCGACGGCCCCGGTTTTGGGGGAATAGGCCTCACGCCCCTGATGTTCACGGGACACGTCGTGGGACGGTGTGCGCGATCGCCAGCGGATGGTGCACAATCTGGCGCCGACGGCGGGGAAGAGACAACGTGTTTGGGGCGGCTGCGTGGGGTAGCCGCACCAGGGGAGTGGAGTGAGGCATGGCCACCGATTACGACGCACCGCGCAAGAACGAGGACGAACAGTCCGAGGAGAGCATCGAAGAGCTCAAGGCGCGACGTCACGACAAGAACTCCGGCAAGGTCGACGAGGACGAGGCCGAGGCCGCGGAGTCGTTCGAGCTGCCGGGTGCCGACCTGTCGCACGAGGAGCTCGCGGTCGAGGTGAAGCCCAAGCAGGAGGATGAGTTCACCTGCATGAGCTGCTTCCTCGTGCACCACCGTTCGCAGCTCGCCGACAGCAAGAAGATGATCTGCAAGGACTGTGCCTGACGGATCACCCCGTCTCGCTCGCCCCTGACGTCACGAAGGGCCGCAACCCGGAGGTTGCGGCCCTTCTGCGTCTCTGCGTGGGTGGGGTGCGACCCTCAGGTGGTGGCGGCCGGCGCCTTGTCGGCGTCCTGGTCGTCCTTCTGCAGGTCGGGCGGCAGGTGCCCGGTGGAGCGGGCGTAGTAGTGCGCCGCCTTGCGGGTGGCCAGCATGCGCGCCAGCCCGATGGCCGTGCCGCTCACGGCCGCCCAGGCGACCGCCTCCCACAGGTCCACGTCGGGATCCGCGGGGTTCGCGGGCGGGTTCTTGCCCGTCGCCGCCTTCCAGGAGGTGTTCAGTGCCTTCTTCGCCATCGCGGCCGCGCCGAGCGCCGCGCCGAGCGAGAAGATCGTCCAGACCTTCGAACCAGATGCCATGCCACGACCTTACCCAGCGAGGCGGTGGCTCATTCCGCGGCGGCGAGGGCGCGCAGCGCCCGGGCCAGCTCCTCCGGGTGCCGGGTGCTGACCAGCCAGTACGGCGTGGGGTCGCGCGGGTCCGAGATCTGCACGCGCACCGCGCGCTTGAGGTAGGGCCGCAGCAGCAGGTAGGCGCGGGCGTCGGCGTCCCGGCCCGCCGTGCGCCGGGTCTCCTCGGGGTCCAGCGCGGTGGCCGTCCCCAGGTGGGTGGCCTCGATCCGGGCCCGGCCGGCCCGGAAGACGCCGTCGTGGACGCTGACCCGGGCGGATCCGTAGGACAGCAGTCCCAGCGCCATCAGCGCCAGCGCCGCCGCCGAGACCCCCCAGGCGACCACGGCGGGCAGGGCCACCACGACGGCCAACCAGAGGCTGGCGACCAGCATCGTGCCCTGCGCCCACCACCGCAGCGGCACGCCCAGCCGCTCCTGATACTCCACGGGGAGAACACTTTCACGCCGGAGTAGGGTCTCCCGCCGTGACCCCCGGAGTTGAGCCCCGCGACACTGCCGGCGACCTCGACATCGCGGTCGTCCGCCTCGACGGCGACCTGCCGCTGCCGTCGTACGCCCATCCCGGCGACGCCGGCGCCGACCTGCTCACCACCGTCGACGTCACCCTCGGCCCGGGGGAGCGGGCCATGGTCCCCACTGGCGTGGCGATCGCGCTGCCGGCCGGGTACGTCGCGCTGGTGCACCCCCGCTCCGGCCTGGCCGCCCGCCACGGCCTGTCGATCGTGAATGCGCCCGGGACCGTCGACGCGGGCTACCGCGGCGAGATCAAGGTGATGCTGATCAACCACGACCCCGGGGAGCCGATCGAGCTGCGCCGCGGTGACCGGATCGCCCAGCTGGTCGTCCAGCGCGTGGAACGCGCGCGCTTCGTGGAGGTGGGGGAACTCCCCGACTCGTCGCGCGGGTCCGGGGGATACGGTTCTACCGGAGGCTTCGGTCGGTCCTGACCGAGTCCCGAACGGAGGAGTGTCAGTGAAGTTCCGTCGCAAGTCCACCGAGCCAGACGTCGCCGACGAGGCGTTGCTCGAGGAGCAGGCCGACCCGGTGGAGGGCCCCTACGACGTCGATGACCTCCCCGAGGACGGGGTCGAGCGGCTCGACCTCGGCTCGCTGCTGATCGAGCCGGAGGCCGGCCGCGAGCTGCGCCTGCAGGTGGACGAGTCCACCGGCGAGGTGCAGTCGGTGATCCTCGCCGGCGCCGACGGCGCGGTGGAGCTGCGGGCGTTCGCCGCGCCCCGCAACGGTGACCTGTGGAGCACGGTGCGCCCGCAGATCGCGGCCGACATGGCCCAGCACGGCGGGGTGGCCAGCGAGCGCGAGGGGCGTTTCGGCACCGAGCTGGTCTGCCGGCTCAGCGTGCGCCGCGAGGACGGCAGCACCGCCCAGCAGCCCTCCCGGATCATCGGCATCAACGGCCCTCGCTGGATGCTGCGGGCCACCCTGCTCGGCCGTCCGGCCATGGACGTCGAGGACTCCGCGGCCTGGGAGGACACGATCACCAAGGTCGCCGTCCGCCGTGGCAGCGGCGCGATGCCGGTCGGGGACGTGCTGCCCGTGGTGCTGCCCGACAATGCGCGCCGGGTCGACCCACCCACCGCCTAGGCTCGAAACATGCCCGAGAAGAGCCGCTTGCGACGCAGCATCAGCAAGTGGGCCAACACCAGTGACCAGCATGCCCGCGACCTGCGCAAGACCTATGCCCACTCGGGGGTCCTGCAGATCGCGGATGCTCCCGACCGGGAGCGGGTGCGCCTGCGCGGCACCCTCCGCACGGTCACGCTGCGCCCCCGCGGTGGCGTCCCGGCGCTGGAGGCCGAGCTGTTCGACGGCTCCGGCGTGATCACCGTGGTCTGGCTGGGCCGGCGCCGGATCGCCGGCGTCTCCCCGGGCCGGTCCATGGAGATCCAGGGCCGGATCGGGCAGCACGACGGCCAGAGGATCATGTACAACCCGCGATACGAGCTGATGCCATGACCGAGCCCGACGAGACCCGCGAGCCCGCCGCCCTGCCCGCCGACCCCACCGAGGGGGCCCACGCGCGCGCCGCGTCGGTCGACACGGTCGAGGCGGTCGTGCGCGCCCAGCTGAGCAAGGCGCTCGGCGGCCGGCGCGGCATGCTGGAGGCAGCGGCACCCACCTTGTTGTTCACGATCATGTTCCTGACCACCAAGGAGCTGCGGCTCGCGCTGGGCGTCAGCGTGGCCGCGGCGGTGGTGCTGCTCGTGGTGCGCCTCGTCCAGCGGTCGACGGTGCAGTTCGTGGTCAACGCGATGGTCGGGATCGGCATCGGCTGGCTGTTCGTGTCCATGTCGGCGCGCAACGGCGGCGACGCCAACGACCAGGCGCTGGCCTACTTCCTGCCCGGCATCATCTACAACGCCGGCTACACCGTGGTGCTGTCGCTGACCTGCCTGGCCCGCTGGCCGCTGGTCGGCTTCATGGTCGGCAGCGTCACCGGTGACCCCACGGCCTGGCACAAGGACCGCCAGGTCGTGAAGCTGTGCACCCAGCTCACCTGGCTGCTGGTGCTGCCGTGCCTGCTGCGCGTGGTGGTCCAGGCTCCGCTGTGGCTCGGCGGGCACTCCGGCACGGTCGACCCCAGCACGGCGGTCGCCGTCCTGGGCGTGCTCAAGGTGGTCATGGGCTGGCCGCTCCAGCTGACCGCGCTGGCGGGGATGGTCTGGCTGCTGTCCCGCGACCGGACCCCGGTCGTCGCCTAGGGTCAGCCCGGGTGGCCGGTGGGCGCCAGCAGGTGCTCGAGCTTGTCCTCGACGTCCGCCGAGACGACGAACAGCAGCTCGTCGCCCGACTCGACCGGCTGCTCCGGCTCGGGCACGTAGACCTGCCCGTCGCGCAGGATCGTGACCAGCGCGCAGTTCTCCGGGAACGGGATCAGCCCCATCGGCTTGCCGACGTACGGCGAGTCCGCCGGCAGCGTCAGCTCGACCAGGTTGGCGTTGCCCTGGCGGAAGGTGAACAGCCGGACCAGGTCGCCGACCGTGACCGCCTCCTCGACGAGGGCGGACATGATGCGCGGCGTCGAGACGTTGACGTCGACGCCCCAGGCCTCGGTGAAGAGCCACTCGTTGTTGGGGTGGTTGACCCGGCCGACGGTGCGGGGCACCCCGAACTCGGTCTTGGCGAGGAGCGAGGTGACCAGGTTGGCCTTGTCGTCGCCGGTCGCGGCGATCACCACGTCGCAGCGGTCCAGGCGGGCCTCCTCCAGGGAGGACATCTCGCAGGAGTCGGCCAGCAGCCACTCGGCGTCGGGGACGCGCTCGGGCTTGATGGCGCTCGGCTGCTTGTCGATGAGCAGCACCTCGTGGCCGTTGGTGATCAGCTCGCGGGCGATGGAGCGGCCGACGGCCCCGGCTCCGGCGATGGCGACGCGCATGTCAGCTCTCCTCGGGGCCGCGGTCGAAGACGGCGTAGGCGTGGGCGGCGTTCTCCTCGCGCATCACCAGGTGCAGCAGGTCACCCTCCTGGATGACGCTGTCCTTGGTGGGCAGCATTCCTTCGCCGAGCCGGTCGATCCAGGCGATCCGGCTCTGCGACTGGGACTGGAAGTCCACGGTGCGGTGGCCGATCCAGGCCTCGGTGACCGGCACGTGGTCGACCCGGATGGTGCCGGAGGGGTCGCGGAAGTCGGGTTCGGCACCCGCGGGCAGCAACCGGCGCAGGACCTGGTCGGCCGTCCACTTGACCGTCGCCACCGTGGTGATGCCGAGCCGCTGGTAGACCTCCGCGCGCCCGGGGTCGTAGATCCGGGCCACGACCTGCTCGATGCCGAAGGTCTCGCGGGCCACGCGGGCCGCGATGATGTTGGAGTTGTCCCCGCTGGAGACGGCGGCGAACGCGTCGGCGCGCCGGATGCCGGCCTTCTCGAGGACCTCCTGGTCGAAGCCGTAGCCGGTCACCTTGTCCCCGTTGAAACCGGGCCCGAGGCGTCGGAACGCGTCTGGCTCGCTGTCGATGACGGAGACAGTGTGGTTGCGGTCCTCGAGGCTGCGGGCGAGCGTGGAACCCACGCGGCCGCAGCCCATGATCACGACGTGCACGGGGCAGACGCTACACGCAGCGCCGGGCGCGGCTCGGGTGGCGACGCACGCTCCGGCGCCGATGGGGTCTAGCCTTTCCGCTCGTGGGTGTCGGCGACGTTTCCAAGCGGATCCTGCTGGGGCGCAAGCTGCGCAGCTCCCAGCTGGGAGAGACGCTGCTCCCCAAGCGCATCGCGCTCCCGGTGTTCGCCAGCGACGCGCTGTCGTCGGTGGCCTACGCCCCGGACGAGGTCTTCATCATGCTGTCGCTGGCGGGCGCGTCGGCGTACGTCTGGTCCTGGAAGATCGGCATCGCCGTCGCCCTGGTGATGGCGGCCGTGGTGATGTCCTACCGGCAGACGGTGCACGCCTATCCCAGCGGTGGCGGCGACTACGAGGTCGCCACCGTCAACCTCGGCGCGACCGCCGGCACCACCGTCGCGAGCGCGCTCCTGGTCGACTACGTCCTCACGGTCGCGGTGTCGATCTCCTCGGGCGCCCAGTACGCCGCCTCCGCGATCGGCGCCCTGAGCGGGCACGAGGCGACGTTCGCCACGATCATGGTGCTGGTCCTGATGGCCATCAACCTGCGCGGCATCCGCGAGTCCGGGACCTTCTTCGCGTTCCCGACCTACGCCTTCATGGTCGCCATCCTCGGGATGTGCGCCTTCGGGATGTTCCAGCTGGCCGCCGGTGACCTGCCGCAGGTCGAGAGCGCCGACCTCCACATCGACCCGGCGCCCGGGTACGGCGGCTCGCTCACCACGTTCGCCCTGGTCTTCCTGCTTGCCCGGGCGTTCTCCTCGGGGTCTGCGGCGCTGACCGGTGTCGAGGCGATCTCCAACGGGGTGCCGGCGTTCCGCAAGCCCAAGAGCAGGAACGCCGCCACCACGCTGCTGCTGCTCGGCATGATCGCGATCACGATGATGATGAGCGTCATCGTGCTGGCCAATCAGATGGGGCTGAAGTACGTCGACCCCAGCGACCTCGACCGGCTGACGCTGGACGGCCAGCCGCTGCCACCCGGCTACGACCAGCACGCGGTCATCGCCCAGATCGCCCGCGCCGTGTTCAGCGACTTCCCGCCCGGCTTCTACCTGGTCGTCACCGTCACCGGCGTGATCCTGGTGCTGGCCGCCAACACCGCGTTCAACGGCTTCCCGGTGCTGGGATCGATCCTGGCCCAGGACGGCTACGCCCCGCGGGCGCTCGGCTCGCGCGGCGACCGCCTCGCCTACAGCAACGGCATCGTCTTCCTCGCCTTCATGGCGATCATCCTGATCCAGGCCTTCAACGCCGAGACGACGCGATTGATCCAGCTCTACATCGTCGGTGTGTTCGTCTCGTTCAACCTCAGCCAGCTCGGCATGATCCGGCACTGGACGCGGCACCTGAAGTCCGAGCAGGACCCGACGGTCCGGCGCCGGATGGTGCGGTCCCGGATGATCAACGCGGTCGGCCTGGTGTTCACCGCGGTGGTCCTGGTGATCGTGCTGATCACCAAGTTCCTCGCGGGCGCCTGGATCACGATCCTGGCGATGATCATCTTCTTCGTGATCATGCGCGGCATCCGCCGGCACTACGACAACGTGAACGCAGAGCTCGCCGCCGACGAGGAGGACAAGGTGATGCCCACCCGGGTGCACGCCATCGTCCTGGTCGGCAAGCTGCACAAGCCGACCCTGCGGGCGCTGGCCTTCGCCAAGGCGACCCGGCCCAACGTGCTCGAGGGCGTCTACGTCGCCGCGGACCCCGAGGCCACCGCCCGGCTGCTGCAGGAGTGGGACGAGCGGAACCTCGGCGTCCCGCTCAAGGTGCTGCACTCGCCGTACCGCGAGCTGGTCAAGCCGATCGTCGACTACGCCATGGAGATCAAGAAGGCCAACCCGCGCGGGGTGGTCGCGGTCTACATCCCCGAGTACGTCGTCGGCCGCTGGTGGGAGCAGCTGCTCCACAACCAGACCGCGCTGCGGCTCAAGGGCCGGCTGCTCTTCGCGCCCGGCGTGATGGTCACCTCGGTTCCCTACCAGCTGCGCTCCTCGCAGATCGCGCGCGAGCGTGAGGAGCGCGAGCTGGCGCGGGTCCGCCCCGGCGACCTCCGGCGCGGCCAGGTCGGGGACCGCAGCAAGCGCGGGCAGATCAACCGGTGAGCCGCACCCCGCGCCGGCGCAAGGCCCGTGGCCGGTCCCGGGTCGGCGAGCGCTTCGAGGCGGTCGTCGGGCCGGTCGCCCACGGCGGCCACTGCATCGTCCGGGTCACGACCGACCCGTCGGTCGAGCCCGCCGAGACCCGGGTGGTCTTCACCCGCCACGCGATCCCGGGGGAGCGGGTCCTGCTCGAGATCACCGAGGGCACCGAGGGCGACCGGTTCTGGCGCGGCGACGCCGTCGAGGTGCTCGAGCCGTCGCCGGACCGGGTCCCCGCGCCCTGCCGGTACGCCGGCCCCGGCCGCTGCGGGGGCTGCGACTTCCAGCACGTGTCGCTGCCGGCCCAGCGGGAGCTCAAGGCGGCCGTCGTCCGGGAGCAGCTCAGCCGCCTGGCCCACCTCGACGTGCCCGTCGTGGTCGAGCCGGTCGCGGGAGACCGGGACGGCCTGCGCTGGCGGACCCGGGTGCAGTACGCCGAGGACGAGCAGGGCCGGCGCGGCATGCGCCTGCACCGCTCGCGCGTCGTGATCCCGGTGGACGACTGCCTGATCGCCCGCGAGGACGCCCGCGAGCCGTCGCCGGAGCTGGTCCACGAGTCCGTGCTCGGGCGCGACTTCGTGGTGTCGGGCGAGGGCTTCTGGCAGGTGCACCCCGGTGCGCCCCGGGTGCTGGTCGAGACGGTGCTCGAGCAGCTCGACCCCCGGCCCGGGGAGAAGGTGCTCGACCTCTACGCCGGGGTCGGCCTCTTCGCCGCCTTCCTCGCCGAGCGGGTGGGGGAGCGGGGCCGGGTGGTGGCGGTCGAGGGCAGCCGGGTCGCCTGCGGCCACGCCCGGACCAACCTCGGCGAGTTCGGCCGCGCGGTCGCCGTCGAGGCCGGTGCCGTCGACAAGGTGCTGGCGACGGCGTACGACGAGCCGTTCGACCTGGTGGTGCTGGACCCGCCCCGCGAGGGGGCCCGCAGACCCGTGGTCGAGCAGGTCGTGGACCGGGCGCCGCGCGCCGTGGCGTACGTCGCCTGCGACCCGGCCGCCCTGGCCCGGGACGTGGCCTACTTCGCCGAGCACGGCTACGCGCTGAAGGGCCTGCGCGCCTTCGACCTCTTCCCGATGACGCACCACGTCGAGTGCGTGGCGCTGCTCGAGCGGCCGGCGTGAGCGACCCTTCCCTGAAGTACGCGAACGTCGAGCGCGAGCGCCGCTGGCTGCTCGACCCCACCACGCCGCTGCCGGGCGGCGACGACGTGCTCACCATCGTCGACCGGTACGTCCTCGGCAGCCGGTTGCGCCTGCGCGAGACCCTCGCCGTGGACGGCAGCCGGGTCCGCAAGCTCGGCCACAAGGTGCGCCTGGGCGAGGGGCCCGAGGAGATCGCCTGCACCTCGCTGTACCTCGACGAGGGGGAGTGGGGGCTGCTCCTTGCGCTCCCGGCCGCCGAGCTGCGCAAGGAGCGCCGCCGGCTGCGGATCGACGGGCGGGTCGTCGCCGTCGACGTCTTCGCGGGGGACTGCGCCGGACTGGTCCTGGTGGAGATCGACGGCGCGCGCGATCTCTCGCCCGCCGACGCGGGTCTGGACCCCGTGGCGGAGGTGACCGCCGACGAGCGGTTCACCGGGGGTGCGCTGGCCGCCGCGGCGCGGGCGGACGTGTGCGCGGCCCTCGCGGCGTACGGCCTCGTCCCGGCCTGAGCCGGACACGATCCGGACACCGCTCGCCACGATCCCTCGGCATCGTGTATCTTGACGTCAAGACATATCGCCACCGTGTCCGGGCAAGGGAACCCTGCCTTCCCCCGTGTGCGCGCGCGGCGGCAAGATGGGCCCGGACCCACGACGAGCACCCAACGAGGAGACGACTGATGGCCAGTCAGGACAGCTTCGGTGCCAAGAGCACCCTGGACGTGGACGGCAAGTCCTACGAGATCTTCCGGCTCGACGCCGTGACCGGCGAGGGCCTGCCCGATGACGCAGTGAAGTCGCTTCCTTTCTCCCTGAAGGTCCTGCTGGAGAACCTGCTGCGCACCGAGGACGGTGCCGACATCACCGCCGACGACATCGTGGCGCTGGCCGGCTGGGACGAGAACGCCGACCCGGACAAGGAGATCCAGTTCACGCCGGCGCGCGTGATCATGCAGGACTTCACCGGCGTCCCCTGTGTCGTCGACCTCGCCACGATGCGTGAGGCGATGGCCGACCTCGGCGGCGACCCGTCCCGGATCAACCCGCTCGCGCCGGCCGAGATGGTCATCGACCACTCCGTGATCGCCGACGTCTTCGGCACCCCCGAGGCGTTCGCGCGCAACGTCGAGATCGAGTACGAGCGCAACCGCGAGCGCTACCAGTTCCTGCGTTGGGGCCAGGGCGCCTTCGACGACTTCAAGGTCGTCCCGCCCGGCACCGGCATCGTGCACCAGGTCAACATCGAGCACCTCGCCCGCACCGTCTTCACCCGTGAGGTGGACGGTGAGGTGCAGGCCTACCCCGACACCTGCGTCGGCACCGACTCCCACACCACGATGGTCAACGGCATCGGCGTGGTCGGCTGGGGCGTCGGCGGCATCGAGGCCGAGGCCGCGATGCTCGGCCAGCCCGTGTCGATGCTGATCCCGCGCGTCGTCGGCTTCAAGCTGTCCGGCGACCTGCCCGAGGGCTCCACCGCCACCGACCTGGTGCTCACGATCACCGAGATGCTGCGCAAGCACGGCGTGGTCGGCAAGTTCGTCGAGTTCTACGGACCCGGGGTCTCGGCGCTGCCGCTGGCCAACCGCGCCACCATCGGCAACATGAGCCCGGAGTTCGGCTCGACGATCGCGGTCTTCCCGATCGACGAGGAGACCGTGAAGTACCTCGAGCTCACCGGCCGCTCCGAGGAGCAGCTGAAGCTGGTCGGGGCCTACGCCAAGGCGCAGGGCCTCTGGCACGACCCGGCGGCCGAGCCCCGCTACTCCGAGAAGCTCGAGCTCGACCTCGCCACCGTGGTGCCGTCGTTGGCCGGCCCGAAGCGGCCCCAGGACCGCGTCGAGGTCACCGATGCCAAGGACGCCTTCCGCGGCGCGCTGACCGACTACGTCGACGAGGCCGGCGAGGAGAAGGGGTACGACGAGTCCGTCGCCGAGACCTTCCCGGCCTCCGACGCCCCGTCCCACGAGGGCAACGGCTCGGCCCCGCCGAAGGACTACCACTCCTCGGCCCCGAGCGACGGCGGTCGCCCGAGCAACCCCGCGATGGTCGAGCTGTCCGACGGCACGAAGTTCGAGCTGGACCACGGGGCGGTCGCGATCGCGGCGATCACCTCGTGCACCAACACCTCGAACCCGTCGGTGATGATCGGTGCCGCCCTGCTGGCCAAGAAGGCCGTCGAGAAGGGCCTCCAGCGCAAGCCGTGGGTCAAGACCACGCTCGCCCCCGGGTCGAAGGTGGTCTCGGACTACTACGAGCGCGCCGGCCTCACGCCGTACCTCGACAAGCTCGGCTTCAACCTGGTCGGCTACGGCTGCACCACCTGCATCGGCAACTCCGGGCCGCTGATCCCCGAGGTCAGCCAGGCCGTCAACGACAACGACCTCGCGGTCGTGTCGGTGCTGTCGGGCAACCGCAACTTCGAGGGCCGGATCAACCCGGACGTGAAGATGAACTACCTCGCGTCCCCGCCGCTGGTCGTCGCCTACGCGCTGGCCGGCTCGATGGACGTCGACCTGTTCAACGACCCGCTGGGCCAGGACACCGACGGCAACGACGTGTTCCTCAAGGACATCTGGCCGGCGCCGTCGGAGGTCGAGCGGGTGATCGCCGAGGCGATCACCTCGGACATGTTCACCACCGACTACGCCGACGTCTTCGCCGGCGACGAGCAGTGGCAGTCGCTGCCCACGCCCGAGGGCAAGACCTTCGCGTGGGACGAGGACTCCACCTACGTCCGGAAGCCCCCGTACTTCGACGGCATGCCCGACGAGCCGGAGCCGGTCGCCGACATCGACGGCGCCCGCGTGCTGCTGAAGCTGGGCGACTCGGTCACCACCGACCACATCAGCCCGGCCGGTGCGATCAAGAAGGACTCGCCCGCGGGCAAGTACCTCGCCGAGCACGGCGTCGAGCAGCGGGACTTCAACTCCTACGGCTCGCGCCGCGGCAACCACGAGGTGATGATCCGCGGCACGTTCGCGAACATCCGGCTGCGCAACCAGCTCGCGCCGGGCACCGAGGGCGGCTTCACCCGCGACTTCACGGGCTCTGCTGGATCTGGGGGAGGGGACGTCACGACGGTCTTCGAGGCCTCGGAGAAGTACCTCGCCGCCGGCACCCCGCTGGTCGTGCTCGCGGGCAAGGAGTACGGCTCCGGCTCGTCGCGCGACTGGGCGGCGAAGGGTACGGCGCTGCTGGGCGTGAAGGCCGTCATCGCCGAGTCCTACGAGCGGATCCACCGCTCCAACCTGATCGGCATGGGCGTGCTGCCGCTGCAGTTCCCCCAGGGCGAGACCGCCGAGTCGCTCGGCCTGACCGGCGAGGAGGAGTTCTCCATCACCGGTGTCACCGAGCTCAACGATGGCCGCACGCCGAAGACCGTCAAGGTGAAGGCCGGCGACACCGAGTTCGACGCGGTGGTGCGCATCGACACCCCGGGCGAGGCGAACTACTACCGCAACGGCGGCATCATGCAGTACGTCCTGCGGAGCCTCCGCAAGGCGTGACGCCCGTCCCGCGCTGATCTCCGGCCCGCCGCTCCCCATGAGCTGCGGGCCGGAGTCATGGAGGGCCCTGGACGACGAAGAGGAGGAGCGCCGGTGGACGGGGTGCCGTGGGACGTGGTGCTGCTGATCGCGGGGGTGACCTGCGTGGGAGCGTTCGTCCAGTCCGTCGTGGGCCTGGGACTCGGGCTGCTGGTCGCGCCGGTGGTCGCGATGGTCGAGCCCGGCCTGGTCCCGGCGCTGCCGCTGTGGCTGGCCCTGCTGATCTCCGGATCGATGCTGCTGGGGGAGCGGCGGCACGTGGACTGGCGCTCCCTGGCCTGGGCGCTGCCGGCACGGGTTCCCGGGACGGTGATCGGTGCGTGGCTGGTGGTGTCGTTCAGCGACCAGGTCATCGCGGTCGCCATCGGGGTGATGGTCCTGGTGGCGGTGGCGGTCACCGTGCGCGCGGTGCACGTCCCGGTGAACCCGGTCTCGCTGAGCGTGGCCGGACTGGTCGCCGGGGTCTCCGGCACCGCCACCTCGATCGGCGGACCACCGATCGCGCTGCTCTTCCAGAGGCGGGAGCCGGAGGTGGTCCGGTCCACGCTGTCGGTGTTCTTCTTCCTGGGCGTGTGCGTGAGCCTGGTCGGGCTCGCCTGGTCCGGCGCGCTCACCACCGCCTCCTGGCACCTCGGGCTGCTGATGTCGCCGCTGGTGGTGCTGGGCTCCGTGACCGGCTCCGCCGTCCGCGACCGGCTGCCCCGCCACGCGTTCCGCACCGGCGTCCTGCTGGTCTGCGCGGCCTCCGCGCTCGCCCTGCTGGTGCAGGCGCTGACCTGACCTAGGTGTTCTGTCCACGCAGGTTGGGCACGAGCTGGATGGGTGACTTGCCGCGGAGTGCGGTGTGGCCGCGGTGGTGATTGTAGGTGTGCAGCCAGGCGGGGTAGGCGGCTGCGCGTTCGGTTTC
>NZ_BAAAQR010000012.1:0-180821 GCF_039531775.1 Nocardioides koreensis | reverse complement strand
GTTATCGCCAGAATCATTGTCTCACCAAAGAAATCCGTATCCCATGATCCAAAGACCACAGAAAACGGGGCATAACAAACTAATTCGTCGACTATGACACACTGTTGAGTTCTCAAGAATCAGACGCACACCGTGACTCAAGGCCTTTCCCGGCCCCTTGCCTGCGGCGACTTCGTAAACTTTAGCGGATCGTTTTCCACCCCGCAATTCGAGGCGATTTCACTTTCCACCCACCCCCACACACACCACAACCACCCCGATGTCCGGGACCCACCCCGCAGGGCGCGCACCCATCCACCCGGAAAAGAGTGACAATGAGGAAGTGGCCACCGGGGGCCGGCCACCCGATCAACCGATCTTGCAGCCCGCCGCTCCCTGGCGACCCGGAGAACATTAGAGAACCGGCCACCAACAATCAAATCCGGGGGTGGCCCCTCGGATCGCCACGCCCATCGTCGCAGGTCAGAGGCGGTTTCGGGGTGCTGGGCGGCTCAGCCGGGCAGCCCGTCCAGCACCTCGCGGACCGCCTCCACGCCGCGCCGCACCTCGTCGTACGACGTGGAGAGCGGCGAGAGACCGAGGCGCAGGCCGTGGGGATCGCGGTAGTCGGGGATGACGTCGCGTTGCCACAACGCCGCGGTCGCCTCCCGCATCAACGGATGGTTGAGGGTCACGTGGCCGCCCCGCAGGTCGGGGTCGCGGGGCGAGGCGAGCCCGACCCCTGCGGGAGCGAGGACCTCCCCGGCGACCTGGACGGCGTACTCGGTCAGCGCGACCGACTTCTCCCGGACGGCCGCCATCCCGACCTCGTCGAGCAGCGCCAGCATGTCCTGCATCGCCAGCATGCCGACGATCGGTGGCGTGCCGGACAGGAAGCGCCGAATGCCCTCGGCCGGCGCGTAGTCCGGACCCATCAGGAACGGGTCCGCCGCACCCATCCAGCCCTGGACCGGCTGGGTGAACCGCTCGAGGTGGCGTGCTGCGACGTACACGAAGGCCGGCGAGCCCGGCCCGCCGTTGAGGTACTTGTAGGAGCAACCCACGGCGAGGTCGACCTCGCACGCGTCGAGCTGGATCGGGACCGAGCCGACGGAGTGGCTGAGGTCCCACAGGACCAGCGCCCCGGCGTCGTGCGCGATGCGGGTCAGCTCGCCCATGTCAGCCAGCCAGGCCGAGCGGTAGGCGACGTGGCTGAGCAGGACCAGGGCCGTGTCCGGGCCCACCGCCTCGGCGAGCTGTTCCGCAGTGACGCCGCCCGCGGTGTCGACCTCGATCCAGCGCAACCGGACCCCGCACTCCTCGGCGACGCCCTGCGCCAGGTAGCGGTCGGTCGGGAAGTTGTCGCGGTCCAGCACGATCTCGGAGCGGTCCGGCCGCGCGGCCAGCGCGGCCCGCATCGCCTTGTAGAGCAGCACCGTGGTGGAGTCACCGACGGTCGTCTGGCCGGGCCCCGCGCCCAACACGATCCGGGCCAGCTCGTCGCCGACGGCCAGGGGCAGGTCGAACCAGCGCTCGTCCCAGCCCCGGATCAGGCGTCCGCCCCACTCCCCGTCGACGAAGCGGGCCAGCCTCTCCCCCGTCACCCGCAACGGTCGACCGAGCGAGTTGCCGTCGAAGTAGACCAGCGAGCTCTCGGCGCCGACGAACAGGTCGCGGTGCTTGGCCAACGGGTCGTCATGGTCGAGCCGGGCGGCAGTCGCATCACTCACGCGGACATGTCTACCCCGTGCGGCTCACTCGACGACCTCGAACCCGCCGCGGCCGCCCGGGATCAGGTCGGTGTACGGCGTGCCGGCATGGCTCGGGCCCAGCCAGGACGACTCGAGACCGCCGCGGTCCCAGACGTTCACCTCGATCTCGGCGGGGCCCAGTGGCATGTCCCGCATCGTCAGCGCGGCGCCCCAGACACCGTCGTGCCGGTCGCCCCGGATCTTCGACAGGTCCCCGCAGTAGCCGGTGATCTCTCCGGAGAGAGGCCCCCAGCAGACCTGCACCTGGTCCACACCGGAACGCGCATCGGTCGTCTGCACGCGGACCCTCAGGCGCCCCGCCCGAGACACCTGCTGATCGACGCCGGGCCGGGCCATCCGGACCAGGGTCGCCGGGGTGACGTCGGGCTCGGCGTCGGTGACGTGGAGCAACGGCTCCGTGGCCCGGAACACGTCTCGGCCGGACGCGAGCGTCGCGCGCACCGCGAGGTGGTAGTCGGTGGGCGGCGCGTAGCGCGGCACGCGGATGCGCAGCTCCCAGCGACCGTCCCGCGCCGTCCCTGCCGTGCGGGTGGCGAGCTGATCGTCGAACAGCCGCGGATAGGCGCGGGAGCCTCCGTTGTGGGGGTCCGAGGGGCCGTCGACGAGGCTCAGCCGGACCGCCGCCACGCGCACGGAGCCCGTCAGGCGGACGTGCGCGACGACGTCGCGGGATCTTCTCGTGACGTCCACGTCCGAGACGGAGACACCGGCCCCGGTGACGGCCGCCCGGATCGTGGATCGCTGGGTGCCGACCGGGTGCTCGGTCGCGCCGGCGGGGCCAACGGTGACGACGACCGGGAGGATCAGGAGCAGCAGGGCGACGAGTGCCGGGAACCGAGAACGCACAGGGACATCAGATCACGCGCCGGCTCCGCCCAAGCCCCGTTCGCCGCCCCTCGGAGGACCCGGCCTCCGTCGGTGCCGCCACCGGCCGACGGGTCAGGTACCCGACAGCCAGGCCGATGACCACCCCGATCAAGGTCTCGAGGCCGCGGTCCCACAGCAGCGTGCCGGCGGGGGTGGGTGCGACGACGTGCACCATCAGCAGCGCCAGCGGGGTCACCGCGACGAGCGCCAGCGCGTAGTTCCGCCCGACCAGCAGCTCGGCGCCGACCTGGAGCAGCACGATGACCAGGATCAGCAGCAGCCCCCGTGGGTCGAGCGCGAACAGGACCGCCGCCATTCCCAGGCCCAGCCCGGTGCCGATGACCCGGTGCAGCCCCCGGGTCACCTGCTGGCCCAGGTCGCGCGCGGCGAGCGGCACCACCGCGGAGACCATCGCCCAGTACGGGTGCCCGATGCCCACGGCGGTCGCGAGGGAGCCGGCGATCGCGACCGCGAGACCGTTGCGCAGCGCGTGGCGGCGCGCGACCTCGCCGTACGACGCCCGCCGCAGGGCCGGCCCGGACCGGGCCGGCCCGGAGGCGCCCTGCCCCCCGGCCGCACGCCGGGCGCGGGCGTGGCGCCACCACGCGCCGGCGCCACCGACCAGCACCGAGAACCCCGCGGACGCACCCGCGACGAGCACGGCGGCGAGGACGTCGGCGGGCTCGCTCGGCAGGGACGCGCGGGCGGCGAAGGCGAAGACCAGGAACAGTGGGCCGGGTGGGTGCCAGTCCTGGGCGTCGGAGACCAGGGAACCGCCGACCGCGACCAGCGCGGTGGCCGGCACCGCGAGCCACGCCCGGTGCGCAGACAGGCCAACCACCACCCCGGCCGTGGTGGCGAGCGTGAGCAGCACGGCCAGCGTCAGCTGCATCCTGGTGCGGGACAGGTGCACGTGGTTGCGCCCGTAGAGCGAGGTGAAGGCGCCGAAGGCGGCGTAGATCGACCACTGCTGCTGGTCGATCGCCCACAGCACCAGCAGCGGGACGAGCACGCTGACGCCGGCCCGCAGCGCCACCCGGTGGGCGCCGGCGTGCGGGCCGACGGCGAGGAGCCGGGGCGTCAGCTGGTGACCGCGCCGTGCGCGGCGGACTGCACGACCTTGGCGTACTTGCCGAGCACGCCGCGGGTGTACTTCGGCGGGTTCGGCTCCCAGCCCTGTCGGCGCTCCTCGAGGTCCTCGATCTCCACCTCGAGCAGGCGGTTGGCGACGTCGAGCGTGATCCGGTCACCGTCGCGGACGAACGCGATCGGCCCGCCGTCGGCGGCCTCCGGGGCCACGTGCCCGACGCACAGGCCGGTGGTGCCGCCGGAGAAACGGCCGTCGGTCAGGAGCAGCACGTCCTTGCCGAGCCCGGCGCCCTTGATGGCGCCGGTGATCGCCAGCATCTCGCGCATCCCGGGGCCACCCTTGGGACCCTCGTAGCGGATCACCACGCCGTCGCCGGCGACGACCCGGCCGGCGGCCAGCGCATCCATCGCGGCGCGCTCGCCGTCGAAGACGCGCGCGGTCCCGGTGAACACCGACTCGTCGAAGCCGGCGGTCTTCACGACCGCGCCCTCGGGCGCCAGCGACCCCTTGAGGATCGTCAGCCCCCCGGTCTTGTGGATCGGGCGGTCCAGCCGGCGGATCACCTCGTCGTCGACGGCCGGCGGCGCGAGGGCCTCGAGGTTCTCGGCCATCGTCTTCCCGGTCACGGTCAGGCAGTCCCCGTGCAGCAGTCCGGCGTCGAGCAGCGCCTTCATCACCATGGGGATGCCGCCGACCTTGTCGACGTCGTTCATGACGTACCTGCCGAACGGCTTGAGGTCACCGAGGTGCGGCACCTTGTCGCCGATCCGGTTGAAGTCATCGATCGTCAGCGGGACGTCGGCCTCGCGGGCGATCGCGAGCAGGTGGAGCACGGCGTTGGTCGAGCCACCGAGGGCCATCACGACCGTGATCGCGTTCTCGAACGCCTCCAGCGTCATGACCTGGCGGGCGGTGATGCCTCGCCGGAGCATCTCGACCACGGCCTCGCCGGAGCGGTGCGCGAAGCCGTCGCGGCGCCGGTCGACCGCCGGCGGTGCGGCCGAGCCGGGCAGGGACATGCCCAGCGCCTCGCCGACCGCGGCCATCGTGTTAGCGGTGTACATGCCGCCACACGCGCCCTCCCCCGGGCAGATGGCGCGCTCGATCCGGTCGACCTCGTCGCGGCTGATCTTCCCGGCCAGGCAGGCGCCGACCGCCTCGAAGGCATCGATGATCGTGACGTCGCGGCCGTCCACCTGGCCGGGCATGATCGACCCGGCGTACAGGAAGACGCTGGCGAGGTCGAGCCGCGCGGCCGCCATCAGCATGCCCGGGAGCGACTTGTCGCAGCCCGCCAGCAGGACCGAGCCGTCCAGCCGCTCGGCCATCATCACGGTCTCCACCGAGTCCGCGATCACCTCGCGGGAGACCAGGGAGAAGTGCATGCCCTCGTGGCCCATCGAGATGCCGTCGGACACCGAGATGGTGCCGAACTCCAGCGGGTAGCCACCGGCCGCGTGCACGCCGTTCTTCACGGCCTTCGCGAGCCGGTCCAGCGACAGGTTGCACGGGGTGATCTCGTTCCAGCTCGACGCGACGCCGATCTGGGGCTTGGCGAAGTCCTCGTCGCCCATCCCGACCGCGCGCAGCATCCCGCGCGCAGCGGCCTTCTCGAGGCCGTCGGTGACGTCGCGGGACCGCGGCTTGATGTCGATCCGGCCGTCCTGGGCGCGCTCGTCCGTCATGCCGCCGAGCCTAGTCGCGCGGGACAGGAGAGGTCTCGACCTGCCCGACCATCGAGAAGCATCCAGCCACCGGGAGGAGTCCCGCAGCCCTACTCTGGCCGGGTGCTGGACGTGCGGCTGGCCGAGCAGGTGTCGCGGGCCTACGGGCTCGGCACCGGCGCGCGCCTGGTGGGCCCGGTGGCGACCGGGCGCCTCGGGCGCATCTGGCAGCTGACCACCGACCTCGGCTGCTACGCGGTCAAGGACTTCGTGGTCCCGGTCTCCGTCGAGGACGCCGAGCGGGATGCGGGCTACCAGGACGCCGTACGCCGGGCCGGCGTACCGATGCCGCCCGTGGTGCGCGCCCGGTCCGGCGCCGTGCTCTGCGACGTGGAGGGGCCGGTCCGCGTCTACGGATGGGTCGACGTGCAGCCGAGCGAGCGTCGCCTCGACCCTGCCGCGGTGGGGCAGGTCGTCGCGGCTGTCCACCGGGTCGCGGTGGAGTCGGACGGGCCCGTGGACGGCTGGTACGTCGACCCGGTCGGCCGCACCGGGTGGGAGGAGCTCGTGGCCCGGCTCGAGGCCGCCGGTGCCCCGTTCGCCGGGCGTCTCGCCGATCTGCTGCCCGAGATGCTCGAGGTCGAGTCGCTGCTCGCCCCGCCCGGCGACGTGCGGATGTGCCACCGCGACCTGTGGGCCGACAACCTGCTGCGCCGTCCCTCCGGGGACCTGGTGGTCCTCGACTGGGAGAACTGCGGCGCCGCCGACCCGGCCCACGAGCTCGCGCTGGTGCTCTTCGAGTTCGGCTGCGGCGACGCCGTACGCATGCGCGCGCTGTACGACGCCTACGCGGCGGCCGGCGGGCCCGCCCGGCTCGCCGGGCCCGGCGACCTGACCATGCTCGTGGCGCAGACCCACCACATCGCCCGCACCGGCTGTGAGCGGTGGCTGGCAGCCACCACCGACGAGCAGCGCACCGACAACGCCGACTGGGTCGCGGAGCTGCTCGACGACCCGGTCACGACGCGCACGGTCGACCTCGTCCTCAGCGTCGTCGGCTGACTCCTCCCGGCGTGTGACGCATGCCACGCGCCGGATCCGGGAAAGGACCGGGTGGACCTGCGCCGTCGGACGCAGGAGAGAGGCACTCCGATGACACTCAACTCCCAGTCGGCCCGGGCCGCCCGCGCGGCCGAGGGCACCGACGAGCACCGCCGCCAGATCCGCAGGGCGGCCATCGCCAGCACGGTCGGCACCACCATCGAGTGGTACGACTACTTCCTCTACGGCACCGCGGCCGCCCTCGTCTTCCCCGACGTGTTCTTCCCCAACTCCTCGCACTACGTGGGGACGCTGGAGTCGTTCGCGACGTACTTCGTCGGGTTCGCGGCGCGGCCCATCGGCGCGGCGATCTTCGGGCACTGGGGTGACCGGATCGGCCGCAAGGCCACCCTGATCGTCACGCTCCTGCTGATGGGGATCTCCACCGCCCTGATCGGCTTCCTGCCCAGTGCCCACACCTGGGGCGGCGCCGCCGCGATCTGCCTGATCGTCCTGCGCGTGCTGCAGGGCGTCGCGGTCGGCGGCGAGTGGAGCGGGTCGGTGCTGCTGTCCATGGAGTGGGGCGACCAGAAGCGCCGCGGTCTGATGGGCAGCTGGCCGCAGCTCGGCGTGGCCTGCGGCCTGATCCTGGGTACGGCGCTGCTGACGCTCTTCAACGGAGTCCTCACCGACGAGCAGTTCCTCGCGTGGGGCTGGCGGATCCCGTTCCTGCTCAGCCTGCTGATGGTCGCGATCGGTCTCTACATCCGGCTGCAGATCCTCGAGACCCCGATGTTCGCGAAGGCGGTGCAGCAGCGCCGGATCCGGCGTGCTCCGGTGCTCGAGGTGATCCGTCAGCACCCCCGGGAGATCCTGCTCTCGGCGCTGGTGCGGATGTCGGAGCAGATGCCGTTCTACGTCGTCACCGCGTTCGTGCTCGCCTACCTGACCGACGACACCCACGGCTACACCAAGAACTTCGTCCTGGTCGGGACCCTGGTCGCCGCGGGGCTCGAGTTCTTCCTGGTGCCGTACTTCGGCCACCTCTCCGACTCCGTGGGGCGCAAGCGCGTCTACATGACCGGCGCCGCCATCACCGGCATCTGGGGCTTCGCCTACTTCACGATGCTCGACAGCGGGATCAGCTGGCTGGTGTTCGTGGCGCTCTGCCTGGGCCTGGTCCCCCACGCGATGCAGTACGGCCCGCAGGCCTCGCTGATCGCGGAGTCGTTCCCGACCTCCCTGCGGTACGGCGGTGCGGGGCTCGGCTACCAGCTGGCCTCGGTCGTGGCCGGCGGGCCGGCGGCGCTGGTGGCGACGTACCTCATCCACGAGTTCGGGACCGGCTACGCCGTCGCCGTCTACATGCTGGTGTCCGCGGTCATCACGCTGTTGGCCTGCACGGGTCTGCGCGACTACAGCCGGACCGACATCGACGACGACGCGACGTACGCCCGGGCCGGGGCCACCACCGGCTGATCGATCGGGAGATCTCGACGTGGCTCAGGGGTGAATCCTTGCCCAACCCCCCGGTTTGGCGTCCCCGGGACGCGGGTACCGGAAAGTGTTCGGACGATCTCGGTCTCCACGTGCCAGACCCCTTGCAGAGAAGGTGCACATGTCCACGGACACGCAAAACGCCGCATCCGGCGACACCCAGCTCAAACGCCATGTCGGCGTCGTTGGCCTGCTGTTCGCCAGCGTCGGCTCGATCATCGGCTCCGGCTGGCTCTTCGGCGCCCTCAACGCCTCGGTCACGGCCGGTCCGGCCGCGGTCATCTCCTGGGCGCTCGGCGGGGTGCTCATCCTGCTCATCGCCCTCGTGTACGCCGAGCTGGGCACGATGTTCCCGCTGTCCGGTGGTGTGGTCAGGTTCCCCCACCTGGCGTTCGGCTCGTTCGCGAGCTACTCGGCCGGCTGGATCACCTGGGTCGCCGTCGCCACCACGGCTCCGATCGAGGTCGAGGCGGCACTGCAGTACGCCACCAAGTACGCGCCGTTCACGGCTGCGCACACGGTGGCCGGTGAGACCGTCTACACGCTGACCGGACTCGGCTACGTCAGTGCGGTCATCCTGATGGCGGTCTTCGTCGTCGTGAACTTCTACGGCATCCGCTGGTTCGCGCGCATCAACAACGCCCTGGTCGGCTGGAAGATCTTCATCATCCTGCTGGTGATCGCGGCCTTCCTGCTCAGCGCGGTCCACGGGGAGAACTTCACGAGCCACGGCTTCATGCCGCAGGGCTGGCACGGCGTGTTCACCGCGATCGCCACCTCGGGCGTCATCTTCTCCTACCTCGGCTTCCGCCAGGGCATCGAGTTCGCCGGCGAGACCGACAACCCGCACCGCAACGTCCCGATCGCGGTGGTCGGCTCGGTGCTGATCACCGGCCTCATCTACGTCGCGCTGCAGGTCGCCTTCATCGGCGCCCTCGACCCCAGCACGCTGGAGAAGTCGGGCAGCTGGTCGTCCCTGTCCTTCAGCGGTGACTTCGGTCCGCTGGCAGCGGTGGCCACGGCGCTCGGCCTCACCTGGCTGGCCGTGCTGCTGTACGCCGACGCCATCGTCTCCCCCGGAGACACCGGCCTGATCTACACCACCACGACCTCGCGGATCTCCTACGCCATGGCCAAGAACCGGAACGCCCCGCAGGCACTTGCGCGGACCACCGACCGCGGTGTCCCGATGGTCTCGCTGATCGTGACCTTCCTGGTCGGTCTCATCGTGTTCCTGCCGTTCCCCAGCTGGCAGCAGCTGGTCGGCTTCATCACCTCGGCGACCGTGCTCTCCTTCGCCTCGGGTCCCCTGGTGCTGGGCGCCCTGCGTCGCAACCTGCCCGACGCCGAGCGGCCGTTCAAGGTGCCGGGCGGCCACATCATCCCGGTGCTCGCCTTCTGGGCCTCGAACATGATCGTCTACTGGTCGGGCTGGGACATCGTCTGGAAGCTCGCCATCGCGGTGGCGATCGGCTTCGTCCTGCTGCCGATCTACAAGGCCCTCGGCAACGACGTGCCCGAGCTGGACTTCGCCGCGGGGGCCAGCTGGGTGCTGCCGTGGCTGGGCGGCCTGGTGCTGATCTCGTGGCTGGGCAACTACCCCGAGCCGGCCGCCGGCAACCTCAACGTCCTGTCGTTCCAGTCGTCGGTGCCGCTGATCCTCGTGTTCTCGGTCGTGGTCTACGCGCTGGCGATGAAGTTCTGCCTGCCCACCGGCGAGATGGAGCGCCACATCGAGGCGACGCGGGCCGAGGCGGAGCTCGAGGACGAGGAGCTCGAGGGCTCGCACTGACGCGAACCTCCCGATCGAAGTGACATCGACCCGCCCAGGTCTCCTGGGCGGGTCGACCTCATCTCAGACGGCCGCGGCGCGCACGCACATCACGTCCGGCAGGTCGCAGACCAGCTGTCGCCACGTGTCGCCCTCGTCGGCCGAGCCCCAGACCGCCCCGTTGCGGGCGCCGAAGTAGAGGCCCGCGCGCTCGTGGTCGTCGGCACACATGGCGTCGCGCATCACTGCCACGAAGAACCCGTCGGGCAGCCCCTTGGCGAGCTCCTCCCAGGTCTCCCCCGCGTCCCGCGAGCGCCACACCCGCGCCTTGGCCTGCGGCGGGTAGCGGCCGTCGCCACCGTTGATCGGGAACACGTAGACCGTGTCGGGCTCGTGCGGGTGCACGACGATCGGGAAGCCGAAGTCCGCCGGCAGCCCGGCCGCGATCGAGTGCCACGACCCACCGTGGTCGTCGGACCGGTAGACGCCGCCGTGGTTCTGGAGGTACAGCCGCTCCGGTCGCGCCGGGTGCCGGGTCACCTTGTGCACGCACTGCCCGAACTCGGGGTACTGCTGGCCCTCGGGCAGGAACTCCGCCCGGATCCCCTGGTTGCGCGGCTGCCACGAGGCGCCGCCGTCGCTGGTCTGGTAGACGCCGCCGGTGGACAGGGCGACGGTCACCGACCCCGGGTCGGCCGGGTGCGGCAGCACGGTGTGGAATGCCTGCCCCCCGAAGCCGGCGTTCCACTGCGGCCGGTGCGGGTGGTCCCACAGCGCCTGCTCCAGCGCGAACGTCTCACCCCCGTCGGCCGAGCGGAAGACAGCCCCCGGCTCGGTGCCGGCGTAGACGACACCGGGCTCGGCGCCGGGCACGAGCTGCCACACCCGCTCCACCGTCGCGTCGACACCGTCGGGGAAGCGCACGGCACCGCCCGGGGTGTCCTGCCACGTCGTCCCCAGGTCCTCGGAGCGCCGGACCTGCGGGCCCAGCCACGGGGAGGACGTGCCGGCGAGCAGGCGTGGACGATCACCGCGGGTGTCGACCAGGCACGAGTACACCTCCTCCATGTCGAAGTGAGGGCCGGTGAACTCCCAGTCCTCCCGGGCCTCGTCCGAGGTCCCCAGCCACAGGCCCTTGCGGGTCCCCACCATCAGCACGGTGTCCATCCAGATGCTCCCTTCGCGCGGCGCGTCCCAGCGACCCGTTGGTCACAGCATGCAGCGTCGACACCTAGATTGACCCGGTGACTTCCCGAATTTCACCGGTCTGGCTGGTGCTTGTCGGGATTCTCTCGGTGCAGTTCGGCGCCGGCGTGGCCAAGAGCCTCTTCGACGAGGTCACGCCCACCCTGATCGTCTGGCTCCGCCTGGTCACCAGCGCCGTGGCGCTCGTGCTCCTGGCCCGCCCGGCGCTGCGACGGCGTACCCCCCGGGACTGGCTCGTGGTGGGCGGCTTCGGCGCGAGCCTCGGCATCATGAACTGGGCGATCTACCAGTCCTTCGCACGCATCCCCCTCGGGATCGCGGTCACCGTCGAGTTCGTCGGCCCGCTGACGCTGGCCGTGCTCGGGTCACGACGGCCGCGCGACCTGCTCTGGGTGCTGCTCGCCGCGGTCGGGGTCGGCCTGCTGGGGCTGGAGCGCGGCCACGTCACGCTCGCCGGCGTCCTGTTCGCGCTGCTCGCCGGCGCCGCGTGGGCGACGTACATCCTGCTCAGCGCGCAGACCGGGCGCCGCTGGCCCGGCCTGGACGGGCTGGCCGTCGCCAGCGTCGTCGCGACGCTGCTGCTCACCCCCGTCGCGCTGCACTCGGGCGGCTCGGACCTCGCCGACGGGCGCATCGTGCTGCTGGGCGCGGCGGTGGGGCTGCTCAGCTCTGTGATCCCCTACAGCTGCGAGCTGGTCGCGCTGCGCTCGCTGCCTCCGGCGGTCTTCAGCATCCTGATGAGCCTGGAGCCGGCCGCCGCGGCGCTGGTCGGCATCGTGGTGCTCGGCGAGTTCCTCGCACCGGTGCAGTGGGTTGCCATGGCGTGCGTCGTCGTGGCGAGCGTCGGTGCCACCCGCAGCAGCAGCGGCGCGCTCACCGAGCCGGTGCCGGACTGAGTTCACGCAGCCGTCACACGACGTTGACGCCGGCGACGCGAGCGGCTCCTAGCGTGGAGGCACGACCACGTCCCCGGGGGAACCACTCATGAACGTCACCGCCATCCTGGCCCAGCCGCTGACGCCGCTCACGCAGCCGGCACAGCGTCTGGTCAGCGCCGTCGTGAGCTGGCCGGTCGAGTCCCAGCAGCGGGCCCGACGCAACGCCCTGATCGCCTCCACCGCGCTCGCACAACGGCGTGCGGAGCTCGACGAGGTCGAAGAGTTCCTCGCCTCCCTCGGCGGGAGCTCGGCAATGGAGGACGCAGCGCAGGCTGCCGCACACGGCTGAGCCCACCGGTGTCCGCCGTGCCGGACCCACCGGCGGGCTCAGCCACTCCTCCCACTCCCGTCACGCCGGCTGAGGCAGAATCGGGCGCATGCCCGCCTCCGCAGCACGCACCGTGACCGAGACCGCCGTCGAGTTCCACGACGTGCTGTCCGACGACGGAACCCGGCTGCGTGCGTGGACCAACGACCCGGACGGCAGCATCGACGGGCCCACCGTGGTCCTGTGCAACGGCCTGGGCACCAACCCCTGGGCCTGGCCGGCCATGCTCCGCCCCGACTGCGGCGTGCGGGTGGTCTCCTGGAACCACCGGGGCACCGGAGGTTCCGATCGGCCGGCCGACCCCGAGCACGTCGGCATCGACGCCTTCGTCGAGGACGGCCTGTCGGTGATGGACCACTTCGGCGTCGACCGAGCCGTGCTCGTGGGCTGGTCGATGGGCGTCAACACGATGTTCGAGCTCGCGCTCGCCCATCCCGAGCGGGTCACCGGGCTGTTCGCGGTGGCCGGCGTACCCGGCGACACGTTCTCGACCATGCTCGGCCCGCTGTGGCTGCCGCGGTTCGCGGCCCGGGCCGTCACCGTGAACCTGTCGCGGGCACTCAAGCTCGGCGGCAGGATGCTGACCCCGGTCGCGTCCCGGCTGACGGTCGGCCCGCGCGGGATCGCGGTGCTCACGCGTACCGGGTTCATGTTCCCGGTGCCCGACCCCGAGCTGGCCGCTGTCGCCGTCGCCGAGTTCCTCAAGACCCCGGTCGACTGGTACTTCCACCTGGCGCTGCGCACCTCCGAGCACGGCCGGGTCTCGCTCAGCCGGCTGCGGGTCCCGGTCGAGCTCGTCGCCGGCAGGTTCGACCTCCTGGCCGGGGCCCGCCACATGGCCACCGCCGCCGAGCGGCTCGCCGACGCGACGTACGTCGAGCTGCGGGGCAGCCACTTCCTGCAGATGGAGCAGCCCGAGCGGGTGCACGAGCTGCTGCTGGCGTTCCTGGACCGGGTGTCCTGACATGCGCCCGGGCGTGGTGCTGACGGTGGTCGCAGCACTGGCGCTCGCGGGCTGCACGGACGACGGTGGAAAGCCCGGAGACACGCTCACCGCCAGCCCGGCGCCGTCGACCAGCTCGGCACCGCCGAGCTCGATGTCGTCGACTCCCCGGCCCGCCCGACCTCCGCGGGTGGTCGGCACCATCGCCACGGACCTCGCGGTCCCGTGGGGCCTGGCCTTCCTGCCGAACGGGGACGCCGTCGTCACCGAGCGCGACACCCGGCGGCTGCTGCGCATCCACGGCCCGGACCACACCGTCGAGCAGGTCGCCACCATCGACGCCGCCGACCCCGCGGGCGAGGCCGGACTGCTCGGGATCGCGGTGTCACCCGACTTCGGCACCGACCACCTGCTCTACCTCTACGTCACCACGCCGGAGGACAACCGGATCGTGCGGGCGACGTACACCCGCGGCCGGCTGGGACCGCTCGAGGTGGTCCTCGACGGCATCCCCAACGGCTTCATCCACGACGGCGGCCGGCTCGCGTTCGGGCCGGACGGCTACCTCTACGCCTCCACCGGCGAGACCGGCGTGGGCAGCCTCGCGCAGGACAAGGCGTCGCTCGGCGGCAAGATCCTGCGGATCACGCCCGACGGCGACCCGGCGCCCGGCAACCCGTTCCCCGACTCGCCTATCTGGTCCTACGGGCACCGCAACGTCCAGGGGCTCGCGTTCGACGACCGGGACCGGCTGTGGGCCTCGGAGTTCGGCCAGAACACCTTCGACGAGCTCAACCTGATCGAGCCGGGCGACAACTACGGCTGGCCGATGGTCGAGGGCCGCGGCGGGCAGGCCGGGCTCACCGACCCGCAGGTGGTCTGGGACCCGGCGGTCGCCTCACCGTCCGGGCTGGCCTACCTCGACGGCCGTCTCTGGCTCGGCTCGCTGCGCGGCCAGCGGCTGTGGCGCATCGACGTCGGCGGCGGACACGCCGCGGACCCCACCGACTTCTTCGTCGGGAAGTACGGCCGGATGCGCACCGTCGCGGTGGCGCCCGACGGGCGGCTCTGGGTGACCACCAGCAACCGGGACGGCCGCGGCGCCCCGGTCGCCGGGGACGACCGGATCCTGCTGGTGGACCCGGGTTCGACGGATAGTCCGTGACGTTCTGGTCGTGGACAACCGCTTGTCCGCAACCAGAGCGTCACGGAGTATCGACCGGCTCCCCCACCGTGCCGGTGACGGTGGCCCGGCGGGCCGCCCGGCGCAGGGTGGTCAGGACGGCGGGGCCGAGGACCATGATCGCAGCGGAGTTGGTGATCGCTCGTCCGGTGTCCCAGCTGCCCGTGGACGTGAGCAGCGTGTAGACGCCGAAGCGCTGCAGGTTGTCCAGCAGCGGGTCACCGGGGACGAAGGCCAGCGAGCCCTCGTGACCGGGCACGTCGATGCCCAGCGCGAAGGGCCAGGTGGAGAGGTTCATCAGCAGGCCGAACGCGTACGCCGCGACCACGCCGTACGCCACGAGCATCGCGATCTCGGCCCGGCCGGTGACCCGGCGCGGCAGCAGCCCCGCCCCCATCCCGACCCAGGCCGAGACGAGCATCTGGAACGGCAGCCAGGGCCCCACCCCGGCGGTCATCAGGGCCGACGCGAACAGCGAGGTGCAGCCCAGCACGAAGCCGAAGCCGGGGCCGAACACCCGGCCGGCGAGGATCAGCAGGAAGAACACCAGCTCCACGCCGGCGACGCCCGCGGAGAGCCCCCGCAGCAGCGCGTTGACCGCGCTCAGCACCCCGAGGACCGCGAGCACCCGCGGGTCCATCCCGCCCTCACCGACCTCGGCGAGCACCACCGCGATCACCACCGGGAGCAGCACCAGGAACAGGAACGGCGGGTCCACCCGGGCGTGCCCGGGGACCCGCACCAGCAGCGGCCAGGCCAGCATCATCAGCCCGGCGAGCGAGGCCACGCCGAGGACCAGCGCAGTTCGCGGAGCGAGCGCGACCGCGGGCCGGCTCATGACGCGTCCAGCGCGGCGACCACCTCGTCGACCCGCAGCCACGGCACCCCCAGCACCTTGGTGACCTGCGGGGCGAAGGCGGGCGACTCGGCGACCACGCGGCGTACCGGCCCCGAGGAGACGACCTCGCCGTCGGCCAGGACCACGACGTCGTCGGCGGCCAGCGCCACGAACTCCACGTCGTGGGTGGCCACCAGCACCGCGTGCCCGTCTGCGGCCAGGTCGCGCAGGATCCCGGCCAGCACGTGCTTGGCGGCGTAGTCGAGCCCGCGGGTCGGCTCGTCGAGGAGTACGACGTGGGGCCGGGCCGCGAGCACCAGGGCCAGGGCGAGCGCCAGCCGCTGCCCCTCGGAGAGATCACGGGGGTGCTGGTCGTCGGGGATCCCCGGGACCAGCCGGTCGAGAATCCGGCGGCACTCGCCGGTGCCGCCGTCGGCCGCGGCGCACTCCTCGGCCACGGTCTCCAGGTAGAGCAGGTCGGCGGCCGCCTGCGGCACCAGGCCGACCAGCCCGCGCCGGCCCGCCGGGTCGAGCCGGGCCGGGTCCAGCGCGCCCACGCGGACGTCGCCGGTGCTGCGGCGGCCGCTGCCCTGCAGCGCCCACATCAGCGACGACTTGCCCGACCCGTTGCGCCCCATCAACGCGGTGACCCGGCAGGCGCGCAGGGTGAGGTCGACCTCACGGAGCGCCACCGTGGGGCCGTGCACGACCGTCACCCTCTGCGCCTCGAGGGCGGCGCCCGAGGGCAGGTCGTCCGGGAGCGGCGGGCTGACCAGCCGCTCGCCGAGCCCGCGGGCGCGGCGACGGGCGTCCCGGACGCTCAGCGGCAGCGGGTGCCAGCCGGCAGCCCGGCCCAGCTCGACGATCGGCGGCACCACCGGGGACGTGGCCAGCAGGTGGGCGGGCTCGCCCACACGCACCGCTCCGTCGCCGGTCATCAGGCACATCCGGTCCACGAAGGGGACCACCCGCTCGAGCCGGTGCTCGGCCAGCAGCACGGAGACCCCGAGGTCGTGCACCAGCCGGGTGAGCGTGGCGAGCACGTCCTCCGCCGCGGTCGGGTCGAGGGCCGAGGTGGGCTCGTCGAGCACGAGCAGCCGCGGGTGCATGGTCAGCACCGAACCGATGGCGACCCGCTGCTGCTGGCCCCCGGAGAGCGTGCGCAGCGCCCGGGCGCGCAGGTCGGCGATGCCGAGCAGGTCCAGGGTCTCCTCGACCCGGCGCCGCATGGTCTCCGGTGGCAGCCCGAGCTGCTCCATGCCGTAGGCCAGCTCCTCCTCGACCGTGTCGGTCACGAAGCCCGCGGCCGGGTCCTGGCCGACGTACCCGACGACGTGGGCGCGCTCGCGCGGCGGCCGGCCGGCGACGCTGACCCCGTCGATCAGCACCTCGCCCTCGAGGTGGCCGCCGCTGAAGCGGGGCACGAGCCCGGTGACGACGCCCAGCAGCGTGGACTTGCCGACGCCGGTGGGTCCGGAGACGAGGACCAGCTCACCCTCGTCGATGGTCAGGTCGACCCCGTCGAGCACCGGGGTCGCGTCGTAGGCGAAGCGGATGCCACGCAGCTCGATCACGCCGCCACCTCCTGCCGGGCCGGGACCTGCACGGCGTACGGCGTGGTCGGCGGCGGTGCGCACAGGCCACCGCCGAGCGCGACCAGCGCACCGAGCAACGACACGGCGCTCACCTGGGGGAAGGTCGAGAGGTCCGGGAAGGCGAGCGGCACCTGGTGCCGCGAGACCCACCAGGCGAGGAGCGCGGTGATGACGCCGGAGCCGGCCACGGCGAGCTCGGGCCACCGCCACGGGTCCGGGCGGTAGCGCGACCGCTCGACCCGGCGGCCGGCGCTGAGCAGGCCACCCACCGCCGTGGCGGCGCCCACGACCAGCATCGGCACGGCCAGGTAGCGCGGCGCGGTCCGGTCGAGCACGGCGTACACACCGACGCAGATGCCGCACAGACCGACCAGCATCAGACCGCCGGTCAGCCGGCGGCGGGCAGGGCTGAGGCCGGCGGACCGGCCGTAGCCGCGCGCGTCCATGCCGGCCGCGAGCGCCAGGGACCGCTCGAGGGCGTCCTCGAGGACCGGCACCAGGAAGCGACGCAGCCGGCCCACACGTCCGGTCTCCCCCGCGCGCAGGCCCTGGGCGGCACGCACCCGGCGGGCGCTGTCGACGAACTGCGGCAGCACCGTCACCGCGACGACCAGGGCCGTGCCGATCTCGTAGAGCGCCGGCGGGACCGAGCGGAGCAGCCGCTTGGGGTTGGCCAGCGCGTTCGCCGCGCCGACACAGACCACGATCGTGCCGAGCCGGAGCCCGTCGTAGAGCCCGGCGAGCAGCGACTCCCGGGTCACCGGACCGAACAGGGTCACCCCGGCCACCCAGTCCGGGAGCGGGACCGTGGGGAGGTCGAGCAGCACGGCGCCGGCGTACCCGCCGCCGAAGGCCAGCCGGAAGACCACCCGGAGGACCACGATCACCATGGCCATGCCGACGTAGAGCCGGAAGGACCGCGCCCACGGCTGGTCGGACCGGCGCGCGACCACCACGACCGTCGCCACCGCCACGAGCAGCAGCAGGGCGAACGGGTTGGTGGTCATGGACGCCGCCGTGGCCAGCCCGATGGCCCACAGCCACCAGGCCACGGGGTGCAGGTCGCGCGGGAGTCGGCCGGTCACGGTCGCGGGGTCCCTCGCCGGCGGCGTACGACGGCCGTCCCCGCCGCGGCGGCCAGCAGCAGGCCGACGGCCGACGGGGCCACCCAGGCCGGGAGGCCGCCGTCGTCCCGGCTGACCCGTCCGGAGGTCGCGGCGGCATCGGCCCGGACGTCGGTGCGCGGGGCCGGGGCGGCGGGCGCACCCGGCGGCGTGGCCGGCAGCACCTCGCCCTCGTCGCCGTCCCAGGCCAGCGCGACCGAACCGCCGTCGGGGACCTCCAGGCTGTCGACCCCGGTCGTGGCGTAGCTCCACGTGTCCGAGGACCCGTCGGACCACCACAGGGACCAGTAGGCGTCGTCCGGGGGCGTGTTCACGCACGGGTCCTGCTCGGGCAGGCCCGCCACCCGGCAGACGAACCCGGGCTGGCGCTGCACGTAGGTCAGCGGCAGGCGGTTGGCCTCGAGCAGCCGGGCCACCGTCCGACCGCCACCGGCCTCGTCGCAGACATCGAGGTCGTCCCTGCCCAGCTCGTTGAACTCGACCACGACGGTCACCCCGTGCCCGGCGGCGCAGCTCGCTGCGGCCGCGGACGCCGGTGCGGGCCCAGCGGGCAGGGCCGCCGCCGCCGTCACCATGACGACAACGGCCCTGCGCACGAGGCTGCCCACGGGTCTCACCTCAGCAGGACCCGACCTGCTCGCCCTCGGTCGCACCGGCGGGCAGCCACTGCAGCACCGGGAGCGCCTCGGAGCCGGCGCGCCGGAACTGGTCGGAGGTCTTGGCCGTGATGCCCTTCTTCGCCGCGGCCGTCAGGCTCGCGTCGTCGTAGGCGATCGCCCCCACGTCGGCCGCGTCGAACCGGTCGCAGTCGACCGCCTGGTGCCGGAAGACCCAGGTCGCGGCCTTCTCGGCCGCGGCCGTCTCCCCGGCGTCGGCGAGCACCGCGCCGGCCAGGCCGGTGCTGTTGCTGTTCGCCGTCGTCGACGCGCTGCCGCCGCCGCCGAACGAGCCGTCCGACGCCTGCTGCTCCCCCAGCCAGGCGACGGCTGCGTCCACCGCGGCCGTGGCCTCCGCCGAGTCGTCCGCAGCCAGCGCCCGGACGGCGAACGCGGTGGCGTCGAGGTCGGGCTTGCTCGAGGGGTCCCCGTCGCAGCTCTGGTCCGCGGCACCGGTGTCCTTGGTGAAGTCCAGCCGGAACCAGCCGTCCTCGCACTGCTGGGCGACCAGGAAGTCGGTGGCCGCGGCCGCCTCGTCGCTGTCCGCGGCGTCGAGCCCGGTGACGGCGTACGCCTGGCCGACGACGTTCGCGTAGTCGGTGGCGCTGGCCTCCTTCTTGTCCAGGGCGTCCTGGAGGCGACCCTCGACCGGGCCCCGGTCGGCCACGGTGTCCTCCAGCTGGGCGACCAGGTCCGTGCCGCCGTACGACGTGGGGTCGGCGCCGGCGGCCTGGGCCAGCACGAGCGCCTTGGCGGTGCCGCCCGCGGAGGTGACGGTGCCGTAGCCCGGGGAGGTGTACTCGCCGACGTGCTTCGCGACCTGGTCGCTGACGGCCTGGACGGTGTCCGGCTGGTCGTCCACGGCGTGCAGGGCCAGGGCGACGTCGATGCTCAGGCCGTAGTCGTCGAGGTCGTACTGGTCGTTGTGCACCACGCCGTCGGTCACCTGGTCGTCCAGCCAGGCTGCGCCGGCGTCCAGCGCCGCGGTGTCGTGCTCCTCCGACGACGCGGCGGCCGGTGTCGGGTCGGAGTCCGAGGAGCCGCACGCGGAGACGGCGAGGGCCAGGGCGCCCAAGGCCAGGGCGGTCCGCACTCGGGTGCCTCGACGGTTGCGAGCCGGGTCGCCGGCAGGGGTGGGGTCGTGCTGGGACATCGGGGGTTCCTTTCCGCTGCACAGCGGGGAACTCAGGACGATGCCCGTGAGCGCCACCGCTGCTTTCCTCGACAGCGTGTGATCAGGACGCGTCGCAGCGGGTGCTCCGGCTCGCAGCCCCTGTCCTGCCGGGATCGGCGGGGACGTGGGGCGGCCTACGGTTGCGGGTCAGCGCCGGACTTGGACCGGCTTTCCCCAGTGCGGGCGTGATGAATGGTGGCGGCAGCCTACCAACGGACCGACCCCACCCGTCAGGGCCGTCCGCACCGTGTCCGAGCCGCCGAGTCGGCGCAGTTGCACCCGCCCGAACCGCCGAGTCGGCGCAGTTGTCCCGGACACGGGCGTGAAACTGCGCCGCCTCGGCACCGTCACGGCGTCAAACTGCGCCGCCTCGGCAGGGTCTCGGCGTCAAACTGCGCCGACTCGGCTCAGGAGAGCTTCTCGAGGATCAGCTCGCGGACCCGGCCGGCGTCGGCCTGGCCGCGCATCTCCTTCATGACCGCGCCGATCAGGGCGCCGGCGGCGGCGACCTTGCCGTCACGGATCTTGTCCGCCACGTCGGGGTTCGCGGCGATCGCGTTGTCGACCGCGGCGCCGAGCGCGCCGTCGTCGGACACGATCGCCAGCCCGCGGGCCTCCACGATCTCGTCGGGGGTGCCCTCACCGGCGAGCAGGCCGTCGAAGACCTGACGGGCCAGCTTGTCGTTGATCTTCCCCTCGTCCACGAGTGCCTGGACCCGGGCGACGTCGATCGGCGTCACCGCGAGCGCGGTCAGCTCGACGCCGGCCTCGTTGGCCCGCCGGGCCATGTCCGAGAGCCACCACTTGCGAGCCGCCTGCGGCGTGGCCCCGGCGGCGATGGTCTCCTCGACCAGGCCGAGCGCGCCGGCACCCACGGTGTCGCGCATCTCGAGGTCGGAGAAGCCCCACTCGGCCTGCAGCCGGGCGCGCTTCTGGGTGGGGTTCTCCGGCAGTGTGCCGCGGAGCTCGTCGACCCACTCGCGCGACGGGGCGACGGGCACCAGGTCGGGCTCGGGGAAGTACCGGTAGTCCTCGGCGTCGGACTTCTCACGACCGCTGGTGGTGATCCCGGTGTCCTCGTGCCAGTGCCGGGTCTCCTGGAGGATCTTGTGTCCCTCGTCGAGCACACCGGCGTGCCGTGACATCTCGTAGCGGACCGCGCGCTCCACCGAGCGCAGCGAGTTGACGTTCTTGGTCTCGGTGCGGGTGCCGAGCACGCCCGAGCCCTTCGGCGACAGCGACAGGTTCACGTCCGCGCGGATCGAGCCCTGGTCCATGCGCGCGTCGGAGACGCCCAGCGCGACGATCAGCTCCCGCAGCTGTGCGACGTACGCCTTGGCGATCTCGGGCGCCCTGTCCCCCGCGCCGAGGATCGGCTTGGTGACGATCTCGATCAGGGGGATGCCGGCCCGGTTGTAGTCGACCAGGGAGTACTCCGCGCCGTGGATGCGCCCGGTGGCACCGCCGACGTGCAGCGACTTTCCGGTGTCCTCCTCCATGTGCGCGCGCTCGATCTCGACCCGGAAGGTCTCGTCGTCGCCGCCCTCGTTCGGCACCGTGACGTCCATGAAGCCCTCGAACGCGATCGGCTCGTCGTACTGCGAGGTCTGGAAGTTCTTCGGCATGTCCGGGTAGAAGTAGTTCTTCCGGGCGAACCGGCACCACTCCGCGATCTCGCAGTTGAGGGCGAGGCCGATCCGGATCGCCGACTCCACGGCCTTGCCGTTGACCACCGGCATCGCGCCCGGCAGGCCGAGGCAGGTCGGGCAGACCTGGGTGTTCGGCTCGGCGCCGAACTCCGTCGGGCAGCCGCAGAACATCTTGGACGCGGTGTTCAGCTCGACGTGGACCTCCAGGCCCAGCGCCGGGTCGAAGCGCTCCAGCACCTCGTCGAACGGGACCAGGATGTCGGCGGTCATCGGGACACTCCGCTTCGTCGATCGAGCTTGTCGAGATCAGGGGCCTTGTCCAGCAGCGGGCTCCCCCACTGCTCCAGCAGGGCCGCCTCGAGCGCGGCACCGACCCGGTAGAGCCGGTCGTCGGCCAGCGCCGGCGCGAGGATCTGTACGCCGGCCGGCAGGCCGTCCTCCTCGGCGAGGCCGCTGGGCACCGAGATGCCGGGGACGCCGGCGAGGTTGGCGGGGATGGTCGCGAGGTCGTTGAGGTACATCGCGATCGGGTCGTCGAGCTTCTCGCCCAGCTTGAACGCGGTGGTCGGCGCCGTCGGCGAGACCAGCACGTCGGCCTTCTCGAACGCCGCGGCGAAGTCGCGGCTGATCAGCGTGCGGACCTTCTGCGCCTGGCCGTAGTAGGCGTCGTAGTAGCCGCTGGACAGCGCGTAGGTGCCAAGGATGATCCGGCGCTTGACCTCGTCGCCGAAGCCGGCGTCGCGGGTGGCCCGCATGACCTCCTCGGCGCTGGGGTTCTCGATGTCGTCGGGCAGCACCCGCAGGCCGTAGCGCATCGCGTCGAACTTCGCGAGGTTGCTGGAGGCCTCGGCCGGCAGGATCAGGTAGTAGGTCGCGAGCGCGTGCACGAAGCTCGGGCAGGACACCTCGACGACCTCGGCGCCGGCCTTGACCATCAGGTCGACCGACTCCTGGAAGCGCGCGAGCACGCCGGCCTGGTAGCCCTCGCCACCGAGCTCCTTCACGACGCCGATGCGCACGCCGGTCAGGTCGCCGGCCGCGCCGTGGCGGGCCGCCTCGACGAGGGAGGGCAGCGGCTGGTCGATGCTGGTGGAGTCGAGGGGGTCGTGGCCGCCGATGACCTCGTGCAGCAGCGCGGAGTCCAGCACCGTCCGGGTCACCGGACCGGCCTGGTCGAGGGAGTTGGCCAGCGCGACGAGGCCGTAGCGCGACACCCCGCCGTACGTCGGCTTCACGCCGACCGTGCCGGTGACGGCGCCGGGCTGGCGGATCGAGCCGCCGGTGTCGGTGCCGATGGCCAGCGGCGCCTCGAAGGCCGCGACCGCGGCCGCGGAGCCACCGCCGGACCCGCCGGGGATCCGGTCGAGGTCCCACGGGTTGTGGGTCGGGCCGTACGCCGAGTGCTCGGTGGAGGAGCCCATCGCGAACTCGTCCATGTTGGTCTTGCCGAGGATCGGCAGGCCGGCCTGCTTCAGGCGCGCGACCACCGTGGCGTCGTACGGCGGGACCCAGCCCTCGAGGATCCGCGAGCCGCAGGTGGTCGGCAGCCCCTGGGTCGCGAGCACGTCCTTGACCGCGATCGGGACGCCGTCGAGCGCCGAGGCGGGCGTGCCCGCGGCGCGGCGCTCGTCGGCGGCGGCCGCCTGGGCGAGTGCGCCCTCGGCGTCGACGTGGAGGAACGCGTGCACGGCGCCGTCGACCTCGGCGATGCGGTCGAGGTGGGCGCGGGTGATCTCGACCGAGGTCGTCTCCCCCGCCGCGAGCGCGTCGGCGAGCTCGGCCGCCGTACGCCGGATCACTGCTCGTCCCCGAGGATGCGGGGCACGGCGAACCGCTGCTGCTCCTGCGCGGGGGCACCGGAGAGCGCCTGCTCGGCGGTCAGGCCGGGGCGCACCACGTCGTCGCGGAAGACGTTGGTCAGCGGCAGCGCGTGCGAGGTCGGGGGGACGTCGTCGCCGGCGACCCCGCTGATCGAGGCGACCGACTCGAGGATCACCGACAGCTGCGGTGCGAGGTGGTCGAGCTCGGCGTCGGAGAGGTCGATCCGGGCGAGGTTCGCCAGGTGCGCGACCTCGTCACGGGTGATGTCAGGCATGCGCACAATCCTAGGAGAGCCGGTCGCGGCGTTGCCCCCCGGCCGTCACGGCTTGCCCGGCCCGTGGGTGGATCCGTGGCCCGGTGTCGGGTGCGGCTTGTCCTTCTGCGGCTTCCCGTGGCGCTTGGTGGGCTGCGAGGTGGTCGGTGCCGAGGGGGCGGGCTGCGCAGACGGGGACGTCTCCGGGGGCTGCGCGGCCGGGGTGGCCTGCGGGCTGCGCGCCGGCGACGAGGGCTCGGGCCCGCCCATCGGCGCCGTGGTCGCCGGGGCGCTCGGGCCCGCCGTGGCCCGGTCCCCCTGCCCGTCCCCCGCGCCGCGGGACCCGGGCTCGGCTCGCAGCGGTCGGCTGCCCGGGTCGGGGCTGCCGAGGAGCACGGCGCCCACGACCAGGCCGGCCAGGACCAGGCCGCCCGCGACGGCCACCGCGGCGCCTCGCCCGATCACGACGGAGACCCATGCCCAGGACTGGCGGTCACGGCGGTGACGGCGCTCGGGCCGGGCCGGGCTGGTGGGGCGGAACATCCGGGGAATGCTACCTGCGAGGGCCTTCACCCTTTAGGGCGTAACTTGCCGGAAGGGGTGTTGAAGACGCGCGGATCGCGACCACCGGCACCTAGACTCCACCGGACGCATGCGCCACTCGGGCTGTGCGCAACGGCGGGAGCAACCGGTTGACGACCTCGGTTCGTGAGCGACACGCGCGCCTGCTCGCCGAGTCACGCTCCGCCGAGCCGCGCGCCCGGCTCGCCCAGGCCTCCACCCGGGCCGAGTTCCTGCTCCGGCTCTCCCGCACCGTCTCGGCCATCCAGAACCCCCAGCGCGCGCTCGAGACCCTGGTCTCGGTGCTGCTGGAGGACATGGTCGACGTGGCGCAGGTGGTGGTGCGCACCGGCCAGTGGCAGCTGGTCTCCGGCGCCGTGCAGGGCGGCTCCGTCCACAACACCGCCTCCCGCGTCGTGGACGGCACGCCGGCCGACCTGGAGAACGCCCTGCGCCGCGGCCTGCACGACGACGTGGTGCTGCCCAAGTCCGGGGCTCCCCGCCGCCGGGCGCTGGCCGCCTTCCTGCCGGACCCCGAGCTGGCGGCCGAGGTCGACGCGCTGGGCTGCGAACAGCTCGCCGTGCTCCCGCTCACCGCCCGCGGCCGTTCCTTCGGCGTGCTGGTCATCGGCCGCGCCCCCGGCTTCGGCTTCGGCGATGCACAGAACTTCCTCGACGACCTCGCGGCCCGCGTCGCGGTGGGCCTCGACGCCACGCTCGTGGTCGCCGAGAGCCGGTACGTCGCCTCGGTGCTGCGCCGCTCGCTGGCGCCCACCGACCTGCCGCAGGTGCCCGGGCTGCGGCTGGCGACGTACTACCGCGTCGCGCACCAGTCGCAGGAGCTCGGCGGCGACTTCCTCGACGTGCACGGCGCCGACGACGACCTGATCCTGCTGTGCGGCGACGTCGCAGGGAAGGGCGTGGAGGCGGCGGTCCACGCCAAGCGGATCCGCAACGCGGTCCGTACCGCCTCGCACGTCGACCGCTCCCCCGGCTGGATCCTGGGACTGACCAACACGGTGCTGGTGAACGAGGCCGAGGAGTTCTCCGAGGGCATGGCCACCGGGGTCTGCGCCCGGCTCCGCCCCGACGGGGACCGGCTGCGGGTCGACCTGGCCAACGCCGGACACCCGCCGGCGCTGCTGCTCCGGGCCGACGGCACCCTGGAGGAGGTGGCGACCGAGGGCGTGGCCCTGGCGCTGCTCGACGGCGTCACCTACACCGAGGCGCAGGTCACCCTGGGTCCGCTGGACTCGCTGCTCGTCTACACCGACGGCGTGACCGAGGCGCGCGGCGTGGACGACCTGTTCGGCGACCGCCGCCTGCGCGACGCCCTGCGCGGGTTCGGCGGGCTGCCACCGTCGGCGCTCATCGAGTCGGTCGCCGTCGCCGTCTCCGACCATCTCGGCGAACGGGCGCACGACGACATCGCCATCTTCGCGGTGCAGTTCAGTCCGGAACCATCGTGACCACGCCGACGGCCACGGTCGCGGGCGCCGAGCTGGACGCCTACTGGACCGCCGTGGCCGCCGGTGACGAGCGCGCCGCGTGTGCCGCGGCCGCCGCGAGCCGCGACCGCGGGGTGCCGCTGCCCGAGGTGCTCGCCGACCTCGTCGTCGCGGCCCAGCGGCGGGTCGGCGACCTGTGGGCCGCGAACGAGTGGACCGTCGCCCGTGAGCACGCCGCGACGGCGGTCGGCCTGGCGGTGGTGCGGCGCCTCGGCGCGGACGTGCCGACGCCCGTCTCCGGCCCGGTGCTGACCGTGGCCTGCGTCGAGCGCGAGTGGCACGCCCTGCCGGCCATGGTGGTGGCGCTGATGCTGCGGGCCCGGGGCTGCCGGGTCACCCAGCTCGGCGCGAGCACGTCGCGCGACCACCTCGTCAGCGCGATCCTCGACACCGGCCCCCGCGCCGTGCTGCTCAGTGCCTCGCTCACCTCCTCGCTTCCACGGGTACGCCGACAGGTCGAGGCGGTGCGGGGCACCGGGACCCCCGTCGTCCTGGGCGGGCGCGCCTTCGGCAACGACGGCCGCCGCGCTCAGCGGCTCGGGGCCACGGCGTACGCCGGCTCGCCGGAGGTGGTCCTGGAGGTGGTGACCGCGCTCCCGCTGCACGTGCCGTCGGCCGGCCCGCTGCGGCACCCGGGCGCCTTCGAGGCCCGCAGCATCGAGGCGGAGAGCGACACGATCAGCCGGGACGTCCTCCTGGCCACGGATGCCGCGCTCGGGCTCGGGCACGCCGACCGCGACCTCGCGACGGACGACTGGCGCGTGGTGCTGGCGACGTTCGTCCCGCACGTCATCGACTGTGTCGCCGGCGCGCTCCTCACCGAGGACCCGACGGTGTACGCCGAGACCCGCGGCTGGCTGGGCGGGGTGCTGGCCGTGCGCGGCGCGGCCCCGCAGGCGGTCAGCGTCGTGGAGCAGGCGTTGGCCCAGCGCCTGCACGACCACCCCGAGGCCGTGCGCCTGATCGCGGGCGCCTGACCGCGAGCGCCTGACCGCGCACGATCGCGGGCGCGCGAGATCGAGGACGGGTCCCAACCGATCGGCGGCTCGCCGCATCTGAACAGGTGACCGAGCCCGAGGAGAGTCGATGCCCCACCTGACCGGACGACCGCCGTCCGACGCCCGCGTCACCGACGAGCAGTTCACCGAGTTCGTGCACGCGTCCTGGTCCTCGCTGTACCGCACGGCGTACCTCCTGCTGGGCGACCACGCCGAGGCCGAGGACCTCGTCCAGTCGGCGCTGGCCAAGACCTACGCCAGCTGGCACCGGGTCCGTGACCTCAACGCCGCCACGGGGTACGCCCGGACCACGATGGTGAACACCGCCTCGTCGTGGTTCCGCCGCCGGTCCTGGCGCAACGAGCGTCCCTCCGAGGCGCTGCCGGAGAGGGCCCACGAGCACGACCTCACGGATCGGCCGCTGCTGGTCGACGCGCTGGCCCAGCTGCCCCCGCGGCAGCGCGCCGCCATCGTGCTGCGCTACTACGAGGACCTCAGCGTCGCGCAGACCGCCGCCGCGCTCGGCTGCTCCGAGGGCACCGTGAAGAGCCAGACCTCCGACGCCCTCGCCCGCCTCCGCGCACTTCTCGGGGACTCCGTCGTCCCCCAGACCCTGGGAGCCCACCATGACTGAGCGCCTCAGCGCCCTCCTGCACGACGAGGCGTCCGGCCTCGAGATCCCGCCCCCGTCCGCCCCGACCGTGCTGGCCCGCGGCCGCTCGCTGCGCCGCCGGCGCCGCGCGGCCGGGGTCGCGGCGGCCCTCGCGGTCGTGGCGGTCGTCGGCTCGGGTGCCGTCCTCACCACGAACGTCCTCCGGCACGACGATCGCGCCGTCGAGCCGGCCGGGCCCAGCACGGGCGACGGCGCGGTCTTCGCGGTCGGCACCACCGTGTTCTACGACGGCGGCGAGCACCGGACCACCATCGACGACAAGGCGATCAAGTCGATGTACTTCACCTCGGCCGGGCTGCTGGTCCGCCACGGCAACAACAACTTCAGCGACGGCGGCGGGCCGCAGCGGTTCTCGCTGGTCACCCCCGACGGCACCGAGGAGCCGCTGTCGGTGGTGACCGAGGAGAACGTCCCGGGGGTCGACCCGCGCCAGCCCTACCTCGCCTACACCACGGTCGAGCGCGGCACCGTGCACCTGCTCGTCCACGACGTCACCACCGACGAGAACGTCGCCGACGTGACCGTGCCCGGTGACCTCACCTGGGGCGGCTGGTCGGGCCCTCCGGTCGCCCTGGCCGGCGACACGGCGTACGTCGGGACCGACAAGGTGACCTACGCCGTCGACTGGCGCACCGGCGAGGTCGCCACCACGACCACCGTGCCGCCGGGCTACCCCGACGTGCAGGGCGGACGAGCGGTCACCGCCACGAGGACCCGTGTCGCGGTGGTGGACGTCGCCACCGGGAAGACGCTCCTGGACCTGCCCCGCCACGGGTCGGGCTACCTGGACCTGTCGCCCGACGGCCGGTCCGCCATGCTGTTCGACGTCGACGACAACAGCTTCGAGGTGTACGACGTCGACACGGGCAGCCACGTGACGATCGACGGCGCGTCGTACGACTACGGCTGGACTCCCGGCGGCGACCTGTTCACCCTCCGCAAGCACCACGTGGTCACCTGCTCGACGTCCACCGCCGAGTGTGCGACCGGGTCTGCGGAGGTCCCGACGGAGGGGGGCGGCGTCTCTCCCGAGGACGTCCGGTTCGCGGGCCGGTCCTATGAGTCCTGAGGAGAAACCCGGTGAGGCGACGGCCCTGCGACCCGTAGGGTCGTCGCCCGTGACCGACGACCACCGCAGCGAAGCCACCCTGACCGGCACCGAGCGCGAGCAGCTCGAGGCGTTCCTCCACGACAACCGGCTGGAGATCGCCGCCCTGCTCGACGGGGTGACCGAGGAGCAGGCCCGGCGCCGGCTGGTGCCCTCGCTGACCACGCTCCTGGCGCTGGTCAAGCACGCCACCTTCGTCGAGAAGGCCTGGTTCCACTGCTCGCTGGCCGGCCGTACCCGCACCGAGGCCGGCATCCCCGAGGATGCCCAGGAGTCGTTCGTGACCGATGACAGCGACACCGTCGAGTCGGTGCTGGCGGGGTACCGCCGGGCGTGGGCGGAGGCCGACGCGATCGCCGCGGCGTACGACCTGGACGACCTGGCGGTGCACAACCGGCGCGGACCACTGACCCTGCGCTGGATCTACGTGCACATGGTCGAGGAGCTGGCGCGGCACGCGGGCCACGGCGACATCCTCAGGGAGCAGATCCTCGCCGCCGACACCGGCTGACCCCCGGCCCTGCGCGGCAGGATCAGCGGAAGGCGCAGCCGCTGGAGACACCGAGACGGCGGAAGATCGAGGCGGCCGGGCAGAAGCCGGTGATGCTCGACTGGAGCAGGTTGAGGCCGACGAACGCCGTGAGGAGCAGCCACCACGGCGACACGAGGGCGGCCAGGAGCGCGCTCACGAGGATCATGGCTCCGTGAGGGACAGGACGGCACGGTCGAGGTTCACGGATCTCCGATCGATCGGGACCGGCGCGGGTGCGTCGGTGCGGTCCCCCCAAGGATATATTAGTTTTCTCTAATGTCTTAGTCGCGGAGGGCGCATGGAGGACAGCACCGGGATCGACGCGGCGGCGATGGTGGCGCACCGCGGCGAGGCCAGCGGCCTGCTCAAGACGCTGGCGAACGAGAAGCGCCTCGTGATCTGCTGCCTGCTGCTCGGGGGCGACCACACGGTGGCCGAGCTCAACGGGGCCCTGGACCTGAGCCAGTCGGCCCTCTCCCAGCACCTGGCCGTCCTCCGCGAGGCGGACGTGGTGCGTTGCCACCGCGTCGGCCAGCACGTGCGCTACACCCTCGCGTCGGGACCGGCGCTCGCCGTGATCCGCGCCCTGCACGCGTCGTTCTGCAGCCCCTGACCTGCGGCCGGGGCGTCACAGCGCGTCCGGGCCGCCCTCGAGCAGCGTCTTGAAGCCGGCCTCGTCCAGGACCGGCACGCCCAGCTGCTCGGCCTTGTCGGCCTTGGAGCCCGGGCTGTCCCCGACCACGACGTAGTCGGTCTTCTTGGAGACCGAGGAGGACGCCTTGCCGCCGCGGGCGATGATCGCCTCCTTGGCGCCGTCGCGGCTGAAGTCGACCAGCGAGCCGGTCACGACGAGGGTCAGCCCCTCCAGCGTGCGCGGCGTGGACTCGTCGCGCTGGTCCGCCAGGGACACCCCGGCGCGCTCCCACTTGTCGACGATGTCGCGGTGCCAGTCGACGCCGAACCACTCGATCACCGACTCCGCGATCGTCGGCCCCACCCCCTCGGCGGCCGCGAGCTGCTCCTCGGTCGCGGCCCGGATCGCCTCCATGGAGCCGAACTCGGTGGCCAGCGCCCGCGCCGCCGTGGGCCCGACGTGCCGGATCGAGAGGGCCACCAGCACCCGCCACAGCGGCACCTGCCTGGCCTTGCCGAGGTTGTCGAGCAGCCGCTGGCCGTTCGCCGACAGCACCGGCTGGTCGCCCTCGCCCTTCTTCGGGGCGCGGGTGAACAGCGGGGCCCGGCGCAGTGCCGCCTCGTCGAGGTCGAACACGTCACCCTCGTCGGTGACCACGCCCGCCTCGAGCAGCGCGACCGCGGCCTCGTAGCCGAGGCCCTCGATGTCGAAGGCTCCCCGCCCGGCGACGTGGAAGATCCGCTCGCGCACCTGGGCCGGGCACTTCTGGTGGTTGGGGCAGCGCAGGTCCTTGTCGCCCTCCTTCTGCTGCACCAGCGTGGTGCCGCAGGCCGGGCACTCGGTCGGCATCACCCACTCGGGCGTGCCCTCGGGCCGCAGCGCCAGCACCGGACCGACGATCTCGGGGATCACGTCACCGGCCTTGCGCAGGATGACGGTGTCGCCGGGTCGCACGTCCTTGCGCCTGACCTCGTGGGCGTTGTGCAGCGTCGCCATCTCCACGGTGGACCCCGCCACCCGGGTGGGGACCATCCGGCCGAACGGCGTGACTCGGCCGGTCCGGCCGGTGTTGACCTCGATCGCGAGCAGCTCGGCGTTGACCTCCTCGGGCGGGTACTTGAACGCGATCGCCCAGCGCGGTGCCCGGCTGGTCGACCCCAGCCGCCGCTGCAGCGCGAAGTCGTCGACCTTGACGACCACGCCGTCGATCTCGTGCTCGACGTCGTGGCGGTGCTCGCCGTAGTGGGCGATGAACTCCTCGACCTCCCGCAGCGTCGGCAGCACCCGGACCCGGTCGGAGGTGGGCAGCCCCCAGGCGCGCAGGGCGTCGTACGCCGCGGACTGCGACCCCGGCTCGAAGCCCTCGCGCGCCCCGATGCCGTGGCAGACCATCCCGAGGGCCCGGGTGGCCGTGACCCGCGGGTCCTTCTGGCGCAGCGATCCGGCGGCCGCGTTGCGCGGGTTGGCGAAGACCGGCTTGCCGGCGTCGGTCATCGCCGCGTTGAGGCGCTCGAAGGCCTCCACCGGGAGGAACACCTCGCCCCGCACCTCCAGCAGTGCTGGGACCGGGAAGCCCTCCGCCGCGCTCAGCCGGTGGGGGATGGAGTCGATCGTCTTCACGTTGGGGGTGACGTCCTCGCCGGTGCGGCCGTCGCCCCGGGTCAGGGCCCGCACCAGGCGGCCGTCCTCGTAGAGGAGGTTGATCGCCAGCCCGTCCACCTTGAGCTCGCACAGCAGCGCGGGGTCGGCGACCCCGTCGCGCGCCAGCCGGGCGTGCCAGGCCGCCAGCTCCTCGTGGGAGAAGGCGTTGTCGAGGCTCTCCATGCGCTGCAGGTGGTCGACCGCCGTGAACTCGGTGGACACCGCACCGCCGACCTTCTGGGTCGGCGAGTCCGGCGTCCGCAGCTCGGGGAACTCCTGCTCGAGCTCCTCGAGGCGACGCATGCGCTGGTCGAAGTCGGCGTCGGAGAGCGTCGGGCTGTCGAGCACGTAGTAGCGCCAGCGCGCCTCCTCGACGTCCTCCGCCAGGCGACGGTGCTCCTCCAGGGCGTCATCGGTCGCCGGGGTCGGTGCGGCAGCGGTGGTGTCCACGGCACTATCTTGCCCAACGCCACCGACAGCGCCGCACCGCCGACACCCGGACACCGGGGACCCGACCCATCCGGTCCCGGCCGCACGCCGAACCCTGACCGTGGCTGACGTGGAGACGACCGTGACCGAGCCCTCGCTCACCCGCCTCGACCCGGGGACCCCGGCGCGGGCGGCGATCCTGATGCTGCACGGCGGCAAGGAGCGGTCGACCGCCCGGGTCGACGGCCGCAGCGCCTCGTGGCGCCGCGCGGCCGCGATGCAGCGCAGCATCGCCGGCCGCGCCCACGAGGCGGGGACCAGCGTGTGGCTGCTGCGCTACCGCCGGCGCGGCTGGGACGGCGGCCGCGGCCCGGTCGAGGACGCCCGGTGGGCCCTCGCGGAGGTACGCCGCGCGCTCGGCGACGTGCCCGTCGTGCTGCTCGGCCACTCGATGGGGGCTCGCACCGCGGTGCACGTCGCCGACGACGCCACGGTGCTCGGCGTGGTCGGCCTGGCCCCGTGGTTCCCGCCCGGCGAGCCGGTGGCGGCCCTGGCCGGCCGGCGGCTGGTGGCGGCCCACGGGCGACGCGACCGGATCACGTCGTACCGCGCGACCGCGGACTTCGTCGAGCGCGCCCGCGCGGTCGCCTCCTCGGCCGAGCTGCGCGACATGGGGCCGGTGGGCCACTACATGTTCAAGCGCGTCGCCTCCTGGAACGAGGTCGCCGTGCACTCCGCGCTCGCCCAGCTCTGAGGCCGCCGACACCGGCACCAGCCCCGCCCAGCCCAGGGTGGACCAGACCACCTGGCCGAAATCGTTGCGGCGGGAATGCCGCCGGTACCTACCCTGTTCGTGGATGAAACGAAACCGTTTCGTTTCATCGGGCAGGAGGCTCCATGTCGACCATCCACGTCAGCGACAGCGTGGTCAGCCGGCCGCGCGTCGAGGGCGACCGCGAGCAGCAGATCCTCGACGCCACGCTCGAGGTGCTCGCCGACGTCGGCTACGACCGGCTCACCATGGATGCGGTCGCGACCCGGGCCAAGGCCTCCAAGGCCACGCTCTACCGGCGCTGGAACGGCAAGGTGAGCCTGGTCATCGATGCCCTGCTGTCGGCCAAGAGCACGCCTGCCCTCCCGGACACCGGCACGCTCCGGGGCGACCTGATCGCGTCGTTCTGCGGGATGGGCGGCCTCACCGACGAGCAGTCGGTGGCCACCTTCGCCAGCGTCATCACCGCCATCACCCGTGACCAGGACTTCGCCGAGGCGTTCCGGCGCGAGGTCATCGGCCCCAAGGCCCAGATCTCCCGTACGGTCTTCGAGCGCGCCCGCGACCGCGGCGAGCTCGCACCCGACGTCGACATCGACCTGCTCGCCCCCGCGCTCGCCGGCATCGTGCTGCACCGCGTCTACCTCATGGGCGAGCTGCCGGACGAGGCGCTCATCACCCGCGTCATCGACCAGATCATCCTCCCGGCCGCCACCGGCCCCCGCTGACCGTTCACCCCGAACCGAAGGACCTCCTCATGGCTGACCTCACGCAGACCGAGGCACGCGCCCCCGGGCAGCACGCCCACCTCGGGTGGGCGCTGGTGCTCATCTCGATCGCCCAGCTGATGGTCGTGCTCGACGCGACCATCGCCAACATCGCGCTCCCCTACATCGGGGCCGACCTCAACATCTCCCAGGCGAACCTGTCCTGGATCGTCACCGGCTACGCGCTCGCCTTCGGCGGCCTGCTGCTCCTCGGCGGACGCCTCGGCGACCTCTACGGCCGCCGCCGGATCTTCATGACCGGGCTCACCGTCTTCGCGGTCGCGTCCCTCCTCGGTGGCCTGGCCCAGAACGAGGGGCTGCTGCTGGGCGCCCGGGGCCTGCAGGGCTTCGGTGCCGCCCTCGCCTCCCCCGCCGCGCTGGCGCTGATCACCACGACGTTCCCCGCCGGGCCGCAGCGCAACCGGGCCTTCGCGGTGTACGCCGCGATGTCGGGTGCCGGCGCGGCCGTCGGGCTGATCCTCGGTGGCTGGCTGACCGGCCTCGACGGCGTCGCCGGGCTCGACTTCAGCGGCTGGCGGCTGACCTTCCTCATCAACGTCCCGATCGGCCTGGCCGCCGCGTTCATCGCGCCGCGACTGCTCGCCGAGTCCGAGTCGCACCACGGCGAGCTCGACATCCCCGGGGCACTCACCGGCACCCTCGGCCTGCTCGGCATCGTCTTCGGCCTGACCCAGGCGGGCAAGGCCGACTACGGCTGGGACCACCCGACGACCATCGTGTCCCTCCTCCTCGGCGTGGTGCTGCTGGCGGTCTTCGCGAGGATCGAGTCCCGCGTGGAGCACCCGTTGCTGCCGATGCGGATCCTGCGCAACCGCACCCGCGCGGCCAGCTTCGTCGCGATGATGCTGGCACCGGCCGCGATGTTCGCGATGTTCTTCTTCCTCAGCCTGTTCATCCAGCAGATCGTGGGCTACAGCCCGCTGCACGCCGGGTTCGCGTTCCTGCCGTTCTCGTTCGGCATCGTGATCGGGGCCGGGCTCGCGTCCAACCTCGTGAACAGGATCGACCCCCGCTTCCTGGCCGGCGTCGGCACGCTGCTCGCGTCGTTCTCGCTGTTCATGTTCTCGAGGCTCTCGATCGACGACTCCCCGAGCGCGGTCGTGGCCGCACTGGCCCACGGCGGCACGGCGGGTTCCGACGTGAACTACTGGACCTCGATCCTGCCCTGGATCGTGACCATGTCCATCGGCATGGGCCTGACCTTCGTCCCGCTGACGCTGACGGCGGTCCACCACGTGAAGGCGGCCGACTCCGGCATCGGCTCCGGCGTCCTGAACACCATGCAGCAGGTGGGCGGCGCCCTCGGGCTGGCCACGCTGAGCACGGTGTCGCTGCACTACGTGAACAGCTCGGCGGCCGGCATCGGGCCCGACCTGGCGCAGGCCACCCAGGCCGCGCACATCGACCCCGCCATGCAGGTCCCCGGCACGTCGCTGACGTTCATCGAGGCCGCGGGCTTCCAGGCCACCTTCACCGACGGCGCGACGGCAGCCTTCCTGGTGGGCGCGGTGATGATGCTGGGCGCCTCGCTGGTGGTCTGGCTCTTCCTCAACGTCAAGCACGAGGAGCTCGCGACCGACGGCCCGGAGGCTCCGGTGCACGTGGGCTGACGCCCCGCCCGACGTACGACGAGGGCCCGGTCACCGCTGCGGTGACCGGGCCCTCGCCACGTGTGGCCGGGGTCAGGACAGTGCGTCCTCCAGCGCCTTGATGAACGCCGGCAGGTCGTGGGGATTGCGGCTGGTGATCAGGTTGCCGTCGACGACGACCTCCTCGTCGACCCAGTCACCACCGGCGTTGCGCACGTCGTCGGCGAGGCTGGAGTAGCTGGTCAGCCGGCGGCCCCTGGCCAGGCCCGCGGACACGAGGAGCCACGGGCCGTGGCAGATCACCGCCAGCGGCTTGCCGGCCTCGGTCACCCGCCGCACGATGGCCTGCGCCTGCTCGTCGGTGCGGATGGTGTCGGCGTTCACGGTGCCGCCGGGCACCACCACCGCGTCGACCGCGCTGACGTCGAGGTCGGCGAAGGTGCCGTCGACCTCGACCTTCTGCGTCGGCTCGGTGTCACCCTTCACGGCCTGGATCGGGTCCGTGCCGCTGGAGTAGATCTTGACCTCGGCCCCTGCCTTCGCCAGGGCATCGCGGGGCTCGACGAGCTCGGACTCCTCGAAGTGGTCGGTGGCGATGATGGCCACCCTCTTGCCGGTCAGGTCGCTCATGGGGCTCTCCTCTCGAGGCGGTTCGGGGTCCCTTCCCCCTTACCCCGGCCCTGGTGAGGGGATGCCTCCTCCCCCGGCGCGGTCAGCCGGTGAGCTCGGCAGCGCCGGCGCGCAGCAGCCCGAGGACCCGGCGCGCCCACTGGTCGGACGCGCCGGCCAGCCCGCACGTCGCCGTGAGCACCAGTCGGGGACCGGTCGTCGCCGGATCGAGACCGAGCATGTCGAGCCACCGCGCCACGGACTCGGCCACCTGGCCCGGCGTCGGGACCGTCGACGGTGCGCTCGTGGGGAGCACGCCGAGGGCGACCGTCTCCCCCGCCTCGAGCGCCTCGGCCAGCACGTCGTGGTCGGCGGCGGACATCCGGTCGAGGTCCACCGACAGCCCGCGGACGCCCGCACCGCGGAGCAGGCCCAGCGGCGTGCCGGCGGCGCAGGTGTGCACCCAGGGCTCGGCGCCCTCCTCCTCTATCGCGGCGAGCACCCAGCCGAGCGCGGCCGAGGCCTCCGGGAGGTCGATGCTGCGGTGCCTGTGGAACCCGGACGCGGTCGGCACCCGGCCAGCGAGCACCGCGGCCAGCGCCGGCTCGTCGACCTGCACCACCAGCCGGTCGGCGTCCCGGACCCGGCGACGCACGTCGCGCACGTGCGCACGGACGCCCTCGGCGAGGGCCTGGGCCAGGTCGCGACGCGCACCGACGTCGCTGAGCACCTTGTCCCCGCGGGGCTTCTCGACCGTCGCGGCCAGCGTCCACGGGCCCGCGACCTGGATCTTCACCCCGCCCGCGAAGCCCTGCGCCTGCTCCTCGAAGCCGTCGAGGTCCTGGCCGAGCAGGCTGCGGGCGCGGCGGTGGTCGACACCCGGGGCGTCGGTGAGCCGCCAGCCGGCCGGCTGGAGGTCGGCGCCGAGGCCGGCCATCACGGCCAGGGCGCGGCCGGTCATGGTGGCGGTGACGCCGCGGCCGGGCAGCTCCGGGAGGTGGGTCAGCTCGGGCAGCTCCCCGAGGACGGTCCGGACCGCCTCGGCGAACGCGTGCTGGTCCTCGCCGGGCATGGACCCGACACCGGTGGCGATCGTCATGCGTCCGCCGGGACCCGCTGGGTGCTCGCGATCGTGGCGGAGCCGACCACGCGGGTGCCGTCGTAGATCACCGCGGCCTGGCCGGGGGCGATGCCGTACGCCGGGTCGAGCAGCTCGATCGCGACCTCGTCGCCGTCGGTGGTCACCACGGCCCGGTGCTCCTCGCCGTGGGCGCGGAGCTGGACGGTGCCCTCGAGGCGCCCGGGCACCGTGCCGCACCAGCGCGGCCGGATCCCGGCGAGCCGGTCGACGGCCAGCCGCTCGCGGGGTCCCACGGTGACCGTGCCGGACACCGGCTCGATGTCGAGCACGAACCGCGGCTTGCCGTCGGGCGCGGGCCGACCGATGCGCAGCCCCTTGCGCTGCCCGATCGTGAAGCCGTAGGTCCCCTCGTGCCGGCCCAGCACGTCGCCGGAGGCCTCGTCGACGATGTCGCCGCCGTGGTTGGGCGCCTTCTCGCCGAGCTTCTCCCGCAGCCAACCGGCGTTGTCGCCGTCGGCGACGAAGCAGATGTCGTGGCTGTCGGGCTTGTCGGCGACCAGCAGCCCCCGCGCGGCGGCCTCGCGCCGCACGTCCTCCTTGCGCGAGTCACCCAGCGGGAAGAGGGAGTGCGCCAGCTGGTCCTGGTCGAGGACCCCGAGCACGTAGGACTGGTCCTTGCCGTCGTCGACGGCCCGGTGCATCTCGATCAGGCCGTCCGCCCCGGTCCGCAGCTGCGCGTAGTGCCCGGTGGCGACCGCGTCGAACCCGAGTCCCAGGGCCCGGTCCAGCACGGCGGCGAACTTGATCTTCTCGTTGCACCGCAGGCAGGGGTTGGGGGTGCGGCCGGCGGCGTACTCGTCCATGAAGTCCTCGACCACGTCCTCGTGGAAGCGGTCGCTGAGGTCCCACACGTAGAACGGGATGCCGATCACGTCGGCGGCGCGGCGCGCGTCGTTGCTGTCCTCGATGGTGCAGCAGCCGCGGGCCCCGGAGCGGTACGACGCGGGGTTGCGCGAGAGGGCGAGGTGGATGCCGGTCACCTCGTGGCCGGCCTCGGCCGCGCGGGCGGCGGCGACGGCCGAGTCCACGCCGCCGGACATCGCGGCGAGGACCCTCATGCCGGCCTCTTCGCCATCCGGGCGCGCTCCACGACCGGGCCGATCGCCTCGACGAGCGCGTCGACGTCGGCCCGGGTGGAGGTGTGGCCGAGCGAGAACCGCAGCGAGTGGCGCGCGGCCTCGGCGGTGCAGCCCATCGCGAGCAGCACGTGGGAGGGCTGCGGGACCCCGGCCGAGCAGGCCGACCCCGTGGAGCACTCGATCCCGCGGGCGTCGAGCAGCATCAGCAGGGAGTCGCCCTCGCAGTCGGGGAAGCCGAGGTGCGCGTTGCCGGGCAGCCGGCCCCCCTCGGCGTCGAGCGGAGCACCGTGGACGTGCGCGTCGGGCACCACCTCGATGACGCGGCGGACCAGGTCGTCGCGCAGCGCGCTGACCCGGGCGGCGTGGTCGGCCTGGTGCTTGACGGAGAGCTCGACGGCGGCCGCGAAGCCGGCGATGGCCGGGGTGTCGATGGTGCCGCTGCGGATGTCGCGCTCCTGGCCGCCGCCGTGCACCAGCGGCGTTACGCCGACCTCGCGGCGTACGACGAGCGCGCCGACGCCGTACGGCCCGCCGACCTTGTGGCCGGTCAGGGTGAGCGCGTCGACGCCGGAGGCCGCGAAGTCGACCGGGACCGCGCCGACGGCCTGGACCGCGTCGGTGTGCACGGGGATGCCGTGCTCGGCGGCGATCGCGACAACCTGGTCGATCGGCTGGAGGGTGCCGACCTCGTTGTTGGCCCACATCACCGAGACCAGCGCGACGGAGCCGGGGTCGCGGGCGATGGAGGCGCGCAGCGCGTCGAGGTCCAGCCGCGCCTCGCCGTCGACCGGCAGCAGCTCGACCTCGGCGCCCTCGCGCTCCTCGAGCCAGCGCAGCGGGTCGAGGACGGCGTGGTGCTCGACCGCGGTGGTGAGGATGCGGGTGCGAGCCGGGTCGACCGCACGCCGGGCCCAGTAGATGCCCTTGACCGCCAGGTTGTCCGCCTCGGTGCCGCCGGAGGTGAAGACGACCTCGCTGGGACGGCAGCCCATCGCCTGCGCGATCGTCTCGCGGGACTCCTCCACCACCCGCCGGGCCTTGCGGCCGGACGCGTGCAGGGAGCTGGGGTTGCCCACGTCGAGCAGGTGCGCCGTCATCGACTCGACGGCCTCCGCACGCATCGGCGTGGTGGCGGCATGATCGAGATAGGCGGTACGGGTGGTCATCGCACCGACCAGCGTACGGCGCCCCCGGCTGCCCCGCCCAACCGCGGTCGGGTCAGCCGCTGCACTCCTCGACGCCGTCGACCAGCCAGCCGTTGCTGCCCCGGAACATCGAGACCGCGCGGACGATCTCGTGGTCCTCGTCCACCACCAGCCAGCGGGCCGCACGGTGCGGCCGCTTCTTCTCCCGGACCACCGGCAGCCCGTGCGGGTTGTACCTCGCGAGCGCCTCCCCGCGGGTGTCGGCACCGGCGGCGTCGGACACGTGGTCGATCGACGACCCCGACCTCGTCTCGCAGCCCTCGGTCGGCCAGTGCGGCCGCACGACCTCCCGTGGGGTCGGGTCGTCCGCGGCGGGTGTGTCCGACCCGCACGCGGTGATCAGGGCCGCCGTCGGTTCCTCAGGCCAGCCGCTCGAGCCAGGCGTGGCCCGGGTACAGCTCGCGCACTGCCTCGCGCAGCCAGGTGCGCGCACCCGGCTCGAGGAGCGGCCAGGTCCGGTCGAGGTCGCGGTCGTCCTTCGGCCGCTGCAGGGCGGCCTTGTAGAGCAGCGTGATCTCGGGCCGCAGGTAGCGGATCCCGTCGGCGGCCACCCAGGTGACCTGCTCGAGCGGGGCGACGTGGGCGGGCATCCGCTTGTTGGTCCACAGGCCGTCGCGGTCCGGCGTGATCGGCAGGTCGATCACCCACGGGTCCTGGGCGCCGGCCCGCACCCAGATCTGGCTCTCCACGCTGAGGGGCTCGGGGAACCGGTCGTCGAGCGGCCGCAGCGTGCCCCCGTGGTTGCTCCACAGGTGCCAGCGGTCGCCGACGTGCTCACGCAACGCCGGCACGTCGCAGGCGAGGATCGAGAGGTCGACGTCCTCGTGCTCACGGGGCGCCCCGGTGAACGCCTCGATCGACCAGCCGCCCACGATCCACCACGGCCGTGGGAAGCCGGCCATGAACTCCCGCAGCGCGGCCGGGTCGAACGGCGCCCACGCGCCGTACCGGCGGAAGAACGCCTCGTCCTCGGCCATCTCCTCCGCGCTGCGCGGCAGCGGCTCCCGTGCAGTCACAGCAGGACCAGGTCGTCGCGGTGCACGACCTCGCGCTCGTAGCCGGAGCCCAGCTCCTGCTTGAGCTCGTGCGAGGACCGGCCGAGCAGGCTCGGCACCTCCCCCGCGTCGAAGTTGACCAGTCCCCGGGCGACCGGGACGCCGTCCGGGTCGCACAGGTCGACCGGGTCGCCGGCGACGAAGCTGCCCGAGGCCCCGGTGACGCCGGCGGCGAGCAGGGAGGCGCGGCGCTCGACCACGGCCCGGACCGCACCGGCATCGAGGTGCAGGCTGCCCTTGGGCTCCGTGGCGTGCGCCAGCCAGAGCAGCCGGGTCGGGCGACGGCGGCCGGTGGCGTGGAAGAGGGTGCCGACCGGGTGCCCCTCGAGCGCCTCGGCGGCGCGGTCTGCGGCGGTCAGCACCACCGGGATCCCCGCGCCGGTGGCGATGCGGGCCGCCTCGACCTTGGTCTGCATGCCCCCGGTCCCGACGCCGGCCGCCCCGGCGCTGCCGATGCTCACCGAGTCCAGGTCGGCCTCGGTGGCCACGTCGGTGACCAGGGAGCTGCCCGGGTCGGCCGGGTGGGCGTCGTACAGCCCGTCGACGTCGGAGAGCAGCACCAGCAGGTCGGCGTGCACGAGGTGGGCGACCAGCGCGGCCAGCCGGTCGTTGTCGCCGAAGCGGATCTCCGTGGTCGCGACGGTGTCGTTCTCGTTGACGATCGGAAGCACGCCGAGGTCGAGCAGCTTGGCGAAGGTCTGGTAGGCGTTGCGGTAGTGGGAGCGGCGGGTGACGTCGTCCAGCGTGAGCAGCACCTGGCCGGCGATCACGCCGTGCCGCGCGAGCTCCTCGGTGTAGCGGTGCACCAGCAGGCCCTGGCCCACCGACGCCGCGGCCTGCTGCGCGGCCAGGCCGCGCGGACGTCGGCTCAGGCCCAGCGGCGCGAGTCCGGCGGCGATGGCGCCGGAGGAGACCAGCACCACCTCGGCACCGCGGGCGCGCACCGCCGCGAGCACGTCGACGAGCCGGCTGACCCGCGCCGGGTCGATCCCGCCGGCGGCGGTGGTCAGGGACGAGGAGCCGACCTTGACCACCACGCGTCGGGCCCCCGTCACCTCGACCCGTGGCTCGCGACCGCTCATTCCTGCTCGCTCACCCCGGGGTCGTTCTCCGCCCAGTCGGGGTCGTCGTGGGTGCCGATCTCGTACGACGTGGGGCCGAGCCGCTCGGGCTTGTCCAGGCGGCGTGCCACGTCGGCGCGGGTCTCGCCCTCGGCTCGGTCGTCCATCGCGTCATCGATGGCGCGGCGGCGGCGGGCCGCGGCGCGCGACTCGTCGAACCGCTGGTCCTCGCCGCGCCGGCCGAGCATCTCGACGCCGGCGTCGACGCCGGGCTTGAAGTCGAAGACCACCGAGTTGTCGGGGTGGCCGATGAGGACGGTGTCGCCCTCCACGGCACCGAGCTCGACGAGCCGGGTCTCGACGCCGAGCCGGTTGAGCCGGTCGGCGAGGAAGCCGACCGCCTCGTCGTTGCTGAAGTCGGTCTGCCGGACCCAGCGCTCGGGCTTCTCGCCGCGCACCCGCCAGCCCTCGCCGGTCTCGGTGACGGTGAACGAGTCCGACCCGTCCGCGGAGGGCGGCCGGAGCACGATCCGCTGCGCCTCGACGACCGGCTTCTCAGCACGGGCGCGAGCCACGATCTCGGCCATCGCGAAGGTCAGCTCCCGCATGCCCTCCCCCGACGCCGCCGACACCGGGAAGACCCGCAGGCCGCGCTCGCGCAGCTCCTCGACGACGAAGCCGGCGATGTCCCGGCCGTCCGGCACGTCGATCTTGTTCAGGGCCACCAGCCGGGGCCGGTCCTCGAGACCGCCGTACCGCGCCAGCTCGTTCTCGATGATGTCGAGGTCCTCGACCGGGTTCCGGCCGGGCTCCATGGTGGCGGTGTCGATGACGTGGACCAGGGCCGCGCAACGCTCGATGTGGCGCAGGAAGTCGTGACCGAGGCCGCGGCCGTCGCTGGCGCCCTCGATCAGGCCGGGGACGTCGGCGACGGTGAAGGTGGTGTCACCGGCGGTCACGACGCCGAGGTTGGGCACCAGCGTGGTGAACGGGTAGTCGGCGATCTTCGGCCGGGCCCGCGAGACCGCCGCGATCAGGCTCGACTTGCCGGCGCTGGGGAACCCCACCAGGCCGATGTCGGCGACCACCTTGAGCTCGAGCACGATCTCGAGCTCGTCGCCGGGCTCACCGAGCAGCGCGAAGCCGGGGGCCTTGCGCTTCGAGGAGGCCAGCGCGGCGTTGCCGAGGCCGCCGCGGCCGCCCTGGGCGACGACCAGCTCGGTGCCCGGGCCGACCATGTCGGCCAGCACGTTGCCCTTCCGGTCCGTCACCAGGGTGCCGTCGGGGACCGGCAGCACGAGGTCGGCGCCGTGGGCGCCGTTGCGGTGGCCCCCCGCGCCGTGGCCGCCGTGCTCGCCGCGGCGCTTCGGGCTGTGGTGGTAGTCGATGAGCGTGGTGACGTCCGGGTCCACCCGGAGGATCACCGAGCCACCCGGGCCGCCGTTGCCGCCGTCGGGGCCGCCGAGCGGCTTGAACTTCTCCCGGTGCACCGAGGCGACACCGTTGCCGCCCCGACCGGCGCTGACGTACAACGTCACCCGGTCCACGAAGGTGGGTACAGCCATGGGTCAACCGCCGATCGAGCTTGTGTGGAGCAAATGGGCGAAGGGCGCCCCGTCGACAGGGACGCCCTTCGTGGAAAGCCTCAGGTGAGCGTCAGGTCACTCGCCCGGAACGATGTTGACGACGCGACGACCCCGGCGGGTGCCGAACTCGACGGCGCCCGCGACGAGCGCGAACAGGGTGTCGTCACCGCCGCGGCCGACGCCGCTGCCCGGGTGGAAGTGGGTGCCACGCTGGCGCACGATGATCTCGCCGGCGTTGACCGTCTGGCCGCCGTACCGCTTGACGCCGAGCCGCTGCGCGTTGGAGTCGCGACCGTTCTTGGTGGACGCCGCGCCCTTCTTGTGTGCCATTTCGAGTCCTTAGGTGTCTCGGAGCCGTGCTGCGCTCAGAGGGAGATGTCGGTGACCTTGACCTGGGTGTACTTCTGACGGTGCCCCTGGCGCTTCTTGTACCCGGTCTTGTTCTTGTACTTCTGGATGATGATCTTGGGGCCCTTGGTGGCACCGAGCACCTCGACGGTCACGGAGGCCTTGTCGAGCGCCTTCGCGTCGGAGGTGATGGTCTCGCCATCGACAGCGAGGACGACGGGAAGGCTCAGCGTCTGGCCCACCTCGGTCGTCACCTTGTCGATCTCGATGACGTCGCCCACGGCAACCTTCTGCTGCTTGGCGCCTGCGCGCACGATCGCGTACACCGCGGTCTCCTTCGTCGATTCCGTCTGCTGCATCAGTCTGGGTCTGGGGCTGCTCCGCACGCATCAGCGATCCCCGGCTCGAACCTGGATCGGCGATGGCGCGGACTGCCACACAGAGAGCGGCACGCATGAGCGCACCGAGGGTCAATAGTACGGATCGGGAACCCAGACCGCAAAACACGGCGCCGGGCCCCCCGACCCGCATGATCAGCGCTTGCGCGAGCCCTTCTTCTTGACCGGGACGTGCTCGACCGGGTGGCTGTCCTCGGCCTGCGCGTCCGCGTCGGTGCCGGGCTCCGATTCCGCCGTGCCGGGCTCCACGGAGCCGTGCACCGGGGGCGCCCCCACGCTGCCGACGCTGCCGGGCGGCATCGAGGTCGCGGCCGGCATGGCCGGAACCGTGCCGTCACCCGTCGGCGCCGCGGCGTCCGTGCCTGCCGCGGGCGGACCGGCGGGGCGGCTCGCGCTCCGGCCACGGGTGCGCGTGACGACCTTGGGCGGCTCGACCGGGGCCGCCGGCTCGGCGACCGGGGGCTCGGCGGCCGGCGCGGCCTCGATCACCACCGGTGCGGGTGCGGTCTGCTGCTCGGGCTGTCCGGCGGGGCGGCTCGCCGCCCGCCGCCGGGTCCGGGTGACGACCTTCGGGGCAGCGGGCTCGGCAGGCTCGGACTGCTTCTCCTCCGCCGTCGGCGCCTGGGGCGACTCGGCGGGCGCCTCGGTCGCGGCGGGCTTCTCGGTCGCGGCGGGCTTCTCGGTCGCGGCGGGCTTCTCCGCGGGCCGCTTCTTCGCCACGGGCCGCTGCTGCTCCTCGGCCGGCTGCGCCTGCTCCTCCGCCTGCGCCTTCTCGGCGTTCTCCGGCTTGGCGACCGCCGCCACGTCCTTCGGGGACGGAGCGGACTTGCCACCCGGGCCGCCGTTCCCACCGCCGTCGTGGTGGCCGCCGTCGTGGTGGCCGCCGTCGTCCTGGCCGCGGCCGCGGCCCCCGCGGCTGCGGCGACCGCCGCCGCGGCGCGAGTCATCCTCGGCCTTCTTCGGCTCGACCGGGGCGTCCTTGATCACGACGCCGCGACCCTGGCAGTGCTCGCAGTTCTCGCTGAACGCCTCGACCAGGCCGGTGCCGATCCGCTTGCGGGTCATCTGGACCAGGCCCAGCGAGGTCACCTCGGCCACCTGGTGGCGGGTGCGGTCCCTGCCCAGGCACTCGACGAGGCGACGCAGCACCAGGTCGCGGTTGGACTCCAGGACCATGTCGATGAAGTCCACGACGATGATGCCGCCGATGTCGCGCAGCCGGAGCTGGCGGACGATCTCCTCGGCCGCCTCCAGGTTGTTCTTGGTGACGGTCTCCTCGAGGTTGCCGCCCGAGCCGGTGAACTTGCCGGTGTTGACGTCGACGACCGTCATCGCCTCGGTGCGGTCGATGATCAGCGACCCACCGGAGGGCAGCCACACCTTCCGGTCCAGGCCCTTGGCGATCTGCTCGTCGATCCGGTACGTCGCGAACACGTCCTTGCCGTTGTCGTTCGGCTCGAAGCGCTCGAGCCGCTGCTCCAGGTCGGGCGCCACGTGCGCGACGTACCCCTGGACGGTGTCCCACGCGTCCTGACCCTGGATCACCAGCTTGGTGAAGTCCTCGGTGAACAGGTCACGCACGACCTTCAGGGTCAGGTCGGGCTCGCCGTACAGCAGCTGCGGCGCGCTGCCCTTGGACTTCTTCTCGATGTCCTCCCAGCGCGCCTTGAGCCGCTCGACGTCGCGGGTCAGCTCGTCCTCGCTGGCGCCCTCGGCGGCGGTGCGCACGATGACGCCCGCGCTGTCCGGCACGATCTCCTTGAGCAGCGTCTTGAGCCGGTTGCGCTCGGTGTCCGGCAGCTTGCGGGAGATGCCGCTGGTGGTGCCGTCGGGCACGTACACCAGGAAGCGGCCGGCCAGGCTGATCTGGCTGGTGAGGCGGGCGCCCTTGTGCCCGATCGGGTCCTTGGTGACCTGCACCAGGACCGGCTGGCCCGAGGTGAGCACCGACTCGATCTTGCGGGGCTGGCCGTCGCGGTGGCCGAGCGCCGACCAGTTGACCTCGCCGGCGTAGAGGACCGCGTTGCGGCCCTTGCCGATGTCGATGAAGGCGGCCTCCATCGAGGGCAGGACGTTCTGCACCCGGCCGAGGTAGACGTTGCCGATCAGCGAGGTCTGGGACTCACGAGCGACGTAGTGCTCGACGAGGACCTTGTCCTCCAGCACGCCGATCTGGGTGAGCTCGTGGCGCTGGCGGATGACCATGACGCGCTCGACGGCCTCGCGGCGGGCGAGGAACTCGGCCTCGCTCACGATCGGGGCGCGGCGGCGGCCGGCCTCCCGGCCCTCGCGGCGCCGCTGCTTCTTGGCCTCGAGGCGGGTGGAGCCGGACACGGCCGTGATCTCGTCCTCGGCGTTCCGCTGCCGGCGGACCCGGGTCACGGTGTTCTGCGGCTCGTCACCGGAGTCGCCGGAGTCATCGCCGGAACGGCGACGCCGGCGGCGGCGGCGCGAGGACCCGTCGCCCCCGGTCTCCTCGGACTCGGCCTCGGGCTCGGTCGTCTCGGGCTCCTGCTCGGCGGCGGAGCCGTTCTGGGCGTCGCCGTTCTCGCCCTCACCGGACTTGCGGCGCCGACGGCCACCGCGGCGGCGCCGGCGACGACCGCCGCCCTCACCGCCCTCGCCCTCCTCGCCGTCCGCGGACTCGCCGGGGCCCTGCGCCGCGGGCTGCTCGGCAGCGGGCGCGGCCTGGGTCTCGGTCTCGGTCTCGGACGACGCCGGGCCCGCGGACTTGCCGGACTTGCCGGACTTGCCGCCCTTGCCCGACTTCTCTGCCTTGGCCGGCTGCGCGGCCTTGCCCTCCGGCTCGGCCTTGCCCTCTGCCTCGGCGGTGGCCTCGCCCTGGTCGGCCTGGGTCTCAGGCTTCGGCTGGGCGGCCTTGCGGGTGCGCTTGGCCGGTGCCTTCGTGGGCTCGGGAGCCTTGAACAGCAGCATCGGGGCCGCGGCCTCGACGGCGGCCGGCTCTTCGGGAGTCTCGGCAGCCGGAGGCCGGGCGGGCTCCTCCTCGACGGGAAGCTCGAGCGGAGCCTCGGCGGGGGCGGCCTTCTTCGCGGCCGTCTTCTTCGTGGTGGTCTTCTTGGCGGCCGTCTTCCTGGCCGTGGTCTTCTTGGCAGCCGCCTTCTTCGCCGGGGCCTCCTCGGCGGGCTGCGGCGACGGCTCGCTCGCGAGGTCCTCGACGACCGGGAGCGGCTCGTCGGCCACCGGGGCCGCCGTCTTCTTCGCGGTGGTCCTCTTCGTGGCCGCCTTCTTGGCGGGGGCCTTCTTCGCGGTGGTCTTCCGCGCGGCCGCCTTCTTCACCGGCGCGGCCTCGGCCCCGTCGATCTCGGCGGGGGCGGCGCCGGCGTCGGGCGCCGGAACTTCCTCGCCCGTGGTGGATTCTGCGGTGTGGAGGTCGTCGGGCATGTACTGCTCCTCGACCCGGTGCCTCGGCACCGGGCGTGTCGGACGCCGGGACCCGCGAGCTCAGGGTCGACGGCGCTAAGCCTTCGATGGCGACGACACTCTCCGCAGCGCGTCACTGGATGGCCGACACATCACCTGCCGCGGTCGCCGGGCGCAGTCGGTCTGACTGCCGCGGGTCGCTGTCACCGACCCACCTGCCGCGTCGCGGTCTGGCGAGGACGTACACCCACTGTGCCGACCCCGGGCGGGGACGGCGAGAACGTCGTCGGGTCGACTCGTGGACAGCAAGCCATCCGTCGTCAACCACGGCGAGTATCGCACACGCCACCCGAAAGGGTCCTATACCGAACCGCGCAGCGGGTCACCGATCTCGCCGGTCGCCTCGTCCAGCGGGCCCTGCGCGAGCCGGGTGAGCAGCGGCGACTCACCCGCGGCGAGCCCGGAGACCGCCGCGAGCCCGGTCAGGACGTCGTCCGGCCGGACGGCGGGAACCGTGTGCCGGAGCACCAGGTCGAGGCAGGCGCCGCGCTCGTGCGCGGCCGCCCCGAGGGACACCACCGCCGCGCGGCAGTCGAACTCCCGCATCCCCTTCTTGGTCATCCGCTGGACCGGGACCGACTCGGTCGCCAGGAACCGTTCGACGGCGCCCTCGGCCTCCTCGACGGGTGTGGCGATCTCCAGGCTCCAGCGACTCGCCTCCAGGCGGTCGGCCAGGGATCCGCCCGGCGACTCGACCACCTCGAGGATGTCCAGGCCGTCGGGCAGCGACTCCTCGAGCGCCACGTGGATGCTGTCCGGGGTCACAACCTCGGCCAGCGCGATCTCGAGGTACTCCGCCTCGCTCGCCGACCCGGTCGGCGCCGCGCCGGCGTAGGAGATGCGCGGGTGCGGGTTGAAACCCGAGGAGTAGGCCATCGGGACACGGGCCCGGAAGACCGCCCGCTCGAACGCCCGGCTGAAGTCGCGGTGGCTGGTGAAACGCAGTCGTCCCCGCTTGGCGTACCTCACGCGGAGTCGCTGGACCGGTGGGGCCTGCTGCTCGGGCTGTTCACGCATCCGCAAAGGTTAAGGCTCGAACCCGCAGGCTGCGCAGTCGCGGCTGGCCGGGGGTCTGGCGGCCCGGCGGTGAACAGGCCACCGTTCACCCGAGAGTCAGACGCCCAGCCGCGCGGCCGCGGCCTTCATGGCCGGTGAGGGGTAGACCGTGCTCACCCGCGTGCCGGCCAGCCAGGTCGTGAGCCGGGAGGCCTCCGCCTCCAGCGCGTCCCGCCCCGCGGCCGGCACCTCCTCGAGCAGCTCCAGCCGCACCACGCCCTCGGCGTCCTGGACCCAGCACCCCACGACGCGGCCGTCCCACCAGGCGGTGGTGCCGGCGTTGCCGTTGGTGTCGAACAGGGCGGGTCCGTGCGGGCCGAGGAAGAACCCCCGCTCCTTCCAGCCCATCACGGTCGGGTCGAGCACCGGCAGCAGCGCCGCCCACGGTCCGTCCCAGTCCACCGGCTCCGTGTCGCCGGGCAGCACCCAGCCCACCGCGTCGCCATCGAGCGAGACCTGGACCGCCCCGACGTCGGCCAGCGCCCGCTTCACCGCGCCCGCCGTCGCGCCCAGCCACCACTGCAGGTCGGCGGTGGTCCCCGGGCCGAAGGACGCCAGCCAGCGCGCGACCAGCTCGGCGTACCCCTCGTCGGCCTTCAGCGGGGTCGCCTCCTCCCCCAGCCAGTGGTGCATCAGCGTCCACCGGGGCCGCGAGAGCCGCCAGTGACCGCCGTTGGGGCCGCGCACGATGGCCGCCTCGACGCCCAGCTGGGTCAGCACCCGGGGCGCGATCGGGAAGTTGCCGCCGTAGGACTTGCCCACCGCCATGTCGATGCGGCCCTGGAGCTCGGGGACCTGCTCCCGCAGCTCCTGTGCGCCCAGGGCAGACCCGTCGGCCAGCCGGTCGAGGACCGCGGCGCACGCGGCATCGAGCCAGATCGACCCGTCCTCGGCGATCCCTGCCCGCTCCACGTCCTTCGCCAGGCGTGTCCGCTGCTGCGCCGCGACACGGGCCGAGGCGATGCCCCACGCGGCCGGGAGCAGGTCGCGGGGGAAGACGAACAGCGTGCGCCGCATGGCCAGCTGCTTGACCAGGGACCGCTCGGCGTAGAGCACCCGGTCCACGTCGTCGTGGGTGACGCCGTCGACCCGCGCGAACAGCGAGAGGTAGACCGTCGCCGGCTCGGTCGAGTGGAGCACCGTCATCGCCCGGGTCGCCGCGACCGGGTCCGCCACGCGCTGCCCGGGAGCGACGGCGTGGCGGCGCGCGAGCCGGGCCCGCCGCTCGTCGTCGGGGATGTGCTGCATGCACTCATCCTGCCCGAGCCCGCCGACAACCGGGGCCCTGCGAGGATGGGACGAGTGACCGCCCGGCGTACCTCCCTCGTCATCCTCACCGGACTCGTCCTCCTCTCGCTGAACCTCCGCCCGGCTGCGGTCAGCGTCGGTCCGGTCCTCGCCGAGGTGCGGTCGTCGCTGGGGATGTCGCCCGCGGCCGCCGGGCTGCTCACCTCGCTGCCGGTGATCGGCTTCGCCGTCTTCGGGGCCCTCGCCCCCGCGGCGGCCCGCAGGATCGGGGTCCACCGGGTCACGCTGCTGGCGCTGCTCGCCGCGGTCCTCGGGCTCCTCGGCCGGGCGGTCAGCGACAGCGAGGCGCTGTTCCTGGTCCTCTCGCTCGTCGCGCTCGGCGGCATGGCGATGGCCAACGTGCTGCTGCCGAGCCTGGTCAAGCTGCACTTCCCCGACCGGATCGGCCGGGTCACCGCCATCTACACGACCGCGCTCGCGGTCGGGCTCACCGGCGCGCTCCTGATCACCGTCCCGCTGTCCCAGGCGGCCGGCTCCTGGCGCTGGGGGCTCGGGGCGTGGGCGGCGGTCGCGCTGCTCGCCGCGCTGCCCTGGGTCGGGCTGGTCACCCACGACCGGAGCCTCGAGCCGACCGCGCGGTCGATCCGGTCGGCCGACGTCGCCCGCACCCGGCTGGGGGTGGCCATGGCGCTCTTCTTCGGGCTGCAGTCGCTGCAGGCCTACTCGGTCTTCGGCTGGTTCGCCCAGCTGTGGCGGGACAACGGCTACACCGCCGGCCAGGCCGGCGCCCTGGTCGCGCTGGTGGCGGCCATGTCGATCCCGCTGTCGTTGTGGGCCCCGGCCGCCGTCGCGCGACGCACCGACCAGCGCGCCATCCTGCTGGCGATCATGGCCTGCTACCCGCTCGGGTACGTCGGACTGATCATCGCCCCGCACGGCTTCGCCGTCCCCGGCGCGATCCTGGTCGGCATCGGCGCGGTGACCTTCCCGATCGTGCTGACCCTGATCGGGCTGCGCGCCCGGACGCCGCAGGGCACCGCCGCGCTGTCGGGGTTCACCCAGTCCACCGGCTACCTGATCGCCGCGCTCGGACCGTTCGCGATGAGCGCGTTGTACGACGCCACCGGGGCCTGGACCGCTCCCCTGCTGATGCTGACGCTGCTGATGGTCCCGCAGATCGCCCTCGGGCTGTACGTCGCCCGCCCGGCCGCGATCGAGGACCAGATCCCCCGTCGCGAGTCGCGCCCCTCCGATGCGCACTCACGATGAGCGGTTCCCCGGCCGCGCGGCGCGCGAGCGAGAGTGGCTCGCGGCTGCCCATACTGGCTCGCATGGAGACCCTGGGCAGCCATCAGGTGTACGCCAACCCCTGGATCGCGGTCCGGGAGGACGCCGTGCGTCGCTCGGACGGATCCACCGGCACCTACTGGGTGGTGGACACCTCCGACATCGCGCTGGTCATCCCCGGTGACGGCGACCGGCTGCATCTCGTGGAGCAGTACCGCCACCCCGTCGGTGGCCGACGCTGGGAGTTCCCCTCCGGGAGCGCAGACGAGCGCCTCGACCTGGACGCCACCGAGGTCGCCGCGCGCGAGCTCCGCGAGGAGACGGGACTCGTGGCCGGCAGCCTGGTGCCGCTCGGGACGCTCGACGTCACACCCAGCACGTTGAACCAGCGGTGCAGCGTCTTCCTGGCCACCGACCTGACCCAGGAGGCGCCGCAGCGCGAGCAGGCGGAGCAGGACATGCGGTCGGCCTGGTTCTCGCGTGGTGACATCGAGCGCATGATCAGGGACGGCGCCATCACCGACGCGAAGTCGCTGGCGGCGTACGCGCTGCTGCTGGTGGGCGGAGCGTCATCGCACGGCTGAACCGGTGGGTGGCTGCCGGCCGGCTGCGCACCGGTCCGCTGACGACCGGCCTCGTGCGGGCGGGGTCAGACCACGCTGAGCGGGAGCAGCTTCTGCCCCGTCGGGCCGATCTGGATCTCGGTGTCCATCTCCGGGCACACCCCGCAGTCGTAGCAGGGCGTCCAGCGGCAGTCCTCGACCTCGACGTCGGAGTCGGGGTCGATGGCGTCCTCCCAGTCGGCCCACAGCCAGTCCTTGTCGAGGCCGGAGTCGAGGTGGTCCCAGGGCAGGACCTCGTCGTACTCCCGCTCGCGGGTGGTGAACCAGTCCAGGTCGACGCCGGTGGGGGCCAGCGCCTTCTCGGCCGACTCGATCCAGCGGTCGTAGGAGAAGTGCTCGCTCCAGCCGTCGAAGCGGCCGCCGTCGCGCCAGACCTGCTCGACGATCGCGCCGACCCGGCGGTCGCCCCGCGAGAGCAGCCCCTCGACGATCCCGGGCTTGCCGTCGTGGTAGCGGAAGCCGATGGCGCGGCCGTACCGCTTGTCCTCGCGGACGGTGTCGCGGAGCTTCTTGAGCCGTTCGTCGGTGGTCTCGTGGTCGAGCTGCGCGGCCCACTGGAACGGCGTGTGCGGCTTGGGCACGAAGCCCCCGATCGAGACGGTGCACCGGATGTCGTTGCGGCCGGAGACCTCCCGACCCTTGGCAATGACCTTCTTCGCCAGATCGGCGATGGCCAGCACGTCCTCGTCGGTCTCGGTGGGCAGGCCGCACATGAAGTAGAGCTTCACCTGCCGCCAGCCGTGGGAGTACGCCGTGGCGACGGTGCGGATCAGGTCCTCCTCGGTGACCATCTTGTTGATCACCTTGCGCATCCGCTCCGAGCCGCCCTCGGGCGCGAACGTCAGGCCCGAGCGCCGACCGTTGCGCGAGAACTCGTTGGCGAGGGTGATGTTGAACGCGTCGACGCGGGTCGAGGGCAGCGACAGCGAGACGTTGGAGCCGTCGTACCGGTCGGCCAGGCCCTTGGCGACGTCACCGATCTCGGTGTGGTCGGCCGAGGAGAGCGAGAGCAGGCCGACCTCCTCGAAGCCGGACTTGCGGATGCCGTTCTCGACCATGTCGCCGATGGTCTCGATCGAGCGCTCGCGCACCGGGCGGGTGATCATGCCGGCCTGGCAGAAGCGGCAGCCGCGGGTGCAGCCGCGGAAGATCTCGACGGAGAAGCGCTCGTGCACGGTCTCGGCGAGCGGCACCAGCGGCTTGGCCGGGTAGGGCCAGGCGTCGAGGTCCATCAGGGTGTGCTTGCGCACCCGGAACGGGATGCCGGGCCGGTTCGGCACGACGGCCTCGATCGAGCCGTCCTCGGCGTACCCCACGTCGTAGAACTTCGGCACGTAGACGCCGCCGCTGACCGCGAGCCGGCGCAGCAGCTCGTCGCGCCCTCCCGGGCGGCCCTCGCCCTTCCACTCGCGCACCACCTCGGAGATCGCGAGCACGACCTCCTCGCCGTCACCGAGGACGGCTGCGTCGAGGAAGTCCGCGATCGGCTCGGGGTTGAACGCCGCGTGGCCGCCGGCCAGCACGACCGGGTCGTCCTCGCCGCGGTCGACCGCGTGCAGCGGGATCCCGGCCAGGTCGAGGGCGTTGAGCATGTTGGTGTAGCCGAGCTCGGTGGAGAAGCTCAGCCCGAAGAGGTCGAAGTCGCGCACCGGGCGGTGGGCGTCGACGGTGAACTGCGGGATCGGCCCGTCCGCGTCGCCCTCGCGCATGACCTGCTCCATGTCGGGCCACACGGCGTAGGTGCGCTCGGCGACGACCCAGTCGCGCTCGTTGAGCACTTCGTAGAGGATCTGCACGCCCTGGTTGGGCAGGCCGACCTCGTAGGCGTCGGGGTACATCAGCGCCCAGCGGACCGTCTCGCCCTCGGGCGCGCAGTCCCAGTCCTTGACCGTGGAGTTCAGCTCGCCGCCGACGTACTGGATCGGCTTCGAGACCGACGACAGCCGTGGCTCGAGACGGGCGAACAGGCTCTTGGACACAGCAGTTCCTCACAACGGATCGGGGATCGACCTAGGGTACGTCGCCCGTCCGGCCGCGGGCGAACCGATGCAGGCCGGTCGACCCTTGTCGGCGCGCGCGCCGGGCGGGAGCATCCAAGGATGGCGCAGGTGCGACCGGGTCGCTGGGCGGCCCACATCGACGGCGACTTCGTGGTGTTCCTGATCGGCGCGCGGATCGACGTACGACATCCGGTCCGCAGCCTGCGCGACCTCGGGGGCGTGCGCGGGATGCCGTACATGCTCAAGCACCTGGGCCAGCATCCCGAGAAGGGCCTGTTGGGCTACGAGACCTACGGGCTGACGATGAACGTGCAGTACTGGCGCTCGTTCGAGGACCTCGAGCGGTTCGCGAACGACGACGACGCCCCGCACCGGCCGGCGTGGCGCAGCTACTGGAGGCGCGTGGGCCGCGACCCCAGGTCGGGCATCTGGCACGAGACCTACCTGGTGCGCGCCGGGGAGTACGAAGCGGTCTACGGCAACATGCCGCCCCACGGCCTGGGCAGGGCCGCGGGACTGGTGTCGCTGACGGCGGGGTCCTCGGCGCGCGGCCGGCTGAAGCGGCTCACGCGCTGAGGGTCACGGGGTCTCGCGGGCGAGCTTCTCGAGCGCCGCGCGCGCCTCGCCCAGCTCGCGCTGGGCCTCGGTGATGAGGTCCTCGAGCCCAGCGGCGCCGAAGCGGTTGGCGACGACGTGGACCGCCTCGACGATGGCCGGGTCAATGGTGTGCTCGGTCATGGCTCCATCCAAGCATGGGCGGAGGGGGACCTCCGAGCGAGGTGGGACGGGGTCAGCCCTTGACGTACGACAGCTTCTCGGCGACCCGCCCGTCCCGCAGCCGGAGCACGTCGACCCCGCGGACGTGGCCGGGCGTCCCCTGCTCGTCGGTCCAGTCGAACCGCCACCGCAGCACGCCGCGGTCGCCACAGACGAACAGCTCCTCCTCGGTGAAGACCGCCTCCCGGGTCTGCCCGAAGAGCTCGTCCCACACGGCGCGCACGGCCTCGGCACCCTCGTGCCGGCGCCCGTCCGGGGCCGGCCCGGTCGCCTCGAACACGCAGTCGTCGGTCATCAGCGCCATGATCTCGTCGACGTCGCCGCTGCCGAAGGCTGCGGAGAACCGGGCCATGGCGGCGTGGTTGGGGCCCCACTCGGAGTCCCGGCCGGCGCTCGCGAGCAGGTCGCCCTGGGCGTCCCCGTGCGACGCGGCGCGGGGACCGACGACGCCGGCCGCCCGGTAGAGCTCCTCGCGCTCGGCGAACCAGGCGGACACCTCGGCCACGAGGGCCGGATCGAGCCGCGGGTCGCCGCCCGTCGCCACCGCCAGGTCCCAGCCGTGGATCAGGTGGTCGGCAGCCAGCTGGAGGACGTACTCCTCGAGCTGCTCGTCGCCGTAGGACAGGTGGACGGTGGCGCCCTCCGGCGGGGAGTCGGCCACCGCGCGCGTGGCGTCGGAGGCGGCCGCCAGGGCGCTGCGGATCGGGTCCCCGCCCAGCAGGTCACCGTCGAACCGGTGCCCCACCTCCTCGATGGTGCGGCCCGAGACGAGCGGCGCGGTCCACAGGTCCTCCGCGCACACGTGGTTGACGAGCTCGCGGACGGTCCAGTCACGGCAGGGAGTGGGGTCGTCCCAGCGATCGGCCGGGACCGCGTTGACGCGCTCCGCCCACCCCTCCACGGTGCGGGCGTACAGGGTCTTGAGATCCATCAGGGTTCGCCTCTCTCGAGCGTGGTTCGTGCCGCGCGGACCCACCAGTCGAGGTCCGCCCTCTCGCGCCGCCTCGTCGCCGGGTCCGGGTGCTCCGCAGCGTCCAGTGCCTTGTTCCAGCCCAGCCAGACGAGGCCGGAGAGCAGGGCCAGCCGCACCGACCTCTCGTCGGCCGCGGGGCCCGCGGCCCGCCGGTACGCCGCCAGCAGCGCCTCGCGGCTCGGCTCCACGACCGAGGAGCAGCCGGCCAGGAACCGGGCCACGTCCAGCGCACCCGGCGCCGCCGTCGGCATCGCCCAGTCGAGGAGCACGAGGTCCTCGCCCTCGAAGGCCATGTTGACCGTGGCGGCGTCACCGTGGGTCAGGGTGACCGGCCCGGACGCGAGCGCGGCGACGAGGGGACGCACGTCGTCCAGCAGCCCGAGCACCGGACCGGCCACGTCGGAGGGGACGGCGTCGGCGAAGATCTCCCACCCCCGGCAGGCGAGGGCCATCAGCTCGCTGCCCTGGGCCGCGAGGCCCCGGATCCGCCGGGGTGCGAACAGGGTGAGCACCAGCTCGAGCGGCGCCAGGTCCGCCGGCGGGTCCCCGAGGAACCGTCGGTGCAGCGTGGCCAGCCGCTCCATGACGGCCACGGCCTGCGCCGCCGGCAGCCGGTCCTCCCACGTCAGGACGGCGTCGCCCAGGTCGCGCATCACCAGCACCGTCGTGGCGCCCTCGAGCCACCCGTCGACCACGGCATGACCTACGCCGTCCGGCAGCGCGTCGAGCACCCCGGAGCGCCACAGCAGGTACTCGCGCGAGGGGCCCCCGCCGGTCAGGTCCAGGGTGAAGTCCGCACCGGGCGTCACCCGCTTCACGAGCAGCACGCGGCCGTCGGCGAGCCGGACCCGCTCGAGACCGGCTCCCGACTTTCCCTCATGGCCCGAGACCGCACGACGCTCAACGGCCTCGCGCAGCAGCTCTGCAGGCGCCACACCGCCACGGTCGCACCCCGGCGAGTGGTTCACCATGGCCCAAGCGGGCCGTTGGGATGATGACGGGACTCAGCGCACCTCGTCCTCGCGCGGGGCGGCGGCCGCCAGGCCCTCGGAGCGGGCCGCCGCACTGGCGGAGGTGGCCCGCAGCTCGACCTGCGGCATCAGCAGCAGCACCAGGAAGGCGAGGAAGGCCACCACTCCGGCGATCAGGAAGACCGTGGACATCGAGTCCGCGAAGCCCGCCTTGAAGGGGTGGGCCAGCACGGCGTCCATCCGGCCGATGATCGACGAGTCGTCCTGGACCTGGCCCAGGACTCCCCCGTCGGGCGTCGGGTGCTGGAGCGACTCGACGACCGCCCGGTCCAGCGGGTCCGCCAGCACCTGCGGGTCGTGCACGGTCGCCGACCAGGCAGCGGTCCGGGACTCCGTGCGCACCGCGTCGGCGATGTTGCCGCCGACGCTGCCGAACAGGATGGACAGGAAGATCGCGACACCGAGGGTGCCCCCGATCTGCCGGAAGAACGTCGCGGAGCTCGACGCGACGCCGATGTCGCGGGGCGGCACCGCGCTCTGCAGGACCAGCAGCAGCGGCTGCATGCAGTTGCCGAGGCCGAGGCCGAGCACGAACATCGACAGCAGCACCAGGACCAGGGGCGTGTCGGCTCCCGCCAGCGAGAGCAGGAGCAGTCCGGCGGTGATCAGCAGGGATCCGGCGATGGGGAACGGGCGGGTGCGACCGGTCCGCGAGATCACCTGGCCGGAGCCGATCGATGCGGCCATCATCCCGACCACCATCGGCAGCATCAGGAAGCCCGCCTCGGTCGGTGAGGCGTCGTGGACGATCTGCATGTACAGCGGCAGCAGCATGATGCCGCCGAACATGGCCATGCCCACGATGACGCTGGCCGCGATGGCCACCGCCGCCGGGCGGATCCGGAAGATCCGCAGCGGGATCAGCGCGGCGTCCCCCATCCGGGCCTCGGCCGCCACGAAGGCCACCAGCCCGACGGCGCCGACAACGTACGCCGTGACCGAGCGCCCGGAGCCCCAGCCCCACGCGCGACCCTGCTCGGCCACGGTCAGCAGCGGCACCAGCGCGACGACCAGCCAGGTCGCTCCCCACCAGTCGATCCGGACCTCGCGCCGCTCGTGGTGCAGGTGCAGGGTGCGGGCAACCACCGCCAGCGCCGCGATGCCGATCGGCACGTTGACCAGGAATACCCAGCGCCAGCCGGCCACGCCCAGCAGCACGCCCTGCCCCGCGAAGAAGCCGCCGATCACCGGCCCGAGCACGCTGGAGGTGCCGAACATCGCCATGAAGTAGCCGGTGTAGCGAGCGCGCTCCCGGGGCGAGACGATGTCGCCGACGATCGCCAGGACCAGCGTGAACAGGCCACCGGCACCGATCCCCTGGAAGGCCCGGAACGCGGCGAGCATGTACATCGAGGTCGCGAACGAGCACAGCGCGGAGCCGACGATGAAGATCGTGATCGCGAACATGAACAGCTTCTTGCGGCCGTAGAGGTCGCCGAGCTTGCCGTAGATCGGCGTCGCGATCGTCGAGGTGATCAGGTACGCCGTGGTGACCCAGGCCTGCACCGACAGCCCGTGCAGGTCGTCGGCGATGGTCCGGATCGCCGTGCTCACGATGGTCTGGTCGAGCGCCCCGAGGAACATGCCCATCATCAGGCCGGACAGGATCGTCAGCACCTGTGCGTGGGAGTACTCGCCGGTCTCGGCCGGTGCGGGGCTCGTGGGGCTCGTGCTCATCGACCTCGAGCCTAGGGCCGCCTTGGGTGTCGCTGCCCAGGGTGCGGACATGTCCGCGCAGCCCTGGGACCCGCTACTTGGGCGGGAGCGTCCGGGCGTACGCCAGGCCGTGGTCCACCCAGCGGCGGAGCTCCTCGTCGGTGCCGAGCACCGCGACGTCCACGCGCAGCCACCCGTCCATCTCCCGGCCGCGCATCTCGAAGCGACGCACGTGCTGGCCGTCCACCAGCGACTCGGTCCGGGTCGGTTCGATGCGCAGCAGGAGACCACCTTGGCTGCTGGCGCTCACCGCCATGTTCCCGTTCACGAGGAAGGCGAGCCCGCCGAACATGCGCTTCTCGCTCAGGCCCGGTTCACCCTCCACCAGGTCCCGGACCCGGTCCGCCAGCTCCTCGTCGTACGCCATGTCGGCAGTATCCCGCTGCGACCCGCTCAGCGGGAGACGAGCACGCGGACCGGCATGACGTAGCGCGTCGGCAGCGAGGCGGTCGAGCGCAGGTGGATGTTCTGGAGCAGCCCGATAGCGAGCATCCCCGCGAACATCGAGCTGCCGCCGTACGACACGAACGGCAGGGGCACGCCGGTGACCGGCATGATGCCCAGGCACATGCCGACGTTCTGGAACGCCTGGAAGCCGAACCAGCAGGCGATCCCGGCGGCGGCGACCCGGCCGAAGACGTCGTCGGTGTGCCGGGCGATGGCCAGGGCCCGCCAGATCACGATGCCGAGCAGCGCGATCAGCACCCCGGCCCCGACCAGGCCGAGCTCCTCGCCCGCGACCGTGAAGATGAAGTCGGTGTGCTGCTCGGGCACGAAGCCGGCCCGGGTCTGCGAGCCGTGGAAGAGGCCCTGCCCGAAGAGCCCGCCGTTGCCGACCGCGATCCGGGCCTGCTCGGTGTTGTAGCCGGCACCCTGGGGGTCGAGGTCGGGGTTGGTGAAGGCCATGAACCGGTCGACCTGGTACTGCTTGAGGAACCCCGCCGCGATCCCGGCCGCCGCCGCGGTGACGCCGCCGATCCCGAGCAGGGCCAGCCAGCGACGCGGCGCGCCGGAGGTCGCCAGCACGCCGAACACGGTCGCCGACAGCACCAGCATCGTGCCGAGGTCGGGCTGCAGCATGATCAGCGAGGCGGGGACGCCGGCGACGACGAGCATGCCGACCACCTCGACGGTGCCGACCTGGTTCTGCCAGCGTCCCTCGGCGCGCTCGGCCACGATCAGCGCCATGCCGATCACGACCGCGAGCTTGGCGAACTCCGAGGGCTGGATGGACATGCTGCCCAGCTGGAGCCAGGACCGGGAGCCGTTGATCGTCGAGCCCATGGTCAGCACCAGCACCAGCCCCACGATCGAGGCGAGGTAGACCAGCGGGGCCACGATCCGTACCCAGCGGTGGTCGGTGGCCATCACCGTCACCAGCAGCACCAGGCCGATGGCGACGTTGACCAGCTGCTTCTTCAGGTACGCCGTGGGGTCGCCGAGGGTGAGGTCCTCGCGGTGGGAGGTGGCCGACCACACCAGCAGGCTGCCGAGCGTGACCAGGGCGAGCACCGCGAGCATGAGCAGCCAGTCGAGGCCGGGGGCGCGCAGGGTCGTGCGGGCGGAGCGCGGGCTGGGGGCGAGGGGCATGTCAGTCCTCCCGGGCGGGCGGCAGGATCGAGCCGTCCTTCATGAACGTGGGCAGTCCCGCGGGCGGGACCGTGCCGGGGATGGCTGCGTGGCCGGGGTCGACGTTCATCCCGTCGATGCCGTAGAGCGCCTCCCAGATCTTGCGCACGGCCGGGCCGGACGTGCCCGAGCCGGTGCCGGCCTGGCTGACCATCATGATCACGACGTAGTTCTCGTCGAAGGTCGCGACCCAGGAGGTCGACTGCTTGCCGTAGACCTCGGCCGAGCCGGTCTTGCCGCGGATGTGCACCGTGTCCAGGGGGAAGTCGATGAACTTCCAGGCCAGCGTGCCGACCCGGGGCGTACCGAGCAGGGCCTGGTTGACGTAGCGCAGGCTCGCCGGCGAGGCGTCGACCTTGCCGCTGGAACGGGGCCCGAACCGCTTGAGCACCTTGCCGTCGGCGCTGACGATCGCCTTCGCGATCCGCGGCTGCCACAGGGTGCCACCGTTGGAGAGGGCGGCGTACGCGCGGGCGAGCTGCAGCGGCGTCACGATCGTGTCGCCCTGGCCGATCGAGTAGTTCACCGCGTCGCCGGCGCGGTAGTAGCTGCCCTCGAGGCAGAACTCGTGGGCGAAGACCCGCAGGAAGGAGCTGGGGGCGTTCCCCTTGCGGTCCATCGTGCAGTAGTAGCTCTTCATGGACTTCCAGTAGGCGAGCTTCCAGTGCCGGTCGGCGATCCGGCCGCTGGCCTCGCCCGGCAGGTCGATGCCGGTCTCGCTGCCGAAGCCGAAGTTCTTGGCCTCCTGGACCAGCGGGTCCTTGGCGTCGACGTTCGTCGGGTCGGAGCCGTACTTGTTCCAGTAGTGCAGCCCGACCCGGTAGAAGAACGTGTCGCACGAGAGCTGCAGCGCGCGGTCGAAGCCGATCATCCCGTAGGAGGCCGACTCGTAGTTCTTGAACCAGCGGTTGCCGACCTGGAGCCCGCCGGAGCAGTCCAGCCGGGTCGAGGGCGAGAAGCCGTTGTTGAGCGCGCCGACGGTCATGATCGGCTTCCACGTCGAGCCGGGGGCGAACTGGCCCTGGGTGGCCCGCGCCAGCAGCGGGGTGCCGGCCGCGTCGGAGTACAGGTGGGCCAGCTGCTTGTCGGTGATCCCGCCGACCCACACCGAGGGGTCGTACGTCGGCTGGCTGGCCATCGACACGATCCGCCCGGTCTTCGCCTCCATCACCACCACGGCGCCGGAGTCGGCCTTGTAGTTCATGTGGGTGACCGGGTCGTAGGTCTGCCGGGCGAGCTTGATGGTCTGCGCGAGCTGCTTCTCGACCACGCCCTGGACCTTGGCGTCGATCGAGGTGACCAGGGTGTCGCCCGGCTGCCCGTCGACCTCGCTGTCGTCGCCGAGCACGCGGCCCATCGAGTCGACGGCCACCCGCTTGTAGCCGGGCATGCCGCGCAACCACGCGTCGTACTGCTTCTCGACGCCGGCCCGGCCGACCGAGGAGGCGCCGTTGACCGAGCGGTCGCCGTCCCTCTGGGCCTGGTCGTACTCCTTCTCGGTGATCGGGCTGAGGTAGCCGAGCACGTGGGCGAGGTTGACCCCGAACGGGTGCGGGTAGGCCCGCACGCTCTGCCGCTCCGCGACCACCGACGGGAAGTCCTCGGGCTGCTCCAGGATGCGCAGCGCGATCCCCTGCGGGACGTCGGTGGCGACCGGGACCGGCTGGTACGGCGAGCCGTTCCAGCAGGTGCCCGTCACGCTGCCCGGGTCACCGCAGGTGACCAGGCGCTTGCGGATCGTGCCGGCCTCCTGGTCCACGACCGAGGCGAGCCGCTCGACCAGCTTCTCGCGCTGGGCGTGCGACATCTTGTCCAGCATGCTGCGGTCCACCGAGACCACCCACGAGGTGCGGTTGGCGACCAGGGGGCGGCCCATGTCGTCGACGATCAGGCCACGCTGGGGCTGCACGACCACCTCGCGCACCGACTGCGAGGCGGCCTGGGCGTGGTACTCCTCGCCGCCGACGACCTGGAGGTAGTACAGCCGCACGAAGAGCGTGGCGAAGAGGGAGAAGACCAGCGCCTGGATGACGAGCAGCCGCAACCGGCTCTTGGTCGTCGCGGTGGCGGAGAGGCGGCCCGACGGGCTCCCCGGGTTCGAGGGCGCCATCACGCGGTCCGGGCCGGCTCGAGGGCCTGGAACATCCGCATCACCAGCGGCAGCACGAAGGGCGTCAGCAGCACGTCCCACACCACCGCGACGAGGATCACCCGGAGCAGGTCGGGGACGCCCAGCGCGGGGTCACGCAGCACGAGGCCGCTGATCGCGAAGACGGAGGTGCCGACGAACGAGGAGGCGGCCACGGTGGCCACCACGGCCATGGCGGTCGGCCGGACGTCCTGGCGGACCCGGCCGGCCAGGTACCCGACGACCACCAGGGCCAGGGCCCACCGGCCGGCCACGTGGTCGGCCGGCGGGGCCAGGTCGAGCGCCACGCCGGCCAGGAAGCCGAGGACCGCGGCGAACTGCGGGCCGCGGGTCAGCGCCGCGCCGACGACGACCAGGAGGCACAGGTTGGGGACGATGCCCTGCCAGGCGAGGTGCGGGAAGACCGTCACCTGCAGCACCAGCGCGAGCGAGACGGCCAGGGCCGCGACGACGCCACGCATCAGGCTCACCGCATGCTCCCGTCCGCCTCGATGACGGCCCGGTCGCTGTGGGTGCCGGACGGCACGACCACGCCGACCAGGTCCAGGGAGCCGAAGTCGACGTACGGGTCGATGACGGCGCGCTGGGTGCTCTCCCGGACGCTGCTGTAGACGCTGGTGACCCGACCGACCGGGACCCCGGCGACGTACGGCGCGCCGTCCTCGCTGCCCCAGGTCACCACCGTGTCGTGCTTCGCCGGCACCTCGGACTCGTCGACGAGCTCGAGGTCGAGGCGGCCCGCATCACCGACGACGCCGCGGCCGTGCAGGAAGCCGACCTCCATGCTCTCCCCCACCCGGCCGCCGACCACCGAGTCGGTGTCGACGACCAGCAGCACGGTCGCGGTGGTGCTAGTGACCCGCAGGACGCGGCCGACCAGCCCGTCGTTGTTGATGACCGTCATGTCCGGGCGGATGCCGGCCCGCGATCCCGCGTCGATGGTGACCGCGTCGGAGAAGGACTGGGCCGGGCCGAGTGCGACCACCCGGGCCGGGACCAGCGCGTAGCCCAGGTCGTCGGCGGCGGCGGTGAGGCCGTCGTACTCCTGGAGGCGGTTGCGGTCGTAGTCCGCGGTGGCGGCCTGCGAGCGCAGCCGGGAGTTCTCGGCCTCGAGCCGGGCGACGTCGTCGTTGAGGTCGCCGCGGGAGCGGAACCAGTCGGGCACGGCCGTGAACGGCCGGATCGCGGTGGCGGTGCCGGTCTCGACCGGGCCGAAGACCTCGCCCACCCCGCGCCGGGCCGACTCCACCGGGGAGTCGTCGCCGCCGTGGTAGTCGAGGGTGATGAGCGTGAGGCTGGCCAGCACCAGCGCCACGAGCAGCGAGCGCGAGGGGCGGGACCGCTCGTCGAGCCGGCCCGCGCCGCTCCAGCGCCGCTCGCGCCGCCCCCTGAACCGGCCGAGCCTCGCGGTCCGGTGGCCGAGCTTGTCGAGACCCATCAGTACCGCCGGGGGTCGGAGACGAGGACCTGCTGGAGCGCCTCGAACTCCTCGACGCACTTGCCCGCCCCGTGGGCCACGGAGGTGAGTGGGTTCTCGGCGACGTGGACCGGCATGCCGGTCTCGTGGCGCAGGCGCTCGTCGAGGCCGCGCAGCAACGCGCCGCCACCGGTCAGCACGATGCCGCGGTCCATGATGTCGCCGGCCAGCTCGGGCGGCGTCTGGTCGAGCGTCGCCCGGACGGCGTCGACGATGGCGTGCAGCGGCTCCTCGAGGGCCTGGCGGACCTCGGCGCTGGACACGACGACGGTCCGCGGCAGGCCGGAGACCATGTCCCGGCCGCGGATCTCCGCCTCGGGCTCGTCCGGCAGCGGGAACGCCGAGCCGAGGGTCATCTTGACCTCCTCGGCGGTGCGCTCCCCCAGCATCAGGGAGTACTCCTTCTTCATCCACGCGACGATGGCCTGGTCGAGGTCGTCGCCGGCGGTGCGGATCGAGAGGCTGGTGACGATGCCGCCGAGCGAGATGACGGCGACCTCGGTGGTGCCGCCGCCGACGTCGACGACCATGTTCCCGGTGGCCTGGTGGACCGGCAGCCCGGCGCCGATCGCGGCGGCCATCGGCTCCTCGACGATGTAGACCCGGCGGGCGCCGGCCTGGTAGCCGGCCTCCTTGACGGCCCGCTGCTCGACCGCGGTGATGCCGCTGGGCACGCAGATGACCATGCGCGGCTTGGCGAAGTACCGGCGGCGGTGCACCTGCTGGATGAAGAACCGCAGCATCTGCTCGGTCGCCTCGAAGTCGGCGATGACGCCGTCCTTGAGCGGGCGGATGGCGGTGATGTTGTCGGGGGTCCGCCCGATCATCCGCTTGGCCTCGTGCCCCACGGCCAGGATCTCGTTGGTGGTGGCGTTGAGCGCGACGACGCTGGGCTCGTCGAGCAGGACGCCCTTGCCGCGGACGTAGACGAGGGTGTTGGCGGTGCCGAGGTCCACGGCCATGTCCCGGCCGATGAAGCTGTTCGCCATGTGCTGCCGCCCTGGAGGAAGATGGTGCTGCTGGGAAGGGAGTGGCACAAGGCTAAGGAGCGGGACGGGCGCTCCCCGGCAGGACACGCGGGCCCGCCCGCCGGCGAATTGCCGCCGGCCGCTCAGGAGCCGTCGCGCAGCGCCGCCGCCAGCTCGTCGCGGGAACCGATGCCGAGCTTGCGGAAGGCCCCGCGCAGGTGGAACTCCACGGTCCGGCGGCTGAGGAACAGCTCGGCGGCGATCTGGGGGTTGCTGCGCCCGGCCGCGGCCAGCTCACAGACCCGCTGCTCGCTGGGGGTCAGCGACTCCGGCCCCGACAATGCCGCGCGCCGCGGGCGGCCGCCCGCGGCCGTCATCTCGGCACGGGCCCGGTCGCGCAGGCGGACCGCCCCGAGCCGCGTGGCCGCGTCCAGCCCCTCGCGCAGCACCTCCCGGGCCTCGCTGCGCCGGCCGGCGCGGCGCAGCGCAGCGCCCAGGTCGATCCGCGCACGGGTCTCCTCGAGGCGGGCCGGCGAGGCGGCGAGCGCCTCGACCGCCTCCCGGAGCAGGTCGAGCCCGGCCTCGCCACCGACGACCAGCGCCTGGGCCCGCAGGGCCACGCCGATCGGCCGACGGGCGCCGTACGCACGGGCCAGGCGCACCTCGTCGGCCGCGAGGGCGAGGGCCTCCTCCACCTCGCCCACCGCGTGGTGGGCCAGCGCCGCCTCCGAGCGCCAGGGCAGCACGGTCGGGTTGACCAGGAACGGCAGGCTCGCCGAGGCCGCCACGGCCTTCACCAGGTGCTCGCGGGCCGCCCGGTGGTCCCCACGAGCAGTGGCGACCCGCCCCCGGGCGACCTCGATGGTGGCGACCCCGACGGCGTCGGCGCCGTGCCCGGGCGAGTCCGGCTCGTCAACCACGGCCTGCGCCTCGTCGAGGCGGTCCAGCTCGACGAGCGCCACGGCGCACCAGAAGCGCGCGAAGTGGATCTGGCCGTTCCAGCCCCCTCGCCACGGCTCGATCGCGGCGAGGGAGTCGTCGACGGACTCCTCGAGCCGCCCCGACCAGTAGCGCGCCCAGGCCCGGCCGAAGAGCAGGTTGGCCCTGCCCAGGTGGGATGCCTGGCGGTCGGCCACCGCCAGGCCACGAGCGACCTCCTCGTCGCACTCGTCGAACAGGTCCGACCAGATCAGGCAGCCCAGTGACACCATCAGGTCCAGGCCGATCCCCTGCTCGCGGAGCATCGCGCCGTCCGCGAGTGCACCGCGAGCCAGCCGGCGGGTCTGCTCGTGGTCGGTCACGCCCATGACGCTCGCGAGGGCGAGGTGGGCCTGCAGGAAGCGGCCGCCCTCCAGCTGCTCGTCCGGGACGTCGACCAGGTCCGGGCCGACCTTGCCGCCCGGGCGCAGCGTCTCCATGGCGAGCCGGCAGACCCGCAACCGCGAGTGCAGCTCGGCGTCGCCGCCGCGTTGTTGCTGCAGGGCGCGGTCGAACACCTCGGCGGCCTCGTCGTACTTCCCGCTCTGGAACAGCACGTCGCCGATCCGGATCAGCACGGCCGACTCGGTCTCGGGGTCCACCGCGGCTCGCGACGCCTGGTCGAGCCGCTCCAGGGCGCTGAGCCTGCCGGTGAGGAGCTCGGCCTCGGCCAGCTCGGCGAGGACGTGGGCCCGCTCGGCCTGGGCCGGGGGCTCCTCGAGCGCGCGCTCGAGGTAGCGGCAGGCCGACTCGGCCGCGCCACGGGACCGGGCGGAGTCCGCCGCGGCACGCAGCGTGCCGACCGCCCACGCGTCGCCCGCGCGCGTGGACCAGATCAGGTGGGCCGCGACCTGCTCCGGGCCGGCGCCGTCCCCGTGGGCGAGCGCGGCCGCCCTGCGGTGCCGGGTGCCGCGCTCGGCGTCCGGGATGGCGCTGCGGACCGTGGACTGGATGAGCGGGTGCGCGAAGGCGGGCGGATCGCTGGAGGCCAGCACGCCCGCCCGGACCAGGGCGTCGGCGGCCGAGGCGGCGTCCTCGGTGGGCAGCCCGGCCAGCGCGGCCACGCGGCGCAGCGGGGCCCCGGGCTCGAGCACGGCGACCGCCTCCGCGACCGCCCGGCCGGCCACGCCGACCCCGGAGAGGCGCAGGCCGGTGGAGCGCTGCAGCGAGACCGACGAGATCTCGTGCAGCCGCTCGGCAGCCGGCTCGTCGGTGGCGGCCCCGCTCGTCGCGACCGCCTGCAGCAGCTCGTTGAGCAGCAACGGGTTGCCGCCGGTCACGCGCGCGCACTCGGCGCAGAAGCTGTCCGCGGCCTCGGGGAAGCGACGACGTACCAGCTGGCCGCACGCCTGCGCCGACAGCGGCCCGAGCGTGGTGCCGCCCTGTCCCACCTCGACCAGCAGCCGGCCCAGCAGGTCGGCGACCTCGGTGGGCTCGCCGGTGCGCACGGTGGCGAGGAGCGCGACCGGGAGGTCGACCAGGCGCTGCGCCAGGTAGAGCAGGAACGTCACCGAGGACCGGTCGCCCCAGTGCAGGTCGTCGACGACGACCAGCCACGGGTCTCCCCCGCCCGCGCCCACGAGCTCGGCCACGAGTCGGTACGCCGCGTGCACCAGCTCGAGCTCGTCGGTGCCGGCCGCGGGTGCTCCGTCGAGCAGCGCGACGGCTGCCCGGGCCGGCCCGGCGGCCAGCGCGGCCCGCTCCCGCGGCGTCACCCGCGCCAGCGCGGGCTCGAGGAGCTGCCGGACCAGGCCGAAGGAGAGGGTGGCCTCGATCGGGTGCCCGGTCGCCCGCGCCACGGCGATGCCCTCCTGGTCCGCGATCGCCGCGGCCTCACGCAGGATGGTCGTCTTCCCGATCCCCGCAGCCCCTTCGAGGACGAGCAGCCCACCGGTGCCCTCGCGGGCACCTTCGAGCAGGGCCATGACCTGGTGGAGCTCCGTCGCCCGTTCGACCAGCCCGATCATGGAGGCGATCCTGCCCCTCCCGGGCCTCGGAGGAAAGGAAAACCCGGCGAGACACACCGGTGTGGCTCGCGGCTGTGCTCACCTACGGTGCGCATGCACGGCGCGGGTCGTCGTCTGGCTGGCGACAGGGGGCAGCCGGACGAGGCCCGCGTCTGCAGCGGCTGTCGGGCCGGCGGTCGGGCCGCCGCTACCGCTCCGCGCGCCCGGTCAGAGGCTCGGGAACCAGATCTTGATCTCGCGCTCCGCCGACTCGGAGCTGTCCGACCCGTGCACGAGGTTCTCGCGGTTGGACAGCGACAGGTCCCCGCGGATCGTGCCCGGGGCCGCCTTGCGGCCGTCGGTGGCGCCGTTCAGGGCCCGCACGACCTCGATCGCCTCGTCACCCTCGAGCACCATCGCGACCAGCGGCCCGCTGGTGACGAAGGTCCGCAGCGGCGGGTAGAAGTCGCGCTCCACGTGCTCGGCGTAGTGCTCGTCGGCCTTGGCTGCGTCGATGGTCCGGTGCTCCATCGCCACGATGGTGAGGCCCTTGGCCTCGAAGCGGGAGACGACCTCCCCCACCAGCCCGCGGCGGACGGTGTCGGGCTTGAGGAGGACCAGGGTGCGCTGCGTCATGAGCCGCACCCTATCGAGTGGCGCGCGCACCGGCCGCGGCCGGCTCCGCATCCTCACCGGCCCGCAGCCCTGGGCCACCGAGCTGGTGCGCCCGGGCTGCCACGTCCGCGGGCACCGGCCCGTGGGAGTCGTCGTCGGGGACCGGGTCGCCGGCCACCAGGCGCACCGGCACGTGCCCTCCCCAGATGCCGGCGGCCACGTCGTCGGGCTCGTCGACAGGGCCGCCGTCGCGGGCCTTCAGCGACGCCTCGTGCAGGGGTACGGCGAGCACGGCGGTCGCGGCGAGCTCCTTGCGGGTGTCGGGCCGCAGCGTGGGCGACCGCCCCGGGACCATGTGGTCCACGATCAGGGCCAGGGCCCGCGCTTTCTCGGCCGGGTCGTCGACCAGGCGCGCCCGCCCGATCACCACGGCCGAGCGGTAGTTCATCGAGTGGTGGAAGGCCGAGCGGCCCGCGACCAGCCCGTCGAGCTGGGTGACGGTCACGCACACGGTCGTGTCCGTGGCGCCGCGCAGCCAGCCCGCGGCCACGGACCCGTGCACGTAGAGCGTGCCGTCGCGGTCGGGGCCCGCCGGGTCGACGGCGTACGCCGCGGGCAGCACGACGGGGTGGCCACCCATGACCACGCCCACGTGTGCCACCAGGGCGTCGGTGAGCAGCGCGTGCATCTGGTCGCGGTCGGCGACGGCGCGGCTGCGGCCCCGGTTCACGGTGGTGCGCGGGGACGGGGAGAGCGGGGTCGTGGGCACGGGACTATCGTCGGGTCCCCAGTGGCCTGCCGTCACGGGCCAATCCGGACCCAGTCGAACAGGACAATTCGATGTCCCACTCCCCTTTGCCGGTGCGGCTCGACCGCAGCGACCACGTGCCGCTCGGCGTCCAGCTGTCCGGCCAGGTCCGCGACCTCGTCCTCGCCGGCACCCTCGTCCGGGGTGACCGGCTGCCCAGCACCCGGGCGCTGGCGGCCGAGCTGGGCGTCGCCCGCTCGGTCGCCGAGCAGGCCTACGACCAGCTGCTGGCCGAGGGCTGGCTGGAGGCGCGACGGGGCGCCGGCACGTTCGTCGCCTCCGACGGCGGTCCGGCGCTCGCCGCGCCGGTCCGGCGTCGTACCCCCACGCCGCGGCGGGACCTGGTGTCGCTGGACGCGGGCACTCCCTGGATCGACCCGCGGCACCGGGCCGGGTGGCGCCGGGCCTGGCGGGAGGTCTCCACCGCCTCCGCGCCGCGCGGGTACGACGACCCCCGCGGCCTGCCGGAGCTGCGCAGCGCACTCGCCGACCACGTGGCGCGGACCCGCGGCCTGGCGGTGGACCCGGACGAGCTGGTCGTCACCAACGGCACCACCGACGGGCTCCGGCACGTGCTGTCGGTGGTGCCGGCCGGCCCGGTGGCGCTCGAGGACCCCGGCTACCGGGCCGCGGTGGAGACCGTCCGGGGGGCCGGTCGCGGGGTCGTCGACCTGCCGGCCACCGCCCCGGTGACCGACCTGGGCGGCGTGGTGGCCGCCTACCTCACCCCCGCCCACCAGCACCCGCTCGGCCGCGTGATGCCCGCCGCGGACCGGCTCTCGGCCCTCACCGCCGCCCGCGCGGCGGACGCCCTGCTCGTGGAGGACGACTACGACTCGGAGTTCCGCTATGACGTGGCGCCCGTCCCCGCCCTGGCCACCCTCGACCGGTCCCGGGTCGCCTACCTCGGCACCGCCTCGAAGTCGGTCGCGCCGAGCCTGCGCCTGGGCTGGCTGGTGCCACCCCCCGACCTGCTGGAGCACGTCAACCTCCGCCGGGCGGTCACCCACGACGCCGCGCCCTGGCCGGTGCAGCGGGCGTTCGTGGCGCTGCTCCGCGAGGGCTACGTGGACAAGGTCGTGCGGACCGCACGACGGGTGTACGCCGAGCGCGCCCCGCGCGTGGCCGCCGCCCTGTCCCCGTACGCCGAGCTCGCCGGTCCACTGGCCGGGATGTACTCCACGTGGCTGCTGCCCGAGGCCGAGGCCCGCCGGGCCCGGGACTCGGCGCGACAGGCCGGCTTCGGGGTCAACCTGCTGGCCGACTACTGCCGCTCGGCCACGCTCACCGGCCTGGTGGTCGGCTTCGGCGGGTGCACCGACGAGCAGCTGGACCGGGCACTGGAGGCGCTGACCCGGCCGCTGCGCTGAGCGCCGCCCGGGGCGGGATCAGTCGCGGCCGGCGTCGAAGGCGGCGTACGCCTCGGCGCGCTCGCGCTCGATCTTGCGACCCAGGAAGTACGCCGTTCCCCACAGCAGCGCGAACAGCGCTCCGAGGAAGAACATCAGCGGGATGACGAACCCCAGGGCGATCGCGGCCGCCTGCACGATCCAGCCGAGGGTGTAGGCCCACTCGGCGCGGAGCATCCCCGCGAGCAGCAGGCAGGCGACCGTCAGGCCGAGCCCGATGGCCAGGGCGGTGCCCCGCGCCACGTCGGAGACCGAGATCATCACCGGCGTCGTGAGCCCGAGGGTGATCGCCTCGAGGCAGAGGATCGCGGCGCACATGCCGCGGCGCGGCGAGCGCGTGCGGTCGTCACTCATTCGGGGCCCCCGCGGAAGCGCGAGCGCAGCGAGCGGTGTCGTGGGGTGTTCACCGCGGGCCCCCCTTGCCCCGGGGCACGAGCAGGCTGCGCGCCTCGCCGGCGGTGACCACCGAGCCGGTGACCAGGACCGCGCCGGACCCCAGGGGGTCGCCGAAGGCCTCACCGGCCTCGGCGAGCGCCGCGGCCTGGTCGATGGCGTCGGCCAGCCGGGGCGCGACCGAGACCCGGTCCTCGCCGAAGATCTCGCGGGCCGCGTCGGCCAGCTCACCAGCAGGCAGCGCACGGGCGGTGGAGTTCTGGGAGCAGATCACGTGCGCGAGGTGCGGCTCCAGCGCGACGAGCAGGCCCTCGTGGTCCTTGTCCGCCATCACGCCGAGCACGCCGACCAGCGGCGAGAACGTGAACGAGTCGTCGAGCGCGCTCGCGAGCGCCTCCGCGCCGTGCGGGTTGTGGGCGGCGTCGAGGACCACGGTCGGGCTGCGGCGGACGATCTCCAGGCGACCGGGCGAGGTGACCTCGGCGAAGGCGGCCCGGACGATGTCCTCGTCCAGCGGCTGCTCGCCGGCGAACGCCTCCACCGCCGCCAGCGCCAGCGCGGCGTTCTGCGCCTGGTGGGCGCCGTAGAGCGGCAGGAACACCTCGTCGTACCTCGCCCGCAGGCCCTGGAGCGAGACGACCTGCCCGCCCACGGCCGGCACCCGCGAGACGACGCCGAGCTCCATGCCCTCCCGGGCGACGGTCGCACCGACCTCGGCGGCTCGCCTCACCAGGAGCTCGGCGACCTCGGGCACCTGCTGGGCCAGCACGGCGATCGAGCCGGGCTTGATGATCCCGGCCTTCTCCTCGGCGATCGCCACCGGGGAGTCCCCGAGGTACTGCGCGTGGTCGACCGCGATCGGCAGCACCACGGCCACGTCGGCGTCGGCGACGTTCGTCGCGTCCCAAGAGCCGCCCATGCCGACCTCGACCACGGCCACGTCGACGGGCGCGTCGGCGAACGCGGCGTACGCCATGCCGACGACGGTCTCGAAGAACGACAGCGGGTGGTCCTGGTCCTCGTCGACGAGGTGGGTGTACGGCGCGACGTCGTTGAACGCGCGCACGAACTCCTCGTCGGTCAGCGGCTCCCCGTCGATCGAGATCCGCTCGTTCATCCGCTCCACGTGGGGGCTGGTGAACCGACCGGTCCGCAGCTCCAGCGCGCGCAGCAGGGTGTCGATCATCCGCGACGTGGAGGTCTTGCCGTTGGTGCCGGTGAGGTGGATCAGGCGGTACGACGACTGCGGGTCGCCGAGCAGCTCGGTGAAGGCCTGGATCCGGTCCAGGGAGGGCTCGAGGCGGGTCTCCGGCCAGCGGGACAGGAGGGCGTCCTCGACCTCCTCGAAGGTCTCGGCGAGCCGGGGGGCGGCGGGGGTCTCACTCATTTCCCACCAGTCTAGGGACGGGTCAGCCGACCACGAAGTTCGCCATGTCCACCACGGGCCGGTAGCCCAGGGCCTGGTAGATCCGGTTGGAGGTGGGGTTGGCCTGGTCGGTGAAGAGGCAGACCCGGGCGCCCTCGTCGAGGAGCCTGCGGGACACCGCGGCCACGGCGGCGCTCGCATAGCCGCGGCCCCGCTGCTCCTTGGGCGTGTAGACCGGCCCGACCCGGACCACGCCGAAGCTCGGCGGGTTGAAGCCGGTCAGGTGCACCGGCGCCCCCGCCACCTCCCACAGCCACACCCGCCCGGCGTCGATCCGCTCGACCATGTCGTCGCGGGTGAAGTACTCCTCGTGCCCTTCACCCTCCGTCCGACCGGCCTGCTCGGCGGCGTCCGCGGCGAACGCCTGGAACCAGGCCAGGCACACGTCGGTGTCGTCGGCGGTCGCCTGACGCAGCCGGCCGTCCACCGGTGCCGGCTCCACCAGCTCGCCGAGCTCGAAGAGGCGGGTGTGCTCCCACACCGAGGCGGCCACGCCCTGGAGCCGGGCGGCCTCGTCGGCCACGACCCGGGTCGCGGGCAGCGCCCCGTTGGCGCCGCCGACCAGCTCCCCGCGCGCGTGCAGCGCGCGGGCCAGGGCCACGGCTGCCTCGTCGGCCATCGGCAGCACGAACAGCGGGTACGGCGCGAACGGCGCGGTCCGCATGGCGACGCCGGCCACCTTCCCGGACCCGTCGCGGACCACGGCCCACCAGCGCGGGTGCGCGGGAGCCGGCAGCCCGCGCTCGACCTGGGTGAGCGCCCGGTGGGTCACCGTCGACACCACGGTGGTGAGCACCGGGTCGGCCGCGAGGTGCTCGTCGGCGAGGGCGAGGAAGCGGGCGGGATCCTCGGTGATGACGACCTCGTGGGGCTCGTGGGACATGGGCGGAGGGTACGGTCCGCGGCGTGCCGGGCCGCAACCGGTTTCCGGGGGTGAGCCCTCTCACCCTAGGATTTCGTCCATGACCGAGACCCAGCCCCAGGCCCCGACCACGACGAGCACCGACCAGCGTGCCGTCGTCGTACCGGAGAAGCCTGCGCTCGAGGGGCTCGAGGCCACCTGGAGCACGCGGTGGAGGGACGACGACACCTACGCCTTCGACCGCACCCAGCCGCGCGAGAACGTCTACTCGATCGACACTCCCCCGCCGACCGTCAGCGGCAGCCTGCACGTGGGGCACGTCTTCTCCTACACGCACCCCGACCTGATCGCGCGCTACCAGCGGATGCGCGGCAAGGCCGTCTTCTACCCGATGGGCTGGGACGACAACGGCCTGCCGACCGAGCGCCGGGTGCAGAACTACTTCGGTGTCCGCTGCGACCCGAGCCTGCCCTACGACAAGGACTTCACCCCGCCGGACCTGAGCACATTGAAGGGCAGCGACGCCAAGAAGCAGGTCCCGATCAGCCGGCCGAACTTCATCGAGCTGTGCGAGCAGCTGGTCGAGCAGGACGAGGAGGTCTTCGAGCAGCTCTGGCGCACCCTGGGCCTGTCGGTCGACTGGAAGCAGCACTACACGACCATCGGCCCGAAGTCGCAGACGGTCAGCCAGCGTGCGTTCCTGCGCAACTTCGCCCGTGGCGAGGCCTACCTGCAGGAGGCGCCGACGCTCTGGGACGTCACCTTCCAGACCGCCGTGGCCCAGGCCGAGCTCGAGGCCCGGGAGTACGCCGGCGCCTACCACCGGGTCTCCTTCCACAAGCCTGACGGCAGCCCGGTCCACATCGAGACCACCCGCCCCGAGCTCATCCCGAGCGTGGTCGCGCTGATCGCGCACCCCGACGACGAGCGCTACCAGCCGCTCTTCGGCACGACGGTCACCTCGCCGGTCTTCGGCGTGGAGATCCCGGTGCTCGCCCACCACGCCGCGGAGATGGACAAGGGCGCCGGCATCGCCATGTGCTGCACCTTCGGTGACCTCACCGACGTGACCTGGTGGCGCGAGCTGGACCTGCCGGTCCGCACGCTCATCGGCCGCGACGGCCGGATGTCCCGCGAGACGCCCGAGTGGCTCTCGGGCGAGCGGGCGGCCGCGGCGTACGAGGACCTCAAGGGCAAGACCGCGTTCTCCGCTCGCGAGGCGGTCGTGGCCAAGCTCCGGGAGAGCGGCGACCTGGAGGGCGAGCCGACGCCGACGCAGCGGATGACGAACTTCTACGAGAAGGGCGACAAGCCGCTGGAGATCGTCGCCACCCGGCAGTGGTACATCCACAACGGCGGTCGCAACGCCGCGCTGCGGGACGAGATGCTCGAGCGCGGCGCCGAGGTCAGCTGGATCCCCGCGCACATGAAGCACCGCTACGACAACTGGGTCGGCGGCCTCAACGGCGACTGGCTGATCTCGCGGCAGCGGTTCTTCGGGATCCCCTTCCCGGTCTGGTACCCGCTCGACGCCGAGGGTGAGCCCGACTACGAGCACCCGCTGCTCCCCCGCGAGGAGGAGCTCCCGATCGACCCGTCCACGCAGGCGCCGCAGGGCTACACCGAGGACCAGCGCGGCAAGCCGGGCGGCTTCATCGGCGACCCGGACGTGATGGACACCTGGGCCACCTCCTCGCTCACGCCGCAGATCGCCGGTGGCTGGGAGAGCGACGACGACCTGTGGCAGCGGGTCTTCCCGATGGACCTGTGCACCCAGGCACACGACATCATCCGGACCTGGCTGTTCTCCCGGGTCGTCCGTGCGCACTTCGAGAACCACGCCGCACCGTGGTCGCACGCCATGGTCTCGGGCTTCATCCTCGACCCCGACCGCAAGAAGATGTCGAAGTCCAAGGGCAACGTCGTCGTCCCGACCGACGTCCTCGAGAAGTACGGCGCCGACGCGGTTCGCTGGCGCGCGGCCATGGCCCGCCCCGGCCTGGACTCGCCGTTCGACGAGAGCCAGATGAAGGTCGGCCGCCGGCTGGCCATGAAGGTGCTCAACGCCTCGAAGTTCGTGCTCGGCGGCGTCGGCGCGTACTCCCTGGACCACTTCGCGGTCAGCGACCCCGTCGACTGCGCCCTGCTGGCCCGGCTCGAGGTCGTGGTGGGCCGGGCCACCGACGCGTTCGAGGCCTACGACTACACCACCGCCCTGGAAGTGACCGAGAAGTTCTTCTGGGAGTTCTGCGACGACTACCTCGAGCTGGTCAAGGAGCGCGCCTACGCCGAGGACGGCGGTGACGCCACCGACTCGGCGCGCGCCACCCTCGCGATCGCGCTGCAGGTCCAGCTGCGGCTGCTGGCGCCGTTCCTGCCCTACGTCACCGAAGAGGTGTGGTCGTGGTGGCAGGAGGGCTCGGTGCACCGCGCCCCCTGGCCGGTGAGCAGCGACCTCGGTGCGGCGGCAGCCGCGGACCCCTCGCTCATGGACGCCGTCGCGGCGGCGCTGGCCGGCATCCGTGGCGCCAAGTCCACGGCGAAGGTCTCCATGCGGGCCGAGCTGTCCCGCGTCGAGATCTCGGGACCCGCGGAGCAGGTCGAGGCGACGAGGTCGGCGGCCGAGGACCTGCGCAAGGCCGGCAAGATCACCGGCGAGCTGGTCTTCACCGTCGACGAGGGCGCCGACACGATCCGCGTGGACGCCCAGCTGGCGGAGGCCCCGCCGGCCTGAGCCTGGCGTGCCGCTGAGCCCGGCCGGGGCTCAGCGGTTCCGCGTCCACCCGTGGTGGTGGCCCCAGGCGTGCCCGCGGCCGTGCTCGTGCCCGTGCCCGCGGCCGCGGTCCTCGTGGCTGCGCTGTCCGTGGCCCCGTCCCCGGTCCGACCCGGACTCCGGGCCGCGACCGGGCCCACGGCCCTCGTGCAGGTCCAGGAGCTGCCCCAGCTGGTCGGACAGGTGCAGCACCGCGTGCTGCCCCGGCGAGAGGGCGCCGGGACCCCGGTCCCCGTGCTCCTGCGACTGCTGGGCGTGCCCCGGGTGGCCGGGATGCCGGACCACCGTCGAGGCATGCGCGTGCGGGCCGCCCGGCCCGTGCGGCTGCTTGCCGGGGGACGCCGGTGCGGACGCCGGAGTCGAGACCGGCTGCGTGGGCTCCTCGGGCTGTGCGACCGGCTGTCCGAGCCGCTGGGGGGCCGGCTGGCCGGCCGGCGACGCGACGTGGGACGCCCGCGCGGCGTCCAGCACCGGCGGCTCCATCAGCCGGCGCGACGTCGGCTCGTGCGCCTTGATCGCCACGAGCTGGACCCCCTCGACGACCCGGCCGGCTCCGGAGCGCAGCGCGGTCACGACCGCCGCCTGTCCCCGCAGTCCGTCGACCACGATGAGGACGCACACGACCAGCACCATGGCGAAGGCGAGCAGCGGTCGCTTGTGGTTGGCGCTCATGCAGGGGGGTCCTCGAGGGTGGATGGCGACAGGCAGTTGCCTACGTCAAGGAAAACGAACAAGGACCCGAGCGCGACATGGCCCGTTCGGACCCAATCGGACTAGTCCGATCTGACTAGTCCGATTCGGGCACGAGGCCCGGGGGTCAGGCGGACTTCTTCTTCTTCGCCTCGGACTCGCGCGGGATGAGGGTCGGGGCGACGTCGTCCAGGACGACCTCGCCGGTGACGACGACCTTGCCGACGTCGCCTCGCGAGGGCACGTCGTACATCACGTGGAGGAGGACCTCCTCGATGATGGCGCGGAGCCCGCGGGCGCCCGTCCCCCGCTCCAGCGCCTTGTCCGCGATCGCCGCGACGGCGTCGGGGGTGAACTCCAGCTCGACCCCGTCGAGCTCGAAGAGCTTCTGGTACTGCTTGACCAGCGCGTTGCGCGGCTCGGTGAGGATCTGGACCAGGGCCTCCTGGTCCAGCTTGGAGACCGAGGCGATCAGCGGCAGGCGGCCGATGAACTCGGGGATCAGGCCGAACTTCGTGAGGTCCTCCGGCCGGACCTGCGCGAGCAGGTCGTCGGCCTCACGCTCGGCGGCGCCGCGCACCTCGGCGGTGAAGCCCAGCGTCTTCTTGCCGACCCGCTGCTCGACGATGTGCTCGAGCCCGGCGAAGGCACCGCCGACCACGAACAGGATGTTCGTGGTGTCGATCTGGATGAACTCCTGGTGCGGGTGCTTGCGGCCGCCCTGCGGCGGCACCGAGGCGGTGGTGCCCTCGATGATCTTCAGAAGGGCCTGCTGGACGCCCTCGCCGGAGACGTCACGGGTGATCGACGGGTTCTCCGCCTTGCGGGCGACCTTGTCGATCTCGTCGATGTAGATGATGCCGGTCTCGGCCTTCTTGACGTCGTAGTCAGCGGCCTGGATCAGCTTGAGGAGGATGTTCTCGACGTCCTCGCCGACGTAGCCGGCCTCGGTCAGCGCGGTGGCGTCCGCGATCGCGAACGGCACGTTCAGCATCCGGGCCAGGGTCTGGGCGAGGTAGGTCTTGCCGCACCCGGTCGGGCCGATCACGAGGATGTTGGACTTGGCGACCTCGACCGCCTCCTCCTTGCTGTGCTTGCCCGCCACGGGCTGGAGGCCGGCCTGGACCCGCTTGTAGTGGTTGTAGACCGCGACCGCGAGGGACTTCTTGGCCTGCTCCTGGCCGATCACGTAGGAGTTCAGGAACTCGAAGATCTCCTTGGGCTTGGGCAGCTCGTCGAGGCTGACCTCGGCGCCCTCGCTGAGCTCCTCCTCGATGATCTCGTTGCAGAGGTCGATGCACTCGTCACAGATGTAGACGCCCGGCCCGGCGATCAGCTTCTTGACCTGCTTCTGGCTCTTCCCGCAGAAGGAACACTTCAGCAGGTCCCCTCCGTCACCGATACGTGCCACGGGCGGTCATCCTCCGGTTCGGCCGGCGGCAGGTCCCGTCGGCAGTCCTACGTCGAAAAGCGGTCGATCTCTTGGTGGTGCAAACCCTTTGACGGTACCCCGTGCTGCCCCCGGACGGGGGCGGGACACGAGGAACGCGTCGCGGGCAGTCCGGCTGGGTCAGCCCGTCGTGGCGGGCGTCCCCTTGAGGGACTCGAGCACGGCGTCGATCAGGCCGTACTCGACCGCACCCTCGGCGGTCAGGATCTTGTCACGCTCGATGTCGTGGCTGACCTGCTCGATGCTGCGGCCGCTGTGGTCGCTGATCATCTTCTCGAGCAGCTCGCGCATCCGCAGGATCTCGTTGGCCTGGATCTCGATGTCCGAGGTCTGGCCGAACGTGCCCTCGGTGTAGGGCTGGTGGATGAGGATCCGGCTGTTCGGCAGCGCCAGCCGCTTGCCGGGGGTGCCGGCCGCGAGCAGGATCGCGGCGGCCGAGGCCGCCTGGCCGATGCACACGGTCTGCACGTCGGGCTTGATGAACTTCATCGTGTCGTAGATCGCCGTCAGCGCCGTGAACGAGCCCCCGGGGCTGTTGATGTAGATGCTGATGTCCTGGTCGGGGTTCATCGACTGCAGGCACAGCAGCTGGGCGATCACGGCGTTCGCCACGTCGTCGGAGATCGGCGTGCCGAGGTAGATGATCCGGTCCTCGAACAGCTTGGCGTAGGGGTCGATCCGGCGGAAGCCGTACGACGTGCGCTCTTCCCACTGCGGGATGTAGTAGTTCATGCGTCAGTCCTTCTCGTGGGCGGGACGGCCCTGGTCGGCGGCCTCGCGGGCGCTCTTGATGACCTGGTCGACCAGGCCGTACTCGAGGGCCTGGTCGGCGGTGAACCAGCGGTCCCGGTCGGCGTCGGCGATGACCTGCTCGAGCGGCTGGCCGGTGTGGTCGGAGATGAGCTGCAGCAGCACCTGCTTGATGTGCAGCGACTGCTGGGCCTGGATCTTGATGTCCGAGGCCGAGCCGCCCATGCCCGAGGAGGGCTGGTGCATCATGATCCGCGCGTGCGGCAGCGCGTAGCGCTTGCCCTTGGTGCCCGCGCAGAGCAGGAACTGGCCCATCGAGGCGGCCAGGCCCATGCCGACCGTGGCGACGTCGTTGGGGATGTAGTTCATGGTGTCGTAGATCGCCATGCCCGCGTCCACCGAGCCACCGGGGCTGTTGATGTGGAGGAAGATGTCGGCCTCGGGGTCCTCGGCCGAGAGCAGCAGCAGCTGGGCACAGATCGCGTTGGCGTTCTGGTCGCGGACCTCGGAGCCGAGGAAGATGATCCGCTCACGCAGCAGGCGCTGGTAGATGTGGTCGTCGAGAACGTTGAAGCCCGCCGCCCCGTTCATCTGGGGCGCGAGACTGGGGCTGGGATTCTGGGTCACGAGAGCGACCCTAGCCGCAAGCACCGACAGTTCCACGGCTTGACCGCCCCTGTTCGCCGACAGCGGATTTCGGTGGTCGCGCGTGCGGTGCAGGCGGCGTCCGGCGGCGACGTACGCCGCGTCGACGGCGGGCGGTCCTCAGCCCTCCGCCGCGGCCTTGAGCCGGGCGACCGTCTGCCGCATGCCGGCCTCGAGCTCGTCGGCATGGCTCTCGCTGCCGCCGAGGGCCAGGGGGGCGACGACCCGGCTCAGCAGCGTCAGCCGCCGCGGCACCGGGCGGCGGTGGACGACGCGGGTCCCGCCGGAACCGTCCGGCTCGATCTCCCAGACCCAGCGGGCCCCGCTGGACCTGGTGTCCCAGGCGACCGCCCGGCCGTCCTCGAGGACCGCGACCACGCTGCGGGTCGGCCAGACGACGGCCTTGCGGCGGTTGAGGCCGAGGTACCACTGCCCGACACGGAGCCCGCCGGGCTTCAGCGGCACCATCGCCAGCAGCTCCGGGCTCCACGCCGGCATCCGCGAGAGGTCGGTCAGCAGCTGCCAGACCCGCGAGGGTGGCGCGGCCACCCGGGCCTCGGCGCGGAGCTCCCGGGCGGCCGGCGAGGAGGTCGTCATGCCAGCCAGTCTCGCAGGGCCCGGTGGACCTCCGGGTGGTTCAGCAGCCCGAAGTGGTCGGTGCCGCCGACGTGGAGCACGTCGGCGCCCGGGAACAGCTCGCCGCCCCAGCGGTCCCGGCCGTACGCCGAGGGCACCCGCACCAGCAGGTCGCCCACCACGTGGCCCACCGGGTGCCTCGGTGAGCCGGTCAGGGTGGCGGCGACCAGCCGGTAGCGGGCGTGCGGGAGTGGCGGCACGTCCTCGGCCAGCCCGGCGACGAGGTCGTGGACGCCGACCGAGCGCCAGTCGAGGATCCGGCCGAAGGCGGAGGTCTCGGGCAGCCGGGCCAGGCCCCGGCTGCCGTGCCCGATCCCCCGCGCGACGGGTGCGCCCAGGTGCGGGGTACCGAGCGTGACCACGTCGCTGACCGGGGCCGTCCAGGGCCGCTCCGACGCTGCGGCCACTGCGCCGGCGGCGCGCATCACCAGGCCGCCCATCGAGTGCCCGACGAGCGCGATCCGGCGGATCTCCACCGGCCACTCCTCGACGAGGTGCTGCATCAGCGCGGAGAGGGCTGCGCCGTTCTCCCGCAGGCCCAGGCCGGTGTTGGCCCGCAGGAACACCGGGGTCCAGCCCTCGGCCGCGAGCGCCTCGCCGTACGTCGTGCCGTGCTGCTCGCGGCCCCGGTTCCAGGAGGACTCGTTCTCGCACAGGCCGTGCAGGAAGACCACCACCCTGTCCGTGGCGTCGGGGAACGCCTCGGCCAGGTCCTCGGCGGCCGGGGGGACGTCGCGCCCCCGGGAGCGCACCGCCATCGGGATCGCCAGGTGCGGCCGCTGGCGCACCAGCCGGTCGCCGATCAGGCCGTTGACCGCCGCGCTCAGGAAGCGCCCCTGCGGCTGCTCCTCGAGCCGGGGCCCGACCCCGGTCGCGGCGACCCGGTCGAGGCCGCGGGACGCGGCCCGGAGGCCGACCGAGAGCCCGCCGTACACCGCGGAGGCGATCCCGCGGTGCACCACCTGCGGCACCGTGGAGGCACCCCGCGTGGGCCCTCTCGTGACCCCGTGGACCCGGTCGGCCCAGGCGAGGTGCGTGTCGCGGACAGTCCGCACGACGAGCTCGTCGGCGACCTCCGAGAGGAGTGAGAGGGCGTCGAGCACGCCGGGCCCCGAGGTCGTACGACGGCGAGAGTCGCTCATCCCCCGGATCCTACGCTTCAGTGCACAGTCGTGCACCCAACGCGCGGGCGCCGCCCTCCCGGATTCCACGTCGTGCCCGCACGGACATCGGCACGGAAATGCACGTCGACCCGCCCGGCAGTGCCGGACGGGTCGACGAGAGGGTCGCTCAGGCGTCCTCGGACTTCTCCTCGGCCTCGGCCTCGACCGGGGCCTCCGCCTCCGCCTCGACTTCGGCCTCGGTCTCGGGCTCCGGCTCACCGATGGTGCCGTCGGGGCGGAGGTTCTTCAGCTCCACCGTGTTCCCCGAGGCGTCCTTGACGACCGCGGACTCCACGATCGTGGCCAGCGCCTTGCCGCGCAGGATCTCCTGCACGAGGTCGGGGATGTGGTTGTGCTCGAACATGTGGTTCGCGAACTCCTGCGGGTCCTGGCCGGACTGCTGGGCCCTGCGGACCAGGTGCTGGGAGAGCTCGTTCTGGTCGACGCCGAGCTCCTCCTTCTTCGCGATCTCGTCGAGGATGAACTGCGCGGCGACGGCGTCGCGGACGCGGCGGTCGAGCTCGGCCTCGAACTCCTCGACGGTCTGGCCCTCGTCCTCGAGGTACTTCTCCATCGTGATGCCGGCGTAGGCGAGCTGCTGCTCGATGTTCTCGCGGCGCGCGTTGAGCTCGTCGGTGACCATGGTCTCCGGCAGCGGCACCTCGACCTTGTCGAGAAGGGCCTCCAGGACCGCGTCCCGGGCGGCGGCAGCCTGCTCGAGGCGCTTGCCACGACCGAGGCGCTCACGCACGTCGGCGGTGAGCTCCTCGGCGGTGTCGAACTCGGAGGCGAGCTGGGCGAACTCGTCGTCCACCTCCGGCAGCTCCTGCTCCTGGACCTGGGTCACGGTGACCGAGACCTCGACGTCCTCGCCGACCAGGTCGCCGCCGACGAGCTGGGAGGAGAAGGTCTTGTCGTCGCCGGCGCTCATGCCCGCGAGGGCCTCGTCGAGCCCGTCGAGCATGCCGCCACGGCCGACCTGGTAGGACATGCCGGCGACCTCGGCGCCCTCGAGCACCTCGCCGTCCTTGGTGGCCTTGAGGTCGAGGACCACGAAGTCGCCGTCGGCGGCCGGGCGCTCGACGTCGCTGAGGGTGCCGAAGCGCTCACGCAGCGCCTGGACCTGCTCCTCGACGTCGGCGTCGGTGATCTCGATGTCATCGACCTGCGCCTCGAGGCCGTCGTAGTCCGGAACGGTGATCTCGGGACGGATGTCGACCTCGGCGGTGAACTCCAGCGCCTCGTTGTCCTCGAACTTCGTCACCTCGATCTCCGGCTGCGCGAGCGGCTGGAGCGAGTTCTCCTGCAGCGCCTCGACGTACTTCTTGGGCAGCACGTCGTTGATCGCCTCGTCGAGCACCGCACCGCGCCCGACCTGACGGTCGATGACCATCGGGGGCACCTTGCCGCGACGGAAGCCGGGGATGTTGATCTGCTGGGCAATCTTCTTGTACGCCGCGTCGAGGCTCGGCTTGAGCTCCTCGAAGGGCACCTCGACGGTCAGCTTGGCCCTGGTCGGGCTCAAGGTCTCGACGGCGCTCTTCACAGGTTGTCTCCTCATCTGGGTTCCGGTAGTGCGTCGGGGCGACAGGACTCGAACCTGCGATCTCCTGCTCCCAAAGCAGGCGCGCTAGCCACTACGCTACGCCCCGCCAAGTTGCCCCGAGAGGCTCCTTGGAGCGGATGACGGGAATCGAACCCGCGTAGCCAGTTTGGAAGACTGGGGCTCTACCATTGAGCTACATCCGCGCGCGCGACACCACCCGTCTGTCGAGGGGTGGGAGCCGCGGGTGTCATCGTGCCACAAGGCGGCCCGAGCTCCCCAACCGAGGTTGGCGGTGGTGGCTCAGCGCCGGTGCACCAGCAGCAGGGCCCGGTCGTCGTTCTGCGACCCCAGGGAGTCGACCAGCCGCGCCGCTCCCCCGTCGAAGCTCCCGCGCAGCAGGCGCTCCGACTGCCCCAGCAGCCGGTCGATGCCGAGCCCGATGTCGCGCCGCGGGGTCTCGACCATGCCGTCGGTGTAGAGCAGCAACGCGTCGCCGGGCCGCAGCACGCCCGTCACCGCGGGGAACTGCGCGTCCTCGACGAGGCCGAGCACCGGTCCCTCGGTCTCCAGGACCGACCAGCGTCCCGAACCGGCGACGAGCTGGACGCCGGGCGGGTGGCCCGCCGACCGCAGCTCGTAGCTCCCGGTCACCAGGTCGAGGGAGAGGTGGATCGCGGTGGCGAAGCCCTCCTCCCACTCCTGGCGCAGCAGGTACTCGTTGGAGGCCTTGAGAAAGTCGGCAGGCGGCAGCGCCGTCAGCAGGCCACCGCACGCGCCGGAGAGCAGCAGGGCGCGGGTGCCCGCCTGCTCGCCCTTGCCGGACACGTCGACGACCACCACCTCGAGACGCTCGGCGGTGCGGGGCCGGGCCGCGACCACGAAGTCGCCGGCGAACGGCGTGCCGCCCGCCGACCGCAGCGCGGACTCGGCGTACCACCCCGGCGGCAGGTCGGGGATGCCGCCCTGGCCGAGGATGCGGTCACGCAGGTCGACGAGCATCGACTCACCGAGCGCGCCGGCCACGCCGAGCCGGGAGCGTCGGAAGCTGGTCAGCAGGATGATGAAGCTGAGCAGGAACAAGATGGCGACCGCGACGACCGTGCGGACCTCGAGGACCGGCTCGGCCGCCAGCGCCACCATCAGGGCAACCAGCACGAACACCACGAACCACGGGAGCTCCCGCGGGCCGAGCAGCAGGCTGCCGACCAGCATCGGCACGACCAGCGAGTTGAGCGGGACGTACTCGGGCCAGGCGACGATGAGGGCGGTGATGGCGACGGTGAGGATCGCCAGCGCGACGATCTGGCGGTCCTGCCGGGCGGCGCTGCGGCGCAGCACCGTGCCCCAGGCCCGGCGGGCCCCGGTACGCCGGGCCGGCTGGTACGCCGAGGCCGGCTCACGCACAGCGGTCATCGTTGCTCGGACCTCGCTCTCTGGACGACTCACTGTACGGCGCGCGAACGGAACCGGGGCTGACAACGGGGACACCAGAAGAGGTTTCTCCCGAGCAGGACCTCGGTGCGGACGCCGGCACCGCACACGTGGCACGGTTGTCCGGTTCGACGGTAGACGTAGACCTCGCCTCCGTGGTCGTCGACGCGCGGCGGACGACCCATCGCTTCCGGGGTGTGCTCGGGCCGGACGGTGTCGATCCGGCCGGTCCGCACCCCCTCGGCCATCAGCACGACGAGGTCCTCCCACATCTCGCGGAACCGGCCGACCCGCAGCGTGTTGCCGGGGCGCAGCGGGTGCATCCGGTGCCGGAACAGGAGCTCGGCGCGGTAGACGTTGCCGACCCCGGCGATCACGGACTGGTCCATCAGCAGGCCGCCGATCGGCGCCCGGCTGCGTCGGACCCGTTCCCAGGCGGGCTCCCAGCTCGAGTCCGGCCGGATCGGGTCCGGACCCGAGCGCTCCACCACGGTGTCGCGCTGCTCCCGGGTGACCAGCTCGCAGGTCGTGGCGCCGCGGAGATCGGCGTACGCGTCCGCGGCCACGGTGACCAGCCGGAGCCGGACCTGCCCGACCGGGTCCGGCACGTCCTCGACCCCGGCGTGGACGTCGAAGTGGCCGTAGAGGCCGAGGTGGACGTGCACGAAACGGTCGGCGGGGAACGCGACGAACAGGTGCTTGCCCCACGCCTCGGCCCGCTCGACCTCGCCGCCGTCGAGCAGCGCGGCCGAGTCCGCGAAGCGGCCCTGCGGGCTGCCGACCCGGACCTGACGGCCCCCGAAGGCAGCCGTCAGCTCTCCGGCGAGGCGGTGGAGGGTGTGTCCCTCAGGCACTGCGGCGCTCAGGCACCGGCCGAGCCGGGGCCGCCGAGGGCGGACTCCGGCAGCGCGGGCAGCTCCCGCGTGGTCTCGTACGACGCGAGCTGGCCGATCCGGCGCACGTGCCGCTCCTCGCCCGTGAACGGGGTGGTGAGGAAGACCTCCACGAACCGGGTCATCTCGTCCAGGGAGTGCAGCCGCCCGCCGACCGAGACCACGTTGGCGTCGTTGTGCTCGCGCGCCAGGACCGCGGTCTCCTCCGACCACACGAGGGCGGAGCGGATCCCGATCACCTTGTTGGCGGCCATCTGCTCGCCGTTGCCGGACCCGCCGATCACCACGCCGAGGCTGTCGAGGCCCTCGGCCCGCTCGGCGGCGACGCTCTCGGCGGCCCGCAGGCAGAACACCGGGTAGTCGTCCACGGCGTCGTAGACGAACGGACCGTGGTCGACGGCCTCGTAGCCGTGGTCGGCCAGCCAGTTGAGGAGGTGGTCCTTGAGGTCGAGGCCGGCATGGTCGGAGCCGAGGTGCACGCGCATGGCGCACATCTTCCCGCATGGGTCCCGGGCGCCCGGCGCCCGCCCCGACGGTCGGAGCTCAGGCCCCGGCACGCAGGAAGCCGGCCACCTGCCGCGTGAGCGGCTCGGCCTGCGGGAAGACCTGGAAGTGCCGCCAGAAGCCGTGGACCTGGCCGAGGTAGCGGGTGCCGACCACGTCGACGCCGAGCTCGGCGAGCTCGGCCACCAGCCGCTCCCCCTCGTCGCGCAGCGGGTCGTGCTCCGCCGTGACGACCAGGGTGGGCGGTAGCGTGTGGAGCCGGTCCGAGCGCAGCGGCGCCAGGTCGGGGTCACGGAGGTCGGCCTCGGTTGCGGCGTACTGCTCCCAGTACCAGCGGGCCTGGGCCGGGTCGAAGCCGTGCGCCTCGGTGCGGTAGGACTCGGAGCCGCCCTCGGGGTCGAGGAACGGGTAGATCAGCACCACCGCCGCGAACAGCCCGGGGTGGCGCAGCGCAGCCACGAGGGCCAGGTTGGCGCCGGCGCTGTCGCCGTGGACGAACAGCGGCCCGGTGAGGCCGTGCCGGGCCGCGTGGGCGCCGAGCCAGGCGAGCGCGGTATCGACGTCGTCGGGCGCCGCCGGGAAGCGGTGCTCGGGGGGACGCCGGTAGTCGACGCTGAGGACGGCGCGTCCGGAGCGGTTCGCCAGCCGGCGCACCGCGGCGTCGTGCACCTCGACGTCGTTGAGGACGAAGCCGCCACCGTGCAGGTGCACCACCACCCCGTCCGCACCGTCGGGCACGTAGAGCCGGCACGGCACCCCGTCCGCGTCGACGTCGCGGACGACGGCGACCGGCTCCTTCGGCTGCGCGGCCGCGAGCGCGCGTGAGCGCTCGCGCTCGGCGGCGATGTCGAAGTCCGGGTGGTGGACCGGCGTCTCGGCCGCGGCCGCCTGCACCGAGGCCCGGGACTGGGGTGTCAGCATCGTGGCCTCACCGCGACATCAGCGCGTCCATGGCCACCGCCACGGCGGCCGCCACCCGGAAGTCGACGCGGGGGTCGGGGACGTGGACGGTGTAGCTGTCGCGCAGCGTGGCCCGGCGCTCCACGCCCAGCAGCGGCCGGCCCTCGGGGTCGACGTAGTCGAAGTGGATCGGCAGGAAGTCGAAGTCCGAGAAGCGTCGCAGCAGCGCGACCCACTGGTTGCGCTCCTGCCCGGTGCCGGCGTAGCCCGGCCCCTCGACGTGGAAGGTGCTGCGCAGGAGGCTGGCTCCGAAGTCCTTGCGGAAGAAGCCGATCTGGCGTCCGCCCTCGTCGGTGATGTCGTAGCCGGAGTTGAGGTCCATCACCTTGCGCGCCTTGAAGGCGAAGACCGGCCGGGTCTTCGACTCGTCGGAGAAGAAGGTGACCTGCTCCTTGAGCGCCATCTTCTTCTGCTCCGCGAGACCCATCAGCCGGCCGTTGCTGCCGTCGGGGTTCGCGGCGACGATCTCGTAGCGGTTCGTCATCATCGCGAACTTCTGCCGGACGAAGAACGTGGGCAGGTACATGGCGGCGGTCATGACCCGGAACCCTACTGACCGCCATCATGGGTGCGTGGTGGTCCTCGGATGGTCCGTGCTCGCGCTCGTCTTCCTCGACGAGCTGCTCGCGATGGCGGCGTTCGGCGTGTGGGGGTGGCAGGCGTCGCCGCGCTGGCTGCTGGTGTGGCTGCTGCCCCTCCTGGCGATGGCGGCGTGGTTCTTCTTCGCCTCACCCAAGGCGGCGTACGGCGGCCCGGTGGTCCGGCCGGTCGTGAAGGTCCTGGTCTTCGGGCTCGCCTCGGCCGCGTTGTGGGCCGCGGGTCGTCCCGGCTGGGCGGTGGGGCTGCTCATCTTCTCCGTCGTGGTCAACGGGCTCGCCCTCCTGCCCGGCGTCCGCGCGCTGACGGCGGAGTCGTGAGCCGACGAGCGGTCGAGGTCCTCGAGGCGTTCACCGCCTCGAAGAGCGACGCGCGACCCAACGAGGACGCCTACGTCATCGGCGAGCGTCACGTCGCCGTGCTCGACGGCGTGACCGACAAGTCGGGGTTCACCTACGAGCACGGGGGCACGACGGAGACCTCCGGACGTTTCGCCGCGCTCGTCGTGTCGGAGGCGCTCGCCCGGCTCGACGCCACCGGCGAGGCACCCGACGCCGCGGCCGCCGTCTCCTTCATCGGCGGGCGTCTCGATGACGCGGTCCGGGAGCAGCGCCCGTCGCTGGCCCGGGAGCAGCGACCGGCGTGCGCGCTGGTCGTCTACTCCGCACCCCGGCACGAGGTGTGGCGCGTGGGCGACTGCTCCTGGCTCTTCGACGGCGTGGCGCACTCCGGCCACCTGGCCTTCGACGACCTGACCGCCGGGCTGCGCCGCACCGTGACCCAGGTGCACCTGGAGGACGGCTGGGCGGTCGAGCACCTGGCCGCCCGCGACCCCGGTCGTACGGCGATCCAGGGGCTGCTGGAAATGCAGGGCATGTTCGCGAACCGCGACCACGAGCTGGGCTACGGAGCGATCACCGGCACCCCGGTCCCGGACCGTTTCCTCGAGGTCGACGCGCTCGACGGATCCGGCGTGCTCGTGCTCACCTCGGACGGCTACCCGGAGATCGTCGGCGACCGCGAGGCCAGCGACCGTCGGCTGACCGAGCTGCTGGGCAGCGACCCGCTCTGCATCGGCGCGCTGCTGGGGACGAAGGCTCCCGCACCCGGCGCGGCGTCGTACGACGACCGGACGTGGGTCAGCCTGCGCGTGTGACGGGGGCGTAGCCTGAATCCACGCTCAGCCCCCTACTGTCGCCCGAAGCGCGCGAGCAGGTGCCAGACCCGCTTGAGCGCCTGCGGGTCGTGCTCGCCGGTGCGGGCGGCGGCGCCGACGAGGTCGGGCCTCAGCATCTCCCCCAGCGTCCGGGCGAGGGCGGCGACCTCGGGGCCGCGGTAGGACTCGTCCAGCCCGGCGGTCGCCAGCTCGAAGCCGGGGTGCCACTCCACCGGGCACCCGAGGTCGCGCGCGGCGGCCTCCACGGGACCGTCCCGGAAGCAGGGATCCAGGACGACGGCCTCCACGTCCCGGTCGAGCCGCACGCCGCCGTGCACGTGCGCCTCGACGTAGTCGTCGAGCTCGTCGTGGTCCGCGGCGTCGGCGAGGGCCACCAGCTCGGCCAGCCCGTCCGGACCGGCGACGGCCTCCGGCTCGAAGACCGAGTCGGGGAAGCAGAACGTCGAGCGCGCGGTCACCTCCGGTCGCAGCCGCAGGTACGCCGAGCCGAAGCGGATCGCGCCACCGTGCGGCCGCGACCGGTGGTCGAGCGCACCGTAGACGGGACGCTCGGCGGCCGGGCGGTCGTCGTACCGTCCCTCGAACAGGCGGCTCTCCCACCGCCAGCGGTCGCCGCCGGCACGGGCGGTGAGCCCGCCGTTGGACGTGCCGGTCTCGAACTGGGAGCGGTACACCCCGTCGCGGGCCAGCGCCTCGATGACCAGCCCACCCGCGAACGGCCAGTCGGGGTGGAGCTGGAGCGTGATCCTCACGCGCCGGCGAGGCGGGCCCGCTCCTCCTCGACGACCGACGGGTCCAGCTTGGTGAAGATCGGGGACGGCTTGGCCACCGGCGTCCCGACGACCACGGGGCGTCGCTCCCACGTCGGGGTGTCGGTGTACTCGCCGGTGATGATCGGGTAGACGCCCAGCCCGGCGCCGTCCTCGGGGTCGAGGTCCTCGACGTGCTCGATCCGCGGCATCGGCATGAACTCGCCCTTGCCGCCGTAGGCCGCCCACACCTTGTTCGAGGAGTGCGGCAGGAACGGCGCCAGCAGCGTGTTGCAGTCGAGCACGCACTGCGCGGCGACGTGCAGCACGGTGCCCAGGCGCTCGCGCTGGTCCGGCTCCTTCATCTTGTAGGGCTCGGTGACGGTGAGGTACTTGTTCACCTCGCCGACGACCCGCATCGCCTCGGCGATCGCGGCCCGCTGGCGGTGGCGGCCGATGAGGTCCCCGACGCTCCCGAAGCCGGACGCCACCGTGTCGAGCACGGTCCGGTCCACCGGCTCCAGCGTGCCGGCGGGCGGGACCTCACCGAAGTTCTTGGCGATCATCGTCGCGGTCCGGTTGACCAGGTTGCCCCAGCCCGCGACCAGCTCGGAGTTGGTGCGCTGCACGAACTCGGCCCAGGTGAAGTCGGAGTCCGACGTCTCGGGGCCAGCGGCACAGATGAAGTAGCGCAGGGCGTCCGGCTGGTAGCGGGCCAGCATGTCACCCACCAGGATCACGTGGCCGCGGCTGGTCGAGAACTGCTTGCTCTCCATGGTCATGAACTCGCTCGACACCACCTCGGTGGGGAGCTCGAGCAGGCCGTACTTCCCGGGCGCGCCGCCCCGCTCGCCCTTCCCGTTGTACGCCAGCAGCTCGGCGGGCCAGATCTGGCTGTGGAAGGTGATGTTGTCCTTGCCCATGAAGTAGTAGGACAGCGCCTCCTCCCCTCCCTCTGGTGCAGCGTTCCACCAGTCGCGCCAGCGGTCGGGCTCGCCCAGCCGGCGCGCCCACTCGATCGACGCCGACAGGTAGCCGATCACGGCGTCGAACCACACGTAGAGCCGCTTGGTCGGCTGCTCGCGCCAGCCCTCGAGCGGGATCGGGATGCCCCAGTCGATGTCGCGGGTCATCGCCCGCTCGCGGATGTCCTCGAGGATGTTCTTGGAGAACTTGATGACGTTCGGGCGCCAGGTGCCGCTCGCCTCGCGGCCGTCCAGCCACTCCCCCAGCGCGTTGGCCAGGGCGGGCAGGTCGAGGAAGAAGTGCTGGGTCTCGACGAAGTCCGGGACCTCGCCGTTGATCTTCGAGCGCGGGTTCTTCAGGTCGGTCGGGTCGAGCTGGTTGCCGCAGTTGTCGCACTGGTCCCCGCGCGCCTCGGCGTACCCGCAGATCGGGCAGGTGCCCTCGATGTAGCGGTCCGGCAGCGTGCGCCCGGTCGACGGGCTGATCGCGGCCAGGGTCGTCTTCTCGACCATGTACCCGTTGCGGTGCACGGTCTCGAACATCTCCTGCACCACCCGGTAGTGGTTGCCGGTGGTGGTGCGGGTGAACAGGTCGTAGGACAGCCCGAGGTCGACGAGGTCCTGGACGATCACCGCGTTGTTCTTGTCGGCCAGGTCGCGGGCGGTGACGCCCTCCTTGTCGGCGGCGACCAGGATCGGCGTGCCGTGCTCGTCGGTGCCGGACACCATGAGCACGTCGTGCCCGGCCATCCTCATGTACCGACTGAACACGTCGGAGGGCACACCGAAACCGGCCACGTGGCCGATGTGGCGCGGGCCGTTTGCGTACGGCCAGGCGACGGCGGACAGGACTCTGCTCATGGGCGAATCCTAGGTTCCCGCGACCCCGGGGCACGAACGGGCGGGTCGGCACGGATCGGGCTACCGTCGGGACATGGGGATGCTGGTGGCCGAGGACCTGTTGTTGCTGCTGCTGGACGACGAGTCGGGCGCGGTCTCCGGCACGTCGTACGCCGACACGGCCCTGGGTGGCGCGCTGCTCACCGACCTCGCCCTGACCGGCGCGGTCTCCGTGCCGGAGAAGACCAGCGTCTGGCGCAGCGCCAAGGTGCGGGCCGTGCCCGGCGTCGTCCCCGAGGACCCGGTGCTGCGCGAGGCCCTCGCGACCGTGGCCGCCAAGGAGCGCAACGCCCAGGACCTCGTGGGACGGCTCGGCAAGGGCGCCGGGGGACGCCTCGCCCAGCGCCTCGTCGAGCGCGGCATCCTGGCGCGCCGCGACCGGCGGCTCCTCGGCCTCTTCCCGACCAAGCGCTGGCCGATGGTCGACGCCGGCCACGAGCAGGACGTACGCCGTGCGCTGCGGGCCGCGCTCGTCGAGGGCGCCGAGCCCGACGCGCACACCGGCGCGCTGGTCGCGCTGCTCTCGGCCGTCGGCCGGGCCCACAAGGTCGTCGAGCACGAGGGCCTCGCCTCTCGCGAGGTCCGCCGGCGGGCCAAGGAGATCGCCGAGGGGGCGTGGGCGGCCACGGCGGTTCGCGACGCCATCCGGGCCGCCACCGCGGCCACGACGGCCGCGGTCACCGCGGGCGCGGCGACGGCCGCCGGCTCCGGCAGCTGACCCAGGCTCAGCCTGGATCCACCGCTGGCCGCCGTCGCGAGCGTCACCAGACGGGTGCGCTGGCAAGACGCCGGGGCGAAGGCAGACTGGACGTTTTTCGAGCCTCGGCAACGCAGCCAGCGTGCCCGGATGGTGGCGCGCAGCAGGCGGAGAGCGGTGGACCCAGGCTCAGCGTGCCCGGGGGATCTCCACCGTGCTGCGGACGGACCCCGCGTCCACCAGGCCCCAGCCGAGGAAGCGGACCACCACCGGCTTGGTGCCGCGGTGCAGGCCACGGACCGTGACGCTGCGGACACCGTCGCGCACCCGGACACTCACCGTCTGCGAGCCGACCCGCACGGTGATCGGACCCTTCACCGCCGCGACGCCGGGCGCGGTGATCGTGAGCGTGACCCGCGCCCGCTCCCGCTTGCCGACGGCGGAGACCTGCAGCTCCGGGACCGTGTGGACCGGCGTGGTCGGGTCGGTGGTCTGCGACGCCGGCTTGTAGCCCTGCCTGCTGAGGTTCGCGAGCACGGAGAGGTGGGCACCCACGTCGCCCTCGCCGGGCACGTACTCCGACCCGGTGGCCCCGGGGATCTCGACGCCGTCACGCAGCCAGGTGTAGGTGACCCGCGCGTCGGCGGGCTCGAAGGTGCCGGGCACGACCTCGAGCGGCTGGCCGATCCGCGGCTCCCCGCTGAGCGTGAACGGCGCGGTCAGCTGCACCTCGCCGCCGAGGACGGACTCGGTCGGCGCCGTGGTCGCCGTCGTCGGCTCGTAGCCCTTGCGGGTCACCGAGACCGTCGCGCTGACGACGGTGCCGGCCTGGTCCGGGCCGAGCTCGAGCGACCAGCCGGTCGCACCGGGGATCGGCTTGCCGTCGGACTGCCACTGGACCGTCTTCGACGTCGACCCCGGGTCGTAGGAGCCCCTGCTGGCGGTGAGCACCTTGCCGACGAGGGGCTCACCGGTCACCACCGGCTCCGCGACCGTCGTGATCACGCCCGGCGCGACGCCGTCGGTCGCAGTGGAGGCCGCGGTGGCGGCGGCGTACCCGGTCGCGCTCGCCGTCACGCGCACCGACAGCTGCTGCCCCACCCGGCCGGGGCCGACGACCAGGGTGGCCAGGGTCGCGTCCTTGATCGCCACGCCGTCCGCGAACCACTGGTAGGCGTACGAACCCGACGCGGAGGACCACACGCCGGTCGTCGCGGTCAGGGTCTGGCCGACCTGGGGGGTGCCGAGGACGGCGGGGGCCTGCTTGTTGCGCAGCGCCACGTCCCGGAAGTGGATGAAGCCGCTGGGCCACCCGCCTCCGGACCTGGTCACCCGGTGCCAGTGGAAGTCGCCGCCCCAGTTGTCGTCGGAGATCAGGATCTCGTCGGCGGAGATGACCCGCTCGACGTAGGCCACGTGACCCGCGCTCCCGGAGACGCCGCGGATGTTCTGGGTCCACCAGGCCACCGCGCCCACCTTCGGGGTGCCGTCGGTGATGCCGCTCATCGCCCGGCCCCAGTTCTCCGCATTGCCGCTGCCGGACCAGGGCCGGGAGCTGGGCATCCCGGCCTTGACCATGCGGTAGGCCGCGTAGTTGGTGCAGTTGTGGCCGGAGTACATCAGCCAGTACATCCGGCCGGACGCGTTCTTGTAGCCCGCGTTGGGGTACCCGGCATTGCGGCAGGAGTCGTACCCCGTGCACAGCGAGACGTAGTCGGCGTGGGCCGGCGCTGCGGGCAGGGCGAGCGGGGTCAGCAGCAGCGCGAGCGCCGCCCCGAGCAGCCGGGCCCGGCGAGAGATTCCCCGATCGATGAGCACGGGGGGACGCTAGGGCCTCCCGTCAAGCGACACGCCGGGGCGAAATGATCTTTACCCAACTGTTACCAAAGGGGCGTGTGGGGCAGGAGACGACTCACGAGGCGTCTCCTGCCCACCGTAGGCCACCGCTCAGCTGAAGTCGAGGGGTGCGTTCCTGGTGCGCTTGAGCTCGAAGAAGTACGGGTAGCGGGCCAGCGCGACCGCCCCGTCCCAGATCTCGCCGGCCTGCTCGCCGCGCGGGATCGAGGTCATCACCGGGCCGAAGAAGGCGGTGCCGTCCACCGCGATCGTCGGCGTGCCGACCTCCTCACCCACCTGGTCCATGCCGAGGTGGTGGGACTTCTTGATGTCCTCGTCGTACGACGGGTCGTCCATCGCGTCGACGAGGCTCGCCGGCAGACCCGCCTCGGCCACGGCGGCGGCGACCAGCTCGCGGGACTGCTCCTGCCCCTCGTCGTGCAGGCGGGTGCCGAGGGCGGTGTAGAGCGGCAGCAGCGCGTCCTTGCCGTGCTTCTGCTCGGCGGCCATGCAGACCCGGACCGGGCCCCACGCGTCCGCGAGCATGTCGCGGTACTCCTGCGGGATGTCCTTGTCCTGGTTGAGGTAGGCGAGGCTCATGATGTGCCAGGTGACGTTGATGTCGCGCACCTTCTCCACCTCGAGGATCCAGCGTGAGGTGATCCAGGCGAACGGGCAGCGGGGGTCGAACCAGAATTCGGCGTCGGTCATGTGAGGCACAACGCCGGTGGGGCCCGGTCGATTCCCCAGATCGGGGGGTGCCGATCGCCGGGACATGGCCCGGACGGGCCAGTCCGGCCCCCGCCGGACTGTGACGGGACTAACCCCTTCGCGCCCGCGCGTGGGGCTCTGAGAGGATGCGAAACATGCCTGGAACCAACCTCACCCGGGACGAGGCCGCCACCCGCGCCGCCCTCCTGGACGTCACGTCGTACTCCATCGACCTGGATCTCACGACCGGCGCTGCACCCGATTCTCCGGGGACCTTCGGATCGACCACCACCATCCGGTTCACCTGCAGCGAGCCCGGCGCGGAGACGTTCGCGGACCTGGTCGATGCCACCATCCACGAGATCACGCTGAACGGCGAGCCGGTCGACCCCGCCACGGCGTACGTCGACAACCGGATCGCGCTGTCCGGCCTGGCCGCCGACAACGAGCTGGTCGTGAAGGCCGACTGCACCTACTCCCGCACCGGTGAGGGCTTGCACCGCTTCGTCGACCCGGCCGACGACCGCGTCTACCTGTACTCGCAGTTCGAGGTGCCGGACGCCCGCCGCGTCTACACCACCTTCGAGCAGCCCGACCTCAAGGCGCCGTTCACCTTCCGGGTGACCGCGCCGAGCCACTGGAAGGTCGTCTCCAACGCGCCCACGCCCACGCCTGAGGAGATCGGCGGCGGCACGGCCGTCTGGAGCTTCCCCGCGACCAAGCCGATGTCGACGTACATCACCGCCCTCGTGGCCGGCGAGTACCACGAGGTGCTCGACACCTACGAGGGCAGGCACGGCGACATCCCGCTGGGCCACTACTGCCGCCAGTCCCTGGTGGAGCACATGGACACCGAGGAGCTGGTCAAGCTCACCCGCCAGGGCTTCGCGTTCTTCGAGGAGCTCTTCGACTACCCCTACCCGTTCGGCAAGTACGACCAGCTCTACGTGCCTGAGTACAACATGGGCGCGATGGAGAACGCCGGCTGCGTGACCCTGCGCGACGAGTACCTCCCCCGCAGCCGCCAGGACCGCTCGTTCTACGAGTTCCGCGCCGAGGTGATCCTCCACGAGATGGCGCACATGTGGTTCGGCGACCTGGTCACCATGAGGTGGTGGGACGACCTCTGGCTCAACGAGTCCTTCGCCGAGTGGGCGTGCTACCACGCAGCCGTCGAGGCGACCGAGTTCGAGGAGTCCTGGACCGGCTTCACCAACGCGCGCAAGAACTGGGCCTACCGCCAGGACCAGCTGCCCAGCACGCACCCGATCGCGGCCGACAACGTCGACCTGCGGGCCGTCGAGGTCAACTTCGACGGCATCACCTACGCCAAGGGCGCCTCGGTGCTCAAGCAGCTGGTGGCCTGGGTCGGCCTCGACAACTTCGTCGAGGGCATCCGCGGCTACTTCAAGGACTTCGAGTACTCCAACTCCGAGTTCAGCGACCTGCTCGCGGCCCTCGAGAAGGCCTCCGGCCGCGAGCTCGACTCGTGGGCACGGGAGTGGCTGCAGACCTCGGGCGTCAACACCCTGGCGCCTGAGTTCGAGCTGGCCGCCGACGGCACCTACACGTCGTTCTCGGTCCGCCAGAGCGCTCACCCCGACCACCCGACCCTGCGCCGGCACCGCCTCGGCATCGGTCTCTACGACGCTGTGCCCGACTCCGGGGGGAACGGGCGGCTCGTGCGCCGCACCTCGCTGGAGATCGACGTCGACGGCGAGCTGACGGAGGTCGCCGCGCTGGTCGGCCAGAAGCAGCCGGATCTGCTGCTGCTCAACGAGGGCGACCTGGCCTACGCCAAGATCCGCCTCGACGAGCGGTCGCTGGAGACGGTCGTCGCCGGCCTGGGCACGCTCGAGGACTCCCTGGCCCGGGCCCTGTGCTGGGGCGCCGCGTGGGACATGACCCGCGACGCCGAGATGAGCGCCACCGACTTCGTGCAGCTGGTGCTCTCCGCGATCGGGGCGGAGACCGACGCGTTCGGCGTGAGCCGGATCCCGTCGTACGGCGCCCAGGCGGTCTCCACCTTCTCCGCGCCCGCGAACCGCGCCGCCCTGAAGGCGACGTGGGAGCAGGGGCTGCGCACGCTGCTCGAGCAGGCCGAGGCGGGCAGCGACCACCAGCTGTCGTTCGTCCGTGCCTACGCCGCGGCCGCCCACGGCGACGAGGCGCTCTCGACGCTCGAGGGCCTGCTCGACGGGTCGGTCAGCTTCGCCGGCCTCGCCGTCGACACCGACCTGCGCTGGACGCTGCTGACCGCGCTGGCGCGCGCCGGCCGCGCCGACGCCGACCGGATCGCGGCCGAGCTGGAGCGGGACAACACGATCTCCGGCCAGGAGCACGCCGCGGCGGCGCGCGCCGCACGCCCGACCGCGGAGGCCAAGGCCGAGGCGTGGGAGGCCGCGATGGTCCGCGACGACATCGCGAACGAGACCCAGCGCAGCATCGTGCTCGCCTTCCAGCAGCACGGGCAGGACGAGGTGCTCGCGCCGTACGTCGAGAAGTACCTCGCCGCCGCCGACACCATGTGGGAGGAGAAGGGAACCCAGCGCGCCTCCACCGCCCTGGAGTACATCTTCCCCCGCCCGCTGGCCGGCCAGGAGCTGCTCGACCGGGTCGACGCCTGGCTCGAGTCCTCCCCCGCCAACCCCGCCGCCAAGCGGTACGTGCACGAGGGCCGGGCCGACGTGGCCCGCGCCCTGGCCGCCCAGGCGAAGGACGCCGAGCAGCGGTCGTGAGCTGACACGTGAATCACGTCGACCCGTCGTCAGCTGACGACGGGTCGACGTGATCTCGTGCCGACGAGCGGAGGGTCGGCGTGCTCGTGCGTCAGGAGGCGACGGATCTAGTCAGGACTCCGTGTGCAGGGTCTGCGGGGCTCGCGCGTGGTCGGCCAGCATCTCGATGCCGCGCTTGAGACCGCCGACCAGGTCGTCCTGCGAGAACCGGCTGCGCATCTCGAGGACGGCCAGCTCCACCTCGGCGTCGCTGAGCGTGCGCCGGACGTAGCCGCCGGTCACGATCTCCAGCGCGCGGCGGGGGACGTCCACCATGATCAGGATGCTGCGGGCCGGTGCGACCAGCGAGTTGTGGAGCTGGGTCGCGAACGCGCGCGGGTCACCCTCCGCGACACCGACGAAGACCGAGAACTCGTAGCGGCACAGGGTCTCCGCCCGACGGATCGCCTCGTCGATCGCGTAGCGCTCGGCGCCGCTGAACTCACCAGCGGCCACTTGCGCCACCAGCCTTCGACTCCTCGGTGTCGGGGCCGGCCAGCTCGGAGGTGCCCTTGCGCGGGCCCCCGAACCACTGGTCCTCGACGGCGGGGGCGCCGGGCTTCACCCGCTCCCCGCGGATCATCGCGGGGACGTAGACCGCGAGCGCGATCAGCACGAACAGGAGCAGCGGGATCCCGGCCAGGATGAGCAGCGCGTGGAGCGCCGACACGTCCTCGGGGGTGCTCCACCCCTCGGGGACGTCCGCGCTGGCGGGTCCCGCCAGGCCGACGACGGCCGCGGAGGCGGCGAGAACGACGGCGGTCCGACGGACGATGGTCTCGCGCATGCTGATCACGTCAGCAGGATATCGGCTCGCCGACGACGCCCTCGGCCGGGATCCGCGTCGAGTGGGTCACACCGGCGTGTGCGATTTCGGGATCACCCCCCGCTCGTGGTCATACTGGGGCGCATGTTTGGGCTCGACACGTCAGGACCGTGCTCGGCGGGAGAGCAGATCTGCCAGGGCGCCATGGACATCACCGGCAACGAGACCGTGGCCCACACCGCCGACGTGCTCATCGGCAAGCCGCTCGCCCTCCTCGGGCTGCTCCTGCTGGGGCTGGTCATCCGCTGGGTGCTGCACAAGCTCGTCGACCGCGTCGTCGCGCGCGCCGAGGGCGGCGTGCTCCCGGCGAACCGGTTCACCCGGCACGGCAAGGCCGCGCCACCGGCGTCGGCGCGGGACATGGTCAACGCGACCCGGCGGGTCCAGCGGGCCAAGACCATGGGCGACCTGCTCAAGAGCATCATCACCGGCATCCTGGTCGCGATCTTCGGCACCATGATGCTCAGCGAGCTCGGCGTCAACATCGCCCCGATCATCGCCAGCGCGGGGATCATCGGCCTGGCCCTCGGCTTCGGCGCCCAGTCCCTGGTCAAGGACTTCCTGTCCGGCATCTTCATGATCCTCGAGGACCAGTACGGCGTCGGCGACGTCGTCGACGTGGGTGAGGCGATCGGCACGATCGAGGCGGTCAGCCTGCGGGTCACCCGCCTGCGCGACCTCAACGGGACGGTCTGGTACGTCCCCAACGGCGAGATCCTCCGGGTCGGCAACATGAGCCAGAACTGGTCCCGCGCGGTGGTCGACGTCGGCGTCGGCTACGGCGAGGACCTCGCGCGCGTCAAGCGCGTGCTCCAGGAAGTGGCCCACGACCTGTGGGAGGACGAGGACTTCAAGGGCGTCGTGATCGAGGAGCCCGAGGTGACCGGGGTCGAGGCGCTCGCACCGGAGTCGATCACCCTCCGGGTGCTGCTCAAGACGGCCCCCATGGAGCAGTGGGGCGTGGCCCGCGAGCTGCGCCAGCGGATCAAGGCCCGCTTCGACCACGAGGGCATCGAGATCCCGCTCCCCCAGCGGGTCATCTGGCACCGCGAGGAGAAGGCGGCCCAGGCCGAGGCCGATGCGGCCCCGCAGCCCCGCTCCGGGGACAGCGCCACCGCCTGAGCACACGTGCACGTGCAGAGAGCCGGGTCCCGCCGCTGCGGGACCCGGCTCTCGTGCGTGTGGGCGAGCGCTAGCTCAGGCGAGTGCGGCGTCCAGGGTGATGGTGGTGCCGGTGAGCGCCTGGCTGACCGGGCAACCCTCCTTGGCGGCCTCGGCCGCCTTGACGAAGTCGTCGTTGCCCATGCCGTCGACGACGCCGCGCACGGTCAGCTTGATCCCGGTGATGCCCGTGCCCGGGGTGAACTCCACGTCGGCGCTGGTCTCCAGCGACGTCGGGGCGGAGCCGGCCTGGGCCAGGCCGTTGGAGAGGGCCATCGAGAAGCACGCGGAGTGCGCGGCCGCGATCAGCTCCTCGGGGCTGGTCTTGCCGTTGGGCTCCTCCGCCCGGCTGGGCCAGGACACGTCGTACGTCCCAATGCCGGAGGACTCCAGGGACACCTTGCCGGCACCCTCGAAGAGACTGCCTTCCCAGCGCGTCGTGGCCTTGCGGGTGGTTGCCATGTCTTCCTCAATTCAACTCGACTGCGGGAACGGGTCGAGTCTTCCACGCCGGTGTCAGGACGGTCGGGGCCGCTCGGCACAATGGGCGCGTGACCACGTTCTACGACGAGATCGGCGGCTTCGAGACCTTTCGGACGATCGTCGCGAAGTTCTACGAGGGCGTCGCCGAGGACGAGGTTCTCCGCCCGCTCTACCCCGAGGAGGACCTCGGCCCGGCGGAGGAGCGCTTTCTGCTGTTCCTGGTGCAGTACTGGGGCGGCCCCACGACGTACTCCGAGAGCCGCGGGCACCCGCGGCTCCGCATGCGCCACGCGCCGTTCGCCGTGACTCCCGAGGCCAAGGAGCACTGGCTGACGCACTTCCGGGCGGGGCTCGACGCCGTCGAGCTCACCCCCGAGCAGGACGCCCGCTTCTGGGACTACGTCACGCACGCGGCCCAGTTCATGGTCAACACCTTCGAGTGACCCAGAAAAAAAGAAAAGAAATTTCCGGACGCGTGTAACGCAGACCACCTGCCGCGACAGGTAACGGGTGACCAACGGCGACGGGGCACACCCACCGCCGGGATCCGTCGAGAGATCGAGGAGACACTCCTGTGCGCAGGATCACCGCAGCTCGGGCCATCGCGGCCGGCGCAACGATTGCCGCTGTCACGTCCTTCGGCGCCGCGTACGCCACCGGCAGCACGACGAACGACGACAGCGCCCCGGCGACCCCGGTCGTGAACAAGAACGGTCACGAGGTCGACGAGCACGCCGCGCAGGGCCAGGCCCGCGCCGCCATCGCCCGTGCACAGCACGAGGGCTCGACGGACGAGTCCACGGAGGACCCCGCCGCGGAGCCCGGCGACGACCAGGGTGACGAGTCCGGCGAGGACACCTCCACCGACGAGCCCTCCACCGGGGACGTCGAGGGCGACGCCGAGGCCGACGAGCAGCCGGGCACGACCCCGGACGACCACTCCGGTGACCACCCCGACGACCACGCGGTCGCCAACGGGGACCACTCGGACGACGGTGACGAGGCCACGCCGGACGACCACGCGGGCGACCACCCGGAGCAGCACAGCACCGATGAGCACGGCACCCAGGGCGACGACGACCCGGGTGACGACACCGACGGCGACGACAGCGGCCCTGACGCCGACTGACCCGACGCCCCCACGAACGACGTCCCGGCGGTAGCATCCCCCCGCGCTACCGCCGGGACGTTGACCCTTTTCACGAGGCCCTTCCATGACTGATCGCCGACACGACGCCCCCGACCTGAGGCTCGACGTCCCGTCGCTCGAACCTGACGACGCGTTCGTGAACCGACTCGCGACGATGGCGGCACTCGCGGCGCCGCCGAGGCCGGCTGCGGTCGCGCGGTCCGCCGCGCGCGGTGGTTGGCGGGTGACGGTGGCCGCCGCCGGGGTGGCCGGCGTGATCGGCGGCGGGGCCTGGCTGGCCGCCGCGGTGACGGGACCAGAGTCCCCGCACCCGCCCAGCCCGCCGGCGACGCACCCACACCGCGGTGACGACACCCCCACCTCCCCCTCGGGGCGCCAGATCCCGCAGCGCCCCGAGACGCCGACCGGGGCCGACGAAGGCACCTCCGAGACGCGCACGGACCGCGGGAGCGCCGCGTCCGACGACTCCGGTCGCACTTCCGAGCGCGGTCACCCCGGGGACCCGGCCTCGCCCCACGGCCACGCCGGCGACCACCCGGGCAACTCCGGCTCGGCCGGTGACCCGCAGGCAGGAGCCTCGGACGGGCAGGGCGGGCACGCCCCCCACGGACACCACTCCCCCGGGCCCGCCGACCAGGAGACCGACGCCCCGAACGGCGACACCGCAGGGAACGGCGACTCGAGCGGCAACGACAACGGCGACCAGGACGCACCCGACGACCAGCCGGCGGGTGGATGAACGACGACGAGTGCGTCGCTCGGGCCAAGGCCGGGGATCCCCAGGCGTGGCGAGAGCTGTACCGGGCGCACGCGGGACGACTGGTCGTCTGGCTCGGCACGCGTCCCAGCGACGACGCCGCCATCTCCTCGGAGGACCTGGCGGCCGAGGCCTGGTTGACCGCCGCGCAGAAGATCCACGAGTTCAGCGGCAGCTCGTCGGACTTCGCGGGCTGGATCTTCGGGATCGCCCGCAACCTGGCCAGCAACTCCATGCGGCGCAGCCGCAGGCGGGGCACCGACCCGACGGCCGAGCCGCCCGAGCGGGAGCGGACGGATGGCCCCGAGCCGGAGCTGGTCGCCCGGGACTGGGTGGCCCACGCGCTGCGCAACCTGCCGCCCCGCGAGCGCGACGTGGTGGCGTGCGTCGACGTGGTCGGCCTCGACGTGGAGAGCACCGCCCGCGCCCTGGGCATCAGCCCGGCTGCGGTGCGGGTGGCGCGGCACCGGGGGCTGCGCCGCCTGCGGGACGTCGAGGGTCAGGCCAGGGCCGTCAGCAGCCGCTCGCGGTAGACCTCGGGCGGTGGCGTGGAGCGCTGCGACTCCTGGTCGAAGAAGACGATCGCGACCCGCGCCTGCGACAGGACGGTGTCCCCGTCGCAGATGACCGACTCGATCGTGGCGGAGCGGCTCCCCACGCGCGAGATCCAGGACCACGCGTCGTACGGCTCGGCGCGGAAGAGGATCGGCACCTTGTAGTCCACGTCGGTCTGGGCGACCACCATGCTGACCTCCGGCGTGCCCTCCGGCAGGTCCCGCCACAACCGTGCGGTCAGCAGGATGCGGGCCTCCTGGAAGTACTCGAAGTACTTCACGTTGTTCACGTGGCCGTAGACGTCGACGTCGGAGAACCGGACGTGCACCGGGTAGTGGCCGAGCGCGTCCTGGCGACCGGCGGCGAGCGGGACACGGGGCGCACGCTCCCAGGGCTCGAGGAACGCCCGCAGGGTCTCGCGCTCGACGTCGTTGAGGCGACGCGGCCGCTCGGTGGCGAACACGTACGGCGTGAGCAGCGTGGTCGCCCGGAGGTAGACCCGGCGCCCGCCCTCGTCCTCGGGATCGTCCTGGAAGATCTCGTAGGCCATCGTGAAGGACGCGGCGCGCACCTCGGTGACCCAGCACTCGATCTTCACCGGACGGAACCGGTAGGACAGCGGCGCCAGGTAGGTCACCTCGTGACGGACGACCACCACCCCCTCCGCGAGCTCACCCGTCCGGGCGGCGGGGCCGTGGGTGCGCAGCATGTCGACCCGCGCCTCCTGGAGGTAGTCGACGTAGACGACGTTGTTGACGTGACCGAGAAGGTCCATGTCGGCCCAGCGCATCGGACACTCGTAGACGTGGCGCACGGCTCGATGCTGCCAGACCCGGCGCCGCGCCGGTCGCCGGGTCAGTGGCTGAGGGACAGCCCCCGGTAGTACGTCCGCACGCTCTGGTGCCGCGCGAGGCGGGTCCGGCGGTTGGTGACGACGAGGCCCGCCACCGCGGCGACGGCGAGCAGGCCGCTGATGGCTGCGAGGACGAAGAAGCCGATCACGAAGGGAACGATGGGGCTGAGGTCGGGAACGAGAGTCATGACAGTCCTTTCTACTTCTGTAGAATTTCTACGCATGTAGAAGGTACGTCGCGCCGCGGTTGTTCCCCAACCGCGCGGGTAGTGTGCCGAGTCACAACCGGCCCGGCAGGAAGGTGCCCATGTCCGTCGACACCGCGGCGACCTCGCTGTCCCCGCGCCGCCGAGAGCTCCTCGACGCGGCGGTCCACGTCGTGGCCGACGACGGCCTCCGGGGGCTGACACACCGGGCGGTGGACCGCCGGGCCGGGCTGCCCGAGGGCAGCTGCTCGGCGTACTTCCGGACCCGGCGCGCCCTCCAGACCAGCCTGGCCGAGTACGTCGCCGCGGCGCTCGCGGCGGACGTCGCCGACCTCGCCGAGCAGCTGCGGGGGCTCTCCGGCGCCGACGACCGTGCGGCCGGGCTGACCGCGCAGCTGTTCCTGCGCTGGCTCGACGAGCGCGAGCTGCTGCTGGCGAAGCTCGAGCTCTCGCTGGAGGCCTCCCGGGACGCCGAGCTGGCCACCGTCCTCACCACGTCCCGCTCGCAGCTCGTCGGCGTCGTCGCGGGCATCATGGTCGCCCAGGGCCGCGACCACGCGACGGAGCGGGCCGAGGCACTGGTGGCCTCGTTCGACGGCATCCTCGTGGCCGCCCTCCCCAAGCCCGACCCGGAGCGCCGGGACTTCCTGTCGGGGTCTCTGCGGCTGCTGATGGCAGCCCTGGGCGCCCCCGCAGGCCCGCCGGCATGACGTGACGAACGCCTCGTCCGGGGTCGACGCACAGCGTCTAGGGTGACGAGCGCAGCAGACCCCTTCCCGAACGGAGTTCCCATGCCCGAGGCAGTCATCGTTTCCGCCGCCCGCTCCCCCATCGGACGCGCGAACAAGGGGTCGCTGAAGGACTTCCGGCCCGATGACCTGGCCGCCCAGATCGTCAGGGCGGCGCTCGACAAGATCCCCGGGCTGGACCCGAACACGGTGGACGACCTGTACCTCGGCTGCGGCCTCCCGGGCGGCGAGTCCGGCAACAACATGGGCCGGGTCGTCAACGTGCTCAACGGCATGGACGACGTCCCTGGCGCCACCGTCACCCGCTACTGCGCGTCGTCGGTGCAGACGACCCGGATGGCCTTCCACGCGATCAGGGCCGGCGAGGGCGACGTCTTCGTGTCGGCGGGCGTCGAGACCGTCTCCCGGTTCGCCAAGGGCACCTCCGACCACTGGCCCGACACCCAGAACCCCCTCTTCGAGGAGGCCAAGGCGCGCACCGCCAAGACCGCCGAGGGCGGCGTCGACTGGCACGACCCGCGCGAGGACGGCCGGCTCCCCGACGCCTACATCGCGATGGGGCAGACCGCCGAGAACGTCGCGCGGCTGCGGGGCCTGAAGCGCGAGGAGCTCGACGAGTTCGGCGTCCGCTCCCAGAACCTGGCCGAGAAGGCCATCGACAACGGCTTCTGGGCCCGCGAGATCACCGCCGTCACGGCTCCGGACGGCACCGTGGTCAGCGCCGACGACGGGCCCCGTGCGGGCGTGACCTACGAGGCGCTCTCCCAGCTCCAGCCCGTGTTCCGGCCCGACGGCGTCGTCACCGCCGGCAACTGCTGCCCGCTCAACGACGGTGCGGCCGCGGTCGTGATCATGTCCGACACCAAGGCGGCCGAGCTCGGCCTCACCCCGCTCGCGCGGATCGTCTCCACGGGCGTCAGCGGCCTGTCCCCCGAGATCATGGGCCTCGGCCCGGTCGAGGCGACGAAGCGCGCGCTGGCCAACGCCGGGATGTCGATCGGCGACATCGACCTCGTGGAGATCAACGAGGCGTTCGCCGCGCAGGTCGTGCCGTCCTACCAGGACCTCGGCATCGACCTCGACCGGCTGAACGTCAACGGCGGCGCCATCGCGGTCGGGCACCCCTTCGGGATGACCGGTGCCCGGCTCCAGAACACGATGCTCAACTCGCTGGACTGGCACGACAAGACCACCGGCCTGATCACGATGTGCGTCGGCGGCGGCCAGGGCATGGCACTGATCCTGGAGCGCCTCGGCTGACACGGGCCGGGCGGCCCGACGAGGGCCTGCCTGTCGTTAGGGTGGGCCCATGACCGAAGCACGCACCGCACGCTGGCTCGACGCGGACCAGCAGCGTTCCTGGCGTGCCCTGGTCATGGGCACCACCCTGCTGTTCGACCGCCTCGACGACGACCTCCGTCGCACCTGCGAGCTCTCGCTGGTGGAGTACGAGATCCTGGTGCGCCTGTCCGAGGCGGACGGGCGGCGGCTGCGGATGGCCCAGCTCGCCGACGCCCTGGCCCACAGCCGGAGCAGGGTCACCCACACGATCGCCCGGATGGAGAAGTCCGGGCTGGTCGAGCGCACGGTCTCCCCCGAGGACGGCCGCGGCGTCCTGGCCGCCATGACCGACAAGGGCTACTCGCTCCTGGTCCGAATCGCCCCGCTGCACGTCAACGGCGTCCGCGCCCACCTCGTCGACCTGGTCTCCCCCGACGACTTCGCAGCCCTCGGCCGGGTGATGGACGCCGTCTGCGACCACCTGGTAGCCGCCCACCCGGAGATGGAGATCCGCTGACCCGCTCGGCGTAGGGACAACGTCGAGTCGGCGCAAACTCCGGCGCCACAGACGTCGAGTCGGCGCAAAGTCGTGAGTAGGCGCTCACGACTTTGCGCCGACTCGAGCCGATCTGCGCGCGAGCTTGCGCCGACTCGACCCCTGGTTCAGTCGCGAGTGAGCCGGCGGTGCGTGACGCGGTGCGGCCGGGCCGCCTCGGCGCCGAGCCGCTCGATCTTGTTCTCCTCGTAGGCGGCGAAGTTGCCCTCGAACCAGAACCACTTGGCGTCGTCCTCGTCGTCGCCCTCCCAGGCGAGGATGTGGGTGGCGACGCGGTCGAGGAACCACCGGTCGTGCGAGGTGACCACGGCGCATCCCGGGAACTCCAGGAGCGCGTCCTCCAGGGAGGAGAGGGTCTCGACGTCCAGGTCGTTGGTGGGCTCGTCGAGCAGCAGCATGTTGCCGCCCATCTTCAGCGTGAGCGCGAGGTTGAGGCGGTTGCGCTCACCACCCGACAGAACACCGGCCTTCTTCTGCTGGTCGGGACCCTTGAAGCCGAACGACGCGACGTAGGCGCGCGAGTTCATCTCGAAGTTCGCGACCTTGATGAAGTCGAGCCCGTCGGAGACGACCTCCCAGACGTTCTTGTTGGCGTCGATGCCGCCGCGGCTCTGGTCGACGTAGGAGATCTTGACCGTCTGGCCGACCTTGAGCTCGCCACCGTCCGGCTGCTCCTGGTCGGTGATCATCCGGAACAGCGTGGTCTTGCCGACGCCGTTGGGGCCGATCACGCCGACGATGCCCGCACGGGGCAGGGTGAACGACAGGTCGTGCATGAGGATGCGGTCCCCGAACCCCTTGGTCAGGTCGTGCACCTCGAGCACGATGTCGCCCAGGCGAGGACCTGCGGGGATGTTGATCTCCGAGGTGTCGATCTTGCGCATCCGGTCGGCCTCGGCCGCCATCTCCTCGTAGCGGGCCAGTCGCGACTTGCTCTTCGCCTGCCGGGCCTTCGGGTTCGAGCGCACCCACTCGAGCTCGCGCTCGAGCATCTTGGCGCGCTTGGCGTCCTTCTGGCCCTCGATCTTGAGGCGGTCCTTCTTGGTCTCGAGGTAGGTCGAGTAGTTGCCCTCGTAGGGGTGGGCCTGGCCGCGGTCGAGCTCGAGGATCCAGGAGGCCACGTTGTCGAGGAAGTACCGGTCGTGGGTCACGGCCAGGACGGCACCCGGGTACGACGCGAGGTGGCCCTCGAGCCACTGCACCGACTCGGCGTCCAGGTGGTTGGTGGGCTCGTCCAGGAGCAGCAGGTCGGGCTGCTGGAGGAGCAGCTTGCACAGGGCGACGCGGCGTCGCTCACCACCCGAGAGGTTGTCGACCAGCGACTCCGGCGGCGGGCAGCGCAGCGCGTCCATGGCCTGGTCGAGCCGGCTGTCCAGGTCCCAGGCGTTGGCGTGGTCCAGGTCGGTCTGCAGGTCGCCCATCTCGGCGAGGAGCTTGTCGTAGTCGGCGTCCGGGTCGGCCAGCTCCTCGGAGATCTTGTTGAACCGGTCGAGCTTGCCCTTGATCGTGCCGACGGCCTCCTCGACGTTCTCCAGGACCGTCCTGCCCTCGGTCAGCGGCGGTTCCTGCTGGAGCATGCCGACGGTGGCCTCGGGGTCGAGGATCGCGTCGCCGTTGTTGGCGTGCTCGAGCCCCGCCATGATCTTCAGCAGCGTGGACTTGCCGGTGCCGTTGGGGCCGACGACGCCGATCTTCGCGCCGTGCAGGAACGACAGCGTCACGTTGTCGAGAACGACCTTGTCGCCGTGGGCCTTGCGCACGTTGCGAAGGGTGAACACATATTCCGCCATGGTCCCTGAGCCTACGGGGCACGCGGCGACCGGGCCGATCTGGGGTGACGGCGCAGGCAACCCGGCGCCGCCCCCTCCGCGGTCGGGGTGCGGCTACGCGGCCGCCTCTTCCTGCACGGCGTCCCGGTCGGGCACGGACTGGCCGGCCGAGCCGGCACCAGCGGTGCGGGTGAACTGGCTGGTGCCCCTCGCCAGGTCGTGGCCGACGAGCACCGCCTCGACCTCGAAGGAGGTCACCTCGATGCCGGCCTTGTTGGTCCAGGTCTGGGCGTTGAGCCGACCGTGGACCACGACCGGGTCGCCGCGGTGCAGGGACCGGTCGCAGTTCTCGGCCAGGCCGCGCCAGGCGTTCACCGTGTACCACTGGGTGTCGGCGTCGACCCACTCCTCGGTCTTGCGCTGGTAGCGCCGGGGCGTGCAGGCCACCCGGAAGCTGGCCACGGTCGCGTCGCCCGCCTGGCGGACGCTCACGTCGCTGCCGAGCCACCCCTGCAGGGTCACCATCGTCTCGTTCATCGGTCTCGCTCCTTCGTCTCGAGGGTCGATCGGTGTGATCGGGACGAGACTTCGCGAGAGCACGGACAACGAGGAGCCCGGACCCGGCTCCCTGTGGACGGAGGCGTCCGCGGACCCTCCTGTGGAGGCTCGGTGGCTACTTGAGCGTCTTGGCCAGGCCGGAGCGGACGGCGGTGTACGCCACCAGCTCGGCCTCGACCGGCGCCACCACGAGCTCGGTGGCGACGGTGTGCACCGCGTCCCGCAGCCGGCGGTCGGCCACCCGGGCCCGGCGGCGGGCCGTCGCGGACACCAGGAACCGGCAGACCAGGGCGAGCAGCACTCCCACGACGATGCCTGCGACCAGCAGCAGGGTGGGGACCGGGATCCCGGCGGTGCGCGGCGTGGCGGGCTCGGGGAGCTGCAGGAACGCCGCGCCGGCGAGCGCCAGCAGCCAGAGGCCCCCGACCAGGGCTGCGGCGAGCAGCAGCCACTGGAGCACCCGGACCGCGCCGGCCCACACCGGGGTCCTGGTGGCCCCGAGGTCGGTCTCGCCCAGCGCCTGGTCGAGGCGGTCCCCGACCTCGGGCAGGCGGGCGACCGAGGCACGGCGTACGGACTCGACCCAGGGACGGGCCAGGCCGGAGGAGACGTCGTCGGCGAGCGCGCGGACCTCGGAGTCGACCCGGGCCCGCTGCACCTGGGTCGCCTCGGGCACCGAGGTGCGGGCGCGGCCGGTGAGCTGGCGGCCCTCGGCACCGAGGTCGAGGTGCAGGCGCTTGAGCGGGTCGGGCTTGAGCCGCGAGAACCAGGCGGTGATCGGCCACCCGGTCGCGCGCCCCGCCCGCATCCGGGTCGAGCGCTCGACGGCGTCCACGACCGTCGGCACGCCGGCGGCCTCGGCGAGCGCCTCCTCGAGCGCGGCCACGCGCTCGTCGGAGAGGGCCCGCGTCTTCGCCTGGCCGCACGCCTCGTCGAGGCGGGACGCGGCGGCCCGCAGGTCGGCCTCGAGCCGCGCCCGGGTCATCTTCTTCGCCGAGACCCGGTCGGCGATCTGGCTGCGCAGCTCGGCGATGCCGACGCCGTGACGGGCGCTCACCGGGATCACCGGCACCTCGGGGAGCCCGTCCTCGGCCAGCAGCCGGCGGACGTCGTCGACCATGGCCTGGCGCCGCTGCTCGGGCACGGTGTCGATGTGGTTGAGCACGACGAGCATCACGCCCTGGTGCGTCGCCAGCGGCGCGAGGTAGCGGTCGTGGACCGCGGCGTCGGCGTACTTCTGGGGGTCGAGGACCCAGATCAGCAGGTCGGCCAGCTGCACCAGCCGGTCGACCTCGAGGTGGTGGGACACCTCGGTGGAGTCGTGGTCGGGCAGGTCGAGGAGGACGACGCCCTCGAGCTCGTGGTCGTTGCCCCGGCGGCCGCTGTCGAGCATGGAGTCCCGGGTGGTCTGGTGCCGGGAGGGGATGCCGAGCCACTCGAGCAGCTCGTCGGCGCCCTCGCGCCCCCAGACGCAGGCGCTCGCCCAGGACGTCGTGGGGCGCCGGACCCCGACGGCCGAGAGCTCCAGCCCGGTCAGCGCGTTGAACGTCGAGGACTTGCCCGACCCGGTCGCGCCCGCGATCGCGACCACCGTGTGGTCGGCGGAGAGCCGGAGCCGCCCGGACGCACGCTCCACCACGGCCCGGGCGTCGTTCACGAGGTCGTCCTCGAGCCGTCCCCGCGCCGCGTCGGTGGCCGCGTCGAGGCCCTCGATGCGCGCCCCGATGTCGGAGCCTCGGGTGACGAGCTTCTTGGCGCCCTCCAGCAACGACGTCATCTTCTCCCTCGACCGCGGATCGGTGGTGCTGGGGCAACCCTAGGGCGTTGCCGCGTCACGACGGGGAGCCGGTCGGACGCTGGGCGAACCGCAGGTCGTCGACGCGACGCGACGCCACCCGCAGGCGCTCCGCTGCGTCGGTGTCGATCTCGAGACTGTCGAGGAGGTCGGTGTAGCGGGCTCGCTCGGTCTCGAGCAGGGCACGCACCCGCTCCTCGAGGCTCCGGCGCGACCGCTCGGTGAGGCTGCGCACCGCCTGGTCGCCGAACACCGCCTCGAGGAGCTTCTGGCCGAGCACGGCGGAGCCGCCCGCGATGCCCACCTCGGCACCCGTCAGGCCTGCGGTGTGCGCGAACACCACGACCATCAGTGCCACCGACAGGCCGTTGACGCCGTAGGCCAGGAAGCGTGCGGTGCCGCGCTTGTCGGCGCCCTCGCTCCGCACCATGTCCAGGACGTCGTGCTGCCAGTCCCGCACCGAGCGCTCGGAACGACGCCGCAGGTCGCGCGAGGCGCGGCCGAGGTCCTCGCCCGCCTCGGCGAGCAGGGCCTTGCCGGACTCCAGGGACTGCCACGAGCCGGCCGCGCGCTCGGCGGCCGCCTCGGCGTGCTCGAGGATGAGCGTCTCGAGGCCGGACTCGACGGCGACGGTGACACGCTCGGCCTGCTGGGGCTTGCCCTTCACCGCGGTCACGATCCGGTCGCGCAGCCAGCCGACCCGGTTCTCCAGCGACTTCAGCAGCTCGCCGGTGCCGACGAACTCCTGCCAGCGGGCGAGCACCTCGCCGCGCAGCAGCGTGCCGTCGGCGGACGCGGTCGTCACCGCCGCGATCGCCTGGTCGTACGCCGCGTCGGCGTCCTCGCGCAGCCGGGTCACCGTGGCCACCTGCTCGGCGGCCGCGTCGGCGACGGCGTGGCTGCGGCGGGTGAGGGTGCGGATGGCGCCGTCCAAAGTCTGCTTGACCACGGCGCCCCGCGCCTCGGAGTCCTCGGCCAGCGACTGGAGCCAGCCGCGGATGTCGGCGACGGCCGCCGCGTCCAGGAGCCCCTCGTCGGAGACCGGGCCCTCGTTGACGGTGAACAGCGGGGAGTCCTTGAGCCCCCGGCTGGCGAGCATGCGGGCGAGGTGGGTGGCCACGGTCTGCACCGCCTCGGGCGGGGTGCGGTCGAGCACGATGGCCACGGCCGTCGAGCGCTCGGCCGCCTGGCGCAGGAAGTCCCACGGGACCTGGTCGGCGTACCTCGCGGCCGAGGTCACGAACAGCCACAGGTCGCCCGCCGCCAGCAGCTGGGCGGCCAGGGTCCGGTTCCGCTCCTCGACCGAGTCGATGTCGGGCGCGTCGAGGATCGCCAGCCCGGCGGGCACCGTGTCGGAGGCGACCAGCTGCAGGGCCTCGGGGTCGGTGGTGGCATGCGCGACCCGCTCGAGGTCGGGGAGCAGCCGGTCCTGGCCGAACCAGACCGCGTCGTCGGGGTGGTGGACCAGCACCGGGGACCGGGTGGTGGGCCGCAGCACGCCGGGCTCGGTGACCCGGTGGCCGACCAGGGAGTTCACCAGCGTCGACTTGCCGGCACCCGTGGACCCGCCGACCACCGCCAGCAGCGGGGCGTCGATGGTCATCAGCCGCGGCAGCACGTAGTCCTCGAGCTGGTCGACCATCTCCTGCCGGGCCGTGCGCTGCTCGTCGACGCCGGGGATGTCCAGCGGCAGCGCGGCGGCCTGCAGCGAGCCGCGCAGGCGCACCAGCGAGGTCACCATCTGGGTGTTGTCGGGCTGGGTCTCGGCCGAGCCCGGGGTCGACTGCGGGGTCATCGGGTGGGTACCACCTGTCCGGGGAAGGCGATCGAGGGGCGGACGGCGCCGATGCGGGCGACGTACTCCTGGCCGCGCGCGGCGAAGTCCGGCGGCGGGGTGCCGCGCAGGAAGCGATAGTGGAGGAAGCCGAGCTCGACGACGGCCTGCTGGTAGTCGCGCATGGCCCGCTCGCCGGCCTTGCCGGCGTGCTGACGGGCGTAGGCCCGGCTGCGGCGGCGGGCGCCCAGGTCGACCACCCAGCCGATGTCGGTGGCCGGGATCAGCCCGCGCCCGGCCGCGTCGGCCAGCGCCGCGGTGAGCATCCGGCGCTCGGAGCGCCGGGACCAGATCGCGAGGCACGCGATCGCGACCAGCGCGGGCGCCATCAGCAGCAGGTAGACACCCACGAAGCCGTGGACGCCGTAGACGCTCGAGGTGTTCCAGGTCGCGTGGGCGAGGACCGCGCAGGCGAACCCGGCCAGGGGCGCCAGGAACCGGACCGCTCCGCTGCGCGCGCCCACGGCGATCCCGACACCGATGCCGGTGAACGCGGTGAACAGGGGGTGCGCGAACGGGCTGATGAGGCAGCGCAGCACGAAGGTCCCGGTCAGGGCCTCGGAGCCGCCGGGACCCATGCCGTCGGTGCCGTTGTAGGCCGCGGCGAGGTAGAGGATGTTCTCGGTGAACGCGAAGCCCACACCGACCATGCCGGCGTAGACGATGCCGTCGAGGATCCCGTCGAGCTCCGCGCGTCGCCACCACAGCAGCAGGATCAGGAACAGGCCCTTGCTCGCCTCCTCGCTGACCGGGGCGACGATCTCGAGGCTCTGCCGGTCGGTGAACCCGGCGACGAAGCCGCCGATGCCCTGGATCAGCAGCGCGGCCGCGGTCGCGACGAAGCCGCCCCACAGCAGGCCGAGGGCCAGCAGCCGCTTGGGCTCCGGCTCGTACCTGTCCAGCCACAGGTAGCAGCCCACCAGCGGGCCCACCGGGAGGGCGGCCAGGACGGTCGCGAGGAGCAGCGATCCGGGGCCGCCGGAGAGGGCGATCACGAGCAGCATCAGCGCGGCCCCGAGGCATACCAGCACGGTCACCACGACCGTGAAGGCGATGCTGTCTCGACGGGCCCCGGGCATGGCCCGAAGCCTATCCGGAGTGGCCGACGCCACTGTCTCCCGGCGTACCATGGCCGGCGTGACCGAGCAGACGACCTCCGAGACCACCGAGCCCAGGACCGAGTCCCACGACCCGAAGGTCCCCGCCGCATGGGCGCAGTTCATGCGCACCGGCTGGGGCGACCGCGAGCTCGACCTCCCGCGGCACCCGATCGCGGACCACGCCGCCCGCCGCCGCGCGCAGCTGGCCGAGGCGTTCCCGGGTGAGCGCCTGGTGCTGCCGGCCGGCACCTACAAGGTCCGGTCCAACGACACCGACTACCGGTTCCGGTCCGACACCGGGCACACCTACTTCTCGGGCAACCAGACCAGCGACGCGGTGCTGGTGATCGAGGACGGCGAGGCCACGCTCTACGCCCGGCCGCGCTCGAGCCGCGAGACCGACGAGTTCTTCCGCGACCGCCAGTACGGCGAGCTGTGGGCGGGCCGACGCCCCTCGGCGAGCGAGATCTCGGCGTCCCTGGGGCTGCCGGTGCGCCACGTCGACGAGCTCCCCGCCGCCCTGGCCGGGTCGGGCAAGACCCGGGTGCACCGCGGCGTCTCCGCGCAGGTGGACGGGCTGGTGGCCGCGGACGCGACCCGCGACGAGGAGTTCGCCCGGGTGGTCTCCGAGATGCGGCTGGTCAAGGACGACTGGGAGATCGGCGAGCTCCAGGAGGCCTGTGACATCACCGCGCTCGGCTTCGAGGACTCCGTGCGCGAGTGGGCCGAGGTCCTGAAGTACGGCGAGCGCTGGATCGAGGGCACCTTCTTCCGCCGCGCCCGCGCCATGGGCAACGACATCGGCTACGACTCGATCGTCGGCGGCGGCAAGCACGCCACCACGCTGCACTGGATCGAGAACTCCGGCCCGATCACCCCGGGCGAGCTGGTGCTGCTCGACATGGGCGTCGAGGGGCACAACCTCTACACCGCCGACGTGACGCGCACGCTCCCGGTCGACGGCCGGTTCACCCCCCTGCAGCGCGAGCTCTACGACCTTGTGCACGCGGCGCAGGACGCGGGCATCCAGGCCGTGCGCCCCGGCGTGCCGTTCCTCGCCGCGCACGACGCCGCCATGGCCGTCCTCGCGCACGGCCTCGAGGGCATGGGCCTGCTTCCCGTGTCGGCCGAGGAGGCGCTCGACCCGGAGAGCAAGGTCTACGCGCGCTGGACGCTGCACGGCACCAGCCACATGCTCGGCATGGACGTCCACGACTGCGGCAACGCGTCGGCCGACGTCTACCCGAAGGGCGACCTGGCCGAGGGCATGGTGCTGACCGTGGAGCCCGGCCTGTACTTCCAGGAGGACGACCTGCTGGTGCCTGAGGAGCTGCGCGGCATCGGCATCCGGATCGAGGACGACATCCTCGTCACCGGCGACGGCTTCCGGAACCTCTCGGACTCGCTGCCCCGCACCTCCGCCGACGTCGAGGCCTGGATGGGCGGCCACCGGGGCTGAGTCGGGCCTACGGGCCGGCGTTCCCGTACACCGCGGTCACGGCGGCGGTCCGGCTCGCCACCCCCAACCGCTCGTAGACGTGGTTGAGGTGCGTGCGGACCGTGCCCTCGGAGAGGTCGAGGCGGCGACCGATCTGGTGGTTGGTGAACCCGTCCCGGACCAGGCTCAGCACGGCGAGCTGGCGCCGGGTGAGTCCTGCGGACGGCGGGTGTGCCCGCGCCCAGCGCCGGTAGTGGTCCTGGATGTGCGGGCGCAGCAGCGTGAGGTAGAACCGGTCCCGGTCGGTGAAGTCCGACCCGGTGGTGCGCCAGCCCACCACGCGCAGCTGGTGGGTCGGGCTCAGCCGCAGCGGCGCCATGATCTCCCGGTCGAACGGCGCCGTCTCCCCGGCCCGGCTCAGGCGCCGGATCTCCCGGAGGCTCAGGAAGTCGGACTCCAGTGTCACCGAGTCGAAGTCTCCGGTGCGGTCCGGATAGCTGCACGTCGCCTGCCAGTAGTGCTGCCAGAAGGGGTTCGACAGGGCCTGCTCCGGGGTCTCCGTGTCGGCGCACCGCTCCCCACGCTCGATCCCGTTGATGAACCACACGTGCGCCGGAACGATGCAGTAACCGCCCAGCGAGATGTCGTCGGTGTGCAGCAGCCCGCTCAGCCCCTCCAGCACCGACCAGGGGATCGGCTCCTCGCCCACGTCGCGGAAGCCGTCGACGATCTCTCGCAGGCGCGCGGTCTCCTGCTCGGCCAGCGTGAATCCCACCATGGTTCCTCCTCGGTCAGCCCGCTTCCGCACTGCCGTAGACCGCGGACACGGCGGCGGTCCGGCTGGCCACGCCCAGCCGCTCGTAGACGTGGTTGAGGTGCGTGCGGACGGTCCCCTCGGAGAGGTTCAGCCGACGACCGATCTGGTCGTTGGTGTAGCCGTCCCGCACCAGGTCCAGCACCGCGAGCTGGCGCCGCGTCAGGGGGACGGTCGGCGGGTGCGTCCGCAGCCAGCGCGCGTGGTGGTCGGCGAGGTGCGGGCGCAGCAGCGTGAGGATGAACCGGTCGCGGTCGGTGAGGCCGGAGGCGCTCCCCGACCGCAGCCCGGCCGGGGCGCACAAGCCTGCGACGGACACCGGGTCGGTCTCGAGCACCTCGCACAGCGCCTCGAGGACCGCCGAGGAGATCGGCTCCTCGCCGACCTCCCGACATCGGTCCACGACCGCCTGTATCGCCGCGACGTCCTGCTCGCTCAGGGTGAACCCGCCCACGACTGCCTCCCGCGTCGTCGGTCGAGGCTCCCCCACCTCCCCCAGCGTAGGACGGGCTGGCCCGTCCTGCCTATGCGGAAGCGCGGATTCCGCCGGTGATCCGGCAGTTCTAGCGTCGAAGTGGGCTCACCAGATGCCAGGAGGCAGCCATGACGAACTCACTCGCCCGCAGCACCGCCGCGCTGACGATCTCGGTCGCCGTCGCGGCAGCCGCCTCGGGAGCGGCACAGGCACGCTCGGCACCCGACCATCCGGACCGTCCGTGCTTCATCGAGCAGTCGCACTGGAACGTCGCCCTGGACTGGCCGGTGCCGCGCTGCTGATCCCGGGGTCGACCGGGGGGGCCGGGACCACGGGGGTCCTGCCCTCCCACCGGGCCTCGGCATGACAGGGTGGTTCCGACGGGCGCCGCGGTCTCGGACGGTGCACACGCAGACGTCGTTCCAGGGAGTCACTCGGTGTTGTGGATGTCGGTCCGCCTGACCATCGCGACGGCCGCCGCCGTCGCGCTGATCGCGGCGTTCACTCCCCCCTCACTCGCTCCGGTGGCCGACGTGATCCGGAGCGACGCGCCGGCCTCACCGCCACCGAGCGCGACGCCGTCCCCGCAGTCCGCGGCCGAGGACCCCCGGCCACACCGGCGCGACACGCATGCCCGTCCCTCGGCCGCCGAGCGGGTGCTGGGACGGTTGAGCCTGCCGCAGCGGGTCGGACAGCTCTTCATGGTCGGCACGCCCGCGACCTCCGCGAGTCCGCGCACGCTCGCCCAGATCAGCCGGTTCCACGTCGGCAACGTGATGCTGACCGGTCGCAGCTACGCCGGCACCCGCACGCCGGCCCGGGTCGCCGCCGCGATGCAGGCGCGCGCGACCGACCGCGCGACCGGGCACGTGCGGCTCCTCGTCGCCACCGACCAGGAGGGGGGCGCCGTCCAGGTGCTGCACGGGCGCGGCATCGACGAGATGCCGGCCGCGCTCGCCCAGGGCCGCTGGACGCCTGCGCGGCTCGAGCGGGCCGCCGGGCACTGGGCCCGGCAGCTGCGAGCCGCCGGCGTGAACCTCAACCTCGCCCCGGTGACCGACACCGTCCCCGGCCCGACGGCCGCTGCGCACAACCCGCCGATCGGCGGGTACGACCGTGAGTTCGGCTACAGCCCGCGTGTCGTCGCCCGGCACGGCGTCGCCTTCGCCCGGGGCATGACCGACCACGGCGTGCTGCCCACCGTCAAGCACTTCCCGGGGCTGGGGCGGGTGCACGCGAACACCGACGAGCGGAGCCGGGTCACCGACCGGGTCACCCGACGCCACGACCCCTACCTCGAGCCGTTCCGCCGCGCCGTCGACGCCGGCGTACCCGTGGTGATGATGTCGACGGCGTACTACTCCCGGCTGGACCGGCGCAACCCCGCCGCGTTCTCGCGGTTCGTCATCCGCACCATGCTGCGCGGCGACCTCGGCTTCCGGAAGGTCGTGATCTCCGACGACCTCGGCAGCGCCCGACAGGTCGCCCACTGGTCGTACGGCGCCCGCGCGGTCCGCTTCCTCGGGGCCGGGGGCGACCTGGTGCTCACGGTCGACCCGAGCACGCTGCCGGCGATGTACGACGCGGTGTTGCGCCGGGCGCGCACGGACCGGCACTTCCGAGAGCTGGTCGACCGGTCGGCACTACGGGTGCTCGAGGTCAAGGCCGACCGGCACCTGCTCGGACGCTGACCCGCGCCGGCTCCTCTGCGCCGCCGGCCCCAGGGGGCCGGCCTCAGTGCGGCCGGGCGAGCTCGGCCCACACGACCTTGCCCTCCCCGGGGATGATCTCGAGCCCCCACGCCGTGGTGAGCGCGGCGATCAGGTGCAGCCCGCGACCGTGCTCCTCGGTGTAGCTCGAGGGCTGCGGCTCGGGCGTCCCGGCACCGGTGTCGATCACGTCGATCCGGAACGAGGCGTCCGTGAGCGAGAGCCGGAGCCGGCACGAGGAGTTGGCGTGGGTCACCGCATTGGCGGCGAGCTCGCTGGCCACCAGCAGCGCGTCGTCGAGCAGGGGGCCGAGCCCCCAGTCGGACACCGTCTTCCGGACGAACCGTCTGGCCGCGGCGGCGCTGGTCAGCGCCTGCGGCAGGTCCAGCGTCGTCTCGTTCTCCCGCCGCCGCCCCACGGACTCCAGCAGGTCCACGAGGTGGTCCAGCTCGGCGTCCTTGAGCACGTAGCCCTCGACGTTGCTGGTGATCCAGGCGCGGTCCTCGGTGTCGCCGCCGGAGAAGACCACGACCTTGGACTGCGGGGACTGCTCGCGGATGCGGCTGAGCACCTCCCGGCCGGCGATGTCCGGGAGGCCGAGGTCGAGGACGACCACGTCCGGCTGCAGCGAGTCGGCCAGGTGGACGGCCTCGCCGCCGTCGCTCGCCTCACCGACCACCTCGAAACCGCCGCGGAAGCGCAGGGCGGTGCGCAGGAGACGACGCACGTCGACGACGTCGTCGACCAGGAGCACGCGGATGGCCATCTCCGGCCGTCCTATGGTCGCCCGGGCGACGAGGCGTCCGCCCGGGCTCGCGGCAGGGTGATCACGAACGTGCCCGAGGGCAGGTCGGGCGAGCCGGGCTCGTAGACGGCGTCCCCGCCCTGTGCTCGTGCCAGCTCACGCACGATGAACAGGCCGAGGCCGGTGCCCCCGCGGCTTCGGCCGGTGGCGAACCGCTCGAAGAGACGGCCCCGCATCGCCGGGTCGACCCCGGCACCCTCGTCGCTCACCCGGATCTCGACCCTGTCCGCCTCGGCGCGTGCCTCGATCGTGACCGGCGCGGTGCCGTGCCGCAGGGCGTTGGCGACCAGGTTGTCCAGGGCCTGCGCGATCCGGTCCCGGTCGCCGCTGACCGCCAGGTCCGGGGGGACCTCGACGTGGATCCGGGCCTCGGGATGGGTCGACTGGACCCCGCCCATCGCGTCCGCCACGACATCACCGACGAGGACAGGTCCGCTCTGCATCTCGAGCGCGCTGGCCTGCAGCCGGGAGGCGGTCAGCAGGTCCGCGAGCAGCCTGCGCAGCCGGGCGGTGCTGCTGTTCATGGCGCCCAGCAGGTCGTCGCGCTCCTCGTCGGTGAGCTGCTGCCAGTGTCGGGAGAGCGTCTCCGCGGAGCCGCCGAGGACACCGATGGGGGTGCGGAGCTCGTGGGCGGTCACCGCCAGGAACTGGGACTGCTCCTCGGCGGCCTTCTCCAGCCGTCGGTTCAGCGACTCCAGCTCGTCGTTCGCGGCCCCGAGCGCTGCGACGGCCTGCTCACGCTCCTGCTCCAGGCGCCTGCGCTCGCTGTTGTCGCGGGTGACCTTGGCGAAACCGACGTGCTCGCCGTCGTCGTTGAGCACCGCCGTGATCAGCACGTTGGCCCAGAACCGGGAGCCGTCCTTGCGGACGCGCCAACCCTCTTCCTCGTAGTGACCCTCGCGGAGCGCGATCTCGAGCTCGTGCTCCGGGTGTCGTCGCGCCTGCACCTCCGGCGGGTAGAAGACCCGGAAGTGCTGGCCGATGATCTCGTCGGCGGTGTAGAGCTTGCTGCGCTGGGCGCCGGCGTTCCAGCTGACGATGATCCCGGTCGGGTCCAGCATGAAGATCGCATAGTCCTCGACGGCCTCGACGAGCAGCCGGAACCGCTCCTCGCTCCTGCGGAGCGCCTCGACCGCAGCGCGCTGGGCCGTGGTGTCCTCGACCTGGACGAACAGGTAGAGCGCCCGGCCGCCCGAGTCGCGCACGGGCGCCAGCGTGGCCCGCACCCAGCGCTCCGGACCCTCGCCCGCCAGGGCGTGCTCCAGCCGGACGACGTCGAGGGGCTGCTGCCGGATGTCCTCCAGCAGGCCGGTGACGAGGTCCCCCCGGCCATCGGTGAGGTCCCCGTAGAACCGTCCGACCAGATCCGGGGCCGACTGCTGCACCAGGGCGGCGAGCGCGCGGTTCGCCCGCACCAGTCGGCCGGTCAGCGTCATCGTGGCCATGCCGATGGCGGCCTCCTCGAAGACCTCGCGGAACCGCTCGAGGTGCTCGTCGAGGACGCGCTGGTCGATCTCCACCTCCGGTCGCTGGGCCGCTCCCCAGTCGTCGGTGACCGGGCGGTCGACCAGCGCCAGCAGCCGGTCGACGAGCGTGTCCACCGGGACGGACTTCTCGATGAAGGCGGCGGCACCCAGCTGGGTCGCCTTCTCGGCGAGTCCCTGCTCCTCGAAGCCGCTGAACAGCACGACCTTGGTGCCGGGCGAGGCCTCGAGGACCCCCGGCAGCGCCTCCAGCCCGTCGACGCCGGGCATCGAGACATCGAGGAGCATCAGCGCGGGCGCGTGCTCGCGTGCGAGCTCGACCGCCTGCTCTCCGTCGGCGCCCTCGCCGACCACGTCGAACAACCCCGAGACCCGCAGCCGCGTCTTCATCAGCAGGCGGACCTCGGCCGCGTCGTCGACGATGACGACGGTGGGGACGTCGGCGCTCATCCGCCCCTCCCTACCTCGTACGCCGTGCCAGCAGCACGGCGACGTCGTCCTCGCGGGTGTGGTCGCGCACGTTCTCGACCAGGTCCTCCAGCGCCGCGTCCACGGCCCGGTCCGCCAGCGCGGTGATCGCCACCAGGGCGCGGCGCTGGCCGTCGTCGATGTCCTCCTCGCGCCGCTCGATGAGGCCATCGGTGAAGGCCACGAGGGTGTCGCCGTCACGGAACCCGATGACCATCGACTCCCGCTCGCCGTCGCTGACCCCGAGCGGGGGTCCGTCCGCGGACGGCAGCTGCTCGGCCGTCCCGTCCTTGCGCAGCACGACGGCCGGTGGGTGTCCGGCGTTGACCAGGACCAGCTCGTCGCGCTCAGGATCGGCCACGCCGTACACCAAGGTCACCAGCTGGGCCATGTCATAGGTCGCGAACAGCAGGTCCAGCTTGCCGAGCACGACCTCGGGGGTGGGGTCCACGGCGATGTAGGCGCGGATCGCGGCCCGCATCTGCGCCATCGAGGCCGCCGCCGTCACGCCGCGTCCCATCACGTCACCGACGAACCAGGCGAGCCGGCCGTCCGGCAGCGCGACGGCGTCGTAGAAGTCGCCCCCGACCTCCGTCCTGCCGGCGGGGCTGTAGTGGCTGGCGATCTCCCAGCCGGGCACGTCGACGGCGAGCGCGGGCAGCACGGCCCGCTGGAGCCGGACGGCGGCCTCCAGGGTCTCGCTGTGCAGCTGGGCGTTGTCGATGGCGATCGCGCCGCGTCGCCCGAGGTCCTCCGCGAACGCGACGTCCGAGTCGGTGTAGCGGCGCTCGGACTCGGCACACACCCAGGTGATGACGCCGAGCACCCGGCCGCGCGCCACCAGCGGCACGACCAGGGCACTGCGCAGAGCCAGCTGCCTGGCCAGCCGCAGGTGCTCCTCGTCCTTGGCCGCGGCCAGGATCATGTCGTCGGTGACCTCGGGGATCAGCAGGCTCTGGCCGGTGCGCATGACCTCCCAGGCGCCGCCCGCGGCGTCCCGGTCGGACGGGTAGCGGCGTTCGAGCTCGTGCGCGAGCCGCACCTTGGCCGGGTCGACGTGCTCGACCGCCAGGCGGTGCAGCCGGTCGTCCTCGACCACGTCGATGGCGCACCAGTCGGCGAAGGCCGGTACGGCGAGACGGGCGACGTTCGCGAGCGTCGCCTCGTAGTCCAGGCTCTTGGACAGCTCGATGGAGGCGTCGGCGAGGAAGCGCACCCGGGCCGCCTGCTCGGCGGCCTCCTGCTGGGCCCGGATGCGCTCCAGGGCCTGGGCGCACGAGTCGGCGATGATGCCGAGGAACTCCAGCTCGGCGTTGTCGAACTCTCGCCGGCCCGGGAACGACAGGGTGATGACACCCACGGCGCGCCCGACCACCCGCAGCGGCAGGCAGACCATCGAGCGCTCACCCTCGGCCGCGAGCTCGAGGTCCGGGTAGCGGGCCCGGAGAGCCTCCTGCCCCGTGAGGACGAGCAGCTGGCCCGTCCTCGCCACGTCGCTGGCCGGGTTGTGGTCGTGGATGGAGTAGCTCGCCCAGCGCTGCGCCGCTCCCTCCGGGCCGCCGCGCAGGCCGACCAGCGCCAGCGAGGAGTCGTCGCGCACGAGCGAGACCGAGGCCACGGTCGCGCCCGCGGCGTCGGCGACCTGGGTGATCACCACCTTGGTGACCGTCTCGATGTCCTCGGCGGTCCCCAGGTCCGTGCCCACGCGGGCGAGCCGGGTCAGCCGGTCACCGAGCCGGCGTACCTCACGACCGGGGCCGCGGTCGAGGTCCGAGTCGTCGATGACGCAGACCACGCCGACCACCTCGCCGTCGCGGCGCAACGGCGAGCAGCTGATCTCGGCGGCACGCACCGAGCCGTCGACCCGCCGCACGTCGAGGCGGCCGGTCCAGTGCCCACCGCCCAGGGCCTGCCGCTCGATCTCGCGGAAGCCGGCGTGCTCGTCCTCGGGCAGCAGGCCGCTGACCAGGCTCAGCCGGGAGAGGTCCTCGCCGAGGAAGCGGTAGAGCCGACGCGCGGTCGCGTTGGCGAAGATGATCTGACCGGCGGTGTCGGTGGCCAAGGCCGCCTCGTCCAAGCCGTTGAGGTGATCCAGGTCACCGACCCACGACGGAACTCCGGGGATCGGCACCCGACCATCATGTCAGAGGAGGCCCTCCCGGACGGCCTTACCCGGACGTCGCCGCCTCGGTCGGCGGCGGGGTCTTCGGGAGGAACGCAGCCGCTGCCAGGCCCCCGAGCCCGATCACGCCGAGGACGACCATGGCGAGCCCGTACGAGCGGTCGGGCGTCGCCGTGATGCCGGCGACGAGGATGGTGCCGGCGACCGCCGTACCGAGCGAGGACCCGAGGTTGGACACGCTGCGCGACAGGCCGGAGATCTCGCCCTGCTGCGCCTCGTCGAAGCTCGACTGCACCACGTTGACCGAGGGGGTCAGCATGGCTCCCACCCCCAGCCCGATCAGGAAGAGTCCCGGCGCGAACGCCCAGGCGTTCGGGTTCCCGATCACCATGGCGAGCAGCACCGCGATGCCGGCGACCGTGATGGCGAAGCCCGCCACGATGAGGGTGCGCTGGGCGCGACGCCTGGCGAGCCGCGCGGCGGCCAGCGACGAGGTCAGCAGGCCGATCGTGGCCGCCGTGAAGATGATGCCGGTGTCGATGGCGTTGTAGCCGCGCACGACCTGCAGGAACGCGGACACGGTGAACGACGCCCCCATCAGGATCAGCCACTGGACGTTCTGGGTGACCATCCCGATGTTGGACGCACGGTTCCGGAAGAGGCTCAGCGACAGCAACGCCTCCGTGCCCTGGCGCTCCTTGGCGCGCATGGACAGGAGGAACCAGGTCAGGACGAGGCCCCCGGCGACCATCAACGCGAGCATCAACCAGATGTTGTTGTCGGCCGCCAGGATGCCGGAGACGAGCAGGATCAGGCCGACGGCGGACAGGACCGCCCCGCCGGTGTCGAAGGGGCGCGAGGGATCCGCCGGCGCCGGGTCCTCGATCCGGCGGCCCAGGAGCACGATCAGCCCGATCACCAGGGCCTGGAAGACGAAGGAGGCCCGCCAGCTGATCGCCGTCGTGATCAACCCACCGATCAGCGGACCCGCGGCGGCGCCGATGCCTCCGGCCGCGTTGATGGCGCCGAAGGCACGAGCCCGCGAGGTGACGCCGGTGAACATCATCGTCGCGAGGATGTAGACCGGTGGGATCAGGAGCGCGGTCCCGACACCCTCGAGGATCGAGTTGCCCAGGATCAGGACCCCCAGGCCCGGCGCCGCGGCACTCATCAGCGCGCCCACGGCGTACACGACGAGTCCGACCTCGAAGCACCGCTTCCGGCCGTACTTGTCGGTCAGCTTGCCGCCCGGGATCATCAGTGCCGCCATCACCAGCAGGAAGATCGTGATCGCCAGCTGCACGCCCTGGACGGTCGTGTCCAGGTCCTCGCTGATGTCGTTGATCATGACGTTCATGTTCGAGCCCGCGAAGCTGCAGATGAACTGCGCCAGCGCGAGTGGCACGAGCACCCCGCCCAGGGCGCTCGACCTCGGACCTGCCTCGACAGCCATGGGCCGGCTCCCTCCGCGTGATGACGTCGCCTCTCTGCCACCGGCGCGCCGGGACCCCGGAGGCCCACCGCTGCGGACGGGTCGGCGTACAGGCTCTCGATGCTGTCTTGCCGGGCAACGCGGGATGTAGGGGCGAACGTCCCAGGGGCCGGGCCCGCGTCAGCGGCGGTGGACTGGGACGGAGAGCGAGGCCCGGTCGGAGGTCAGTGCACGGTGGCCCGGGCCCACACCAGGGGATGGTCCGACGTGCGTGCGACCAGGTTCCTGCGGAGGCGGTGGAAGTCGGCGAAGTCGGTGTCGCGGGTTCCGACGATCCAGTCGACCCCGGGCCGCGGGGCGAGCCGGCAGCCGGTGCTCGTCAGCCGGCTGCCGTCGGCGGAGGCGACGCCGGCGCCGCGGGCGAAGGGACAGAAGAACGCGTCGCGGTCGTTGAAGTCGCCGGTCACCACGACCGGGGTGCCGTTGGCGTGCAGGCGGTTGACCAGGGCGACCTCGCGGCGTACTGCCTCGTTGCGCCAACGCTGCGCGGGGCCGTGGGCATCGGCGGGGTTGTGGAAGTTCGCGAACCACACCAGCTGGCCGGTGGCGACGTGCCGCAGCAGCACGTACGGCATCGGCACGGGTCGGCCACCGAAGTAGGGGATGTCCAGGGTGTGGGTCTCCACGCGATGCCAGGTGCTGGTGCGCCAGGCGATGGAGTTGACGCCGGCGCGGGTGCCCAGTCCCGGCCAGGCCCGCCAGCCGTTGGCGACCCGGTTGAACACCTGGATCTGCGGCGGCTGGAACTCCTGCAGGCCGGCAACGGTGATGTCGGCGTCGTCGAGGAGCTGCACCGCCCACGGGGTGCGGGTGGCGCCGGTGGCGAATCGGGGCCGCTGGCTGCGCGGCCCCGTGTGCGAGGCGCCGAGGGTGTTGAACGACGCGACCCGGAACGTCGCCGCCTTCCCGTCCGATGCGGCCTTGCGCGCCGGTGAGCTCTTCTGCCGGACTCGCGCCTTCGTGGCGGTCTGGCTCACCGCGGCCGCTGGGACCACCCTGCTCACGGTGCTCGGGCCGGCCTGGGCCTCAGGGGTGCGGGTGCGGCCGGGCTCGCCCACCTCCGTGGCCGAGCTGGTGACCGGCCGGGGCGCCGTGCTCAGGGTCGGCCCGGAGCGCCTCGGTTGAGCCGGCGGCAGCGCCGACGGGGCGGCCGCGGGCCGGTCGTGCGGCTGGACGGCTGTCGGGACGTCGTGGCGCGTCGGTCCGCCCGCGGACTCGAAGGGGGTGTCCAGGCCGGGTCCCGGCAGCCCGAGCGCCACGCCGGCGACGGCCACCGCGGCAGCGGTCGGTACGACCAGGACCAGGGCTCGGAACCGGCCCCGCGACCTGGCTCGGCGGTGGTTGTGCGATCGAGGGGTCTTGTCGGTCACGCCCCGGGACGGTACGGGAAAGCGACCGCTCGAAGACCGCGTCGTCTACCAAGTTGGGGAGCCGACGGTGCGGCCTCGGCCGAGACCGTGATGCACGTCTCGTTCCGGCCCTGGCGGGCACACAGCCGGCCCGTCTCCCGTCCACGTCATCGCGCGACGGTGCCCACCGACACCCTGTCCCGCGGCTCAACCGAGCGGATCGAGGAGCCCGGCCGGCAGCCACTCCTCGACGACGACCCAGTCGCCGGCGTGATCCCGGACCGGTCGTACGACACGGGCGTGCCAGCCGTCGGGGCGCTTGCGCCACTCGAGCAGCAGACCCGGGACCCTGCCTTCGGCACCGGTGACCCAGCAGTGCTTGACCGGGACGGCCGCGACCGCCTCGGCGGCCTCCGCGGCCTCGGGCTGGCTGGAGCGAGCGACCCGGTCGGCCATCGAGCCGTACGTGCCTCGCTTGTTCATCCCGCCCGCCATGACTCCTATGATGCCGCATCGTCGAACAGATGTTCGAGGTGGTCGCGGGTCCCGGACGAGGTCGCGCCCTGTGGAAGCCGCACATCGGGAGGTGACCGGACAGACTGAGGCATACTGTCCCGCGGGTCGGACATCGGCCGGGTGAACTACACGGGGGTCATCCCCGTGTCAGTCCGGACGGCGTCTCCGATCCCCCGCCCCTGTAGCTCAGCTGGATAGAGCAAGAGCCTTCTAATCTCTAGGTCGCAGGTTCGAGTCCTGCCGGGGGCGCCGGGTCCTCCTACGTGTCGTAGTCCAGCCCGTCCCACGGCTCGTAGTAGGCGATGAAGTCACCCGGCTCGATGTTGATGTAGTAGGAGCCGTCGTCGTACCGACCGACCTTCCAGCCGAAGGTCACGCCGTCCACCTTCTCGGTGAAGGGCTCGACCTCGATGGGCTCGAGGACGTAGTCGCCCAGCTCGGCCAGCCGCTCGGCGACGAGGTCGTCCGCGCCGGCCGGGCCGGCCTGCCCCGGGGGCAGCCCGTCGGGTCGCGGGACCTCGTCGACCCGGATCTCGTCGAAGGTGCCGTCGGCCCTCCACAGGAAGAGCCCGACGTACGCCGTACCTGCGTCCGGCGCGGTCCCGAAGCTGAACAGCTCCTCGCTGAGGAAGAACTTGCGACCGTCCGCCGCGGTCCCGGCGTACGGGACGTGGTAGTCGTCGGGGACGATCGTGAAGCGTTCGGGCACGCCCTTCGCAGCACCGCCTCGTCGTGGCTCGCTCGAGGGTGCTCCACCCGCGTTCCCCGACGGCGACGCACACGCGGCGAGCATCGCGGCGACCACCAGTGCCAGGAGGACCGGTGGCCGACTCATCGCGCGCAACCTACTGGTCGGTGCAGGCGGTCTCCACGACGCGGAGCCGGTCCGGCTCGAAGCCGTGCTTCATCCCCCACACCACTGCCTGCGACCGGCGGGTGGCACCGATCTTGCGGTACGCCGTCCGGATGTAGGTCTTCACCGAGTTGATGCTGAGGTAGCTGCGCTCCGCGATCTCCTGGTTGCTCAGGCCCTGGGTGATCAGCGCCAGCACCTCGGCCTCGCGCTCGGTCAGGCCGAACTCGCGCCCCGGCCACACCCCCGCGCCGCGGTCGACCGGCTCGTGCTCGGCGGGTACGACGACCTTCCCGGCCTGCACCTGCTCGAGCGCCTCGACGATCTCGTCGGCCCCGACCCCCTTGGAGAGGTAGCCGGCCGCACCGTGCTCGATCGCGCGCTCGACGAGATCGGGCTGGAGGTTCCAGCTGAAGATCACGACCTTGGCACCGCTGTCGCGGACCAGGTCCTGCAGGTCGACTCCGTCGCCCTGCACCTGCCCGAAGGTGTCGTAGAGGATGACGTCGACGTTGCTCACGACCGGCAGACCGGAGTCGAGCTCCACCACGGTGACGCGTTCGTGGTGCGGAGCCAGCATCGCGGCGACGCCTGCGACCACCATCTCGTAGTCGTTGACGATCGCGAGCCGGATCGGGGTGTTGTGGTCGGGGGCCATGACATCACACTATTTCACCCGGGCGGAGGAGGCGACGGGTTGCCCTGATCTCCTACGGTGTCATGCCACCCGGAGCGGGTCGGCGACCCGACAGTGAGGACCTCCGTGCCCGACGAACAGACCTGGCCCGTGACGCTCCGGCGGGAGTCGGGCCTGGTCGCCGCGTCCCTGGCCCTCGTGGCCGAGGCGGCACGCGAAGCGGCCTCCGACCTGCCCCACGCCGGGATCGAGCTCGCGCGGAGCTGGGGCAACCAGCTGCCGCTGCCGGGGCGGGGATCCACCACCGAGCTGTGGGAGGCCCTGGCGACGGTCGCTGCGAGCGACCTCTCCGTTGCGCGGGCCATGGAGCCGCACGTCGATGCCCGCGCGATCCTCGCCGAGTCCGGGGCACCGTCCCCGCCGGAGGACACCTGCTGGGGCGTCTTCGCCGCCGAGGGCCCCGGGGTCCGGCTCGAGGCCGTCCGGTCGGGTGACGCCTGGCTGCTCGACGGCACCAAGCCCTGGTGCTCGCTCGGCGGGGACCTCAGCCACGCCCTGGTGACGGCGTGGGTCGACGACGGCACCCGCGGCCTCTTCGCGGTCGACCTCGGCCGCGACGGCGTACACCCCCTCGACGGAACCTGGCACGCCCGCGGGCTGCGCGACATCCGCTCCGGGCCGGTCCGCTTCGACGCCGTGCCGGCGCAGCCCGTCGGGGAGCCCGGCTGGTACCTGCGCCGCGACGGCTTCGCGTGGGGCGGCATGGGCGTGGCCGCGGTCTGGTACGGCGGCGCGGTGGGCGTCGCCCGCCGCCTCCTGCGACAGCCGGGTGACCGGGCCCCCGACCAGGTGGCCCACCTGCACGTGGGCACCGTGGACGCCGCGCTCACCGGCGCCCGAGCGGTGCTCGCCGACGCCGCGCGCCGCGTCGACGACGGCGACGCCGCCGGCGACCGGGGCGCCCTCCTCGCCCTGCGCGTGCGGCAGGTCGTGGCCGACGCGGTGGAGCGGGTGCTCACCGCAGCCGACCACGCGCTCGGCCCGGGCCCGCTCGCGCTCGAGCCCGAGCACGCCGCCCGGGTCGCTGACCTGCGCCTCTACGTCCGACAGCACCACGCCGAGCGGGACGGCGCCGCCCTCGGTGAGCGGGTGCTCGCCGCCGTCCCCACGGACGGGCCACCCTGGTGACCGCCTCGTTCACCCACGACGGCGCCGGGACCGACGCCGACTCCTGGCGCCGGCACCCGCGCTGGGGAGCCGTGCCGGAGCTCCACCTGGTCAACGGCGAGGTCCCGTGCTCGCGGCTGGTCGTGGTGGCCGCCCACCCCGACGACGAGAGCCTCGGCGCCGGCGGCCTGATCGCCACGGCCGCGGCCTCCGGCCTCGCGGTGTACGTCGTGCTCCTCACCGCCGGCGAGGCGTCCCACCCGGAGTCCCCCACCCTGGCCCGGCACGCGCTGGCGACCCGGCGGCTGGCCGAGGCCGAGCGTGCCCTCGGGATCCTGGCCCCCGAGGCGCCGCTGGTCTTCCTCGGCGCCGGCGACGGCGGCGTGTCCGACGTCGAGGCCGAGGTGACCACGAGCCTGGTCGACCTGATCGGCGACGGCCGGAGCACGCTGCTGGCCGCCCCGTGGCGCCACGACGGCCACCCCGACCACGAGGCCGCCGGCCGGGCGGCCGCCGCGGCGGCGCTGCGGACCGGCGCCCGGCTGGCGGAGTACCCCGTCTGGATGTGGCACAAGGACCGGCCCGACGACGCCCCTTGGCCCCAGATGCGCCGGCTGGACCTCTCCCCCCAGGTGACCCAGCGCAAATGGTTGGCCATCCACGCGCACGCCACCCAGGTGCAGCCGCTGTCGTCCCTGCCCGAGGACGGGGTGCTGCTCCCCGGCAGGGTCCTGGCCCACTTCAACGCCCCGGTGGAGCACTTCGTCACCGAAGCGGCCCCCGCCGACGACGCGCTGGACGAGCTGCACCGCGCGGAGGCGGACCCGTGGGGCGTCGACGTGCGCTGGTACGAGGAGCGCAAGCGCCACCTCACCCTGGCCGCGCTGCCGAGACCCCGGTTCCGGCGCGCGCTGGAGATCGGCTGCTCGCGCGGCGCGCTGGCCGAGCAGCTCGCCGCGCGCTGCGACGAGCTGGTGGCGGTGGACCGGAGCCCGGCCGCGGTCGCCGAGGCCCGGGCCCGCCTGGCCGACACCCCCGACGTCCGGGTCGAGGAGTGCGACGTGCCCGGAGACTGGCCCGCGGGCCGCTTCGACCTCGTCGTCGTCTCGGAGACCGGCTACTTCCTCAGTCCCGGCAGCCTGGACCGGTTGATCGCCCGGATCAGCGACTCGCTGGAGCCCGGCGGCACCGTGCTGCTCTGCCACTGGCGGCACCGGGTCGAGGGCTGGGTGCTCGACGGTCCCGACGTGCACGAGCGCTTCCGGGACAGCCCGCTGCCCCCGGAGATGGCGCACTACGAGGACCGGGACGTGGAGATCTCGGTGCTCTGCCCCGCGGCCCAGTGGCCCGAGCCCTCCACGTGACGACGTCGTCCGCGGCGTACCAGCTCGTCCACGTGCTGGTGCCCGCCCACGACGAGGAGGACCTGCTGCCGGCGTGCCTGGACTCCGTACGCCGGGCCGGGGAGGCGCTGCGGCGGGCCCGGCCGGAGCTGCTCATCCGGGTGACCGTGGTCGCCGACCACTGCTCCGACGACACCGTCGGGGTCGCCGCGCGGGCCGGGGCCGATGTGGTGGAGGTCGTCGCCGACTGTGTCGGCCACGCCCGCCGCGCGGGCGTGCACCGGGTCACCGAGCTCAGCGCCGGGGTCCACCAGCAGCGGGTGTGGCTGGCGAACACCGACGCCGACACGGTCGTGCCGGAGCACTGGCTGACCCGCCAGCTCGACCTGGCCACCGAGGGCTTCGCGATGGTCGTCGGGTCGGTCCGCCCCGAGAGGCGCGGCCTGGAGCCCCGCCTGTGGCGGGCCTGGCACGACCGCCACCGCCTGCACGAGGGCCACCCCCACGTGCACGGGGCGAACCTCGGCCTCTCGCTCGACGCGTGCCTGCGGGTGGGCGGCTTCCCCGCCGTGCCGCTGCACGAGGACGCGCTCCTCGTGGAGGCGGTGCGGTGCGCGGGCTTCCCGTGGCTCGCCACGACCACCACCGCGGTCACGACGTCCGCCCGGCGCCGCGGCCGCCTCTCCGGCGGTTTCGCGGACTACCTCGACGACCTCGACGACCTGGCGTGACGAGGGCAACACCGGCGCGGATGGTTGAACCCGGTGCCCGGGTGGGTAGAACAGGGTCGGCCGCGCCAAGTATGAGTTGGCGCGGCCGATGCCATTTCCGGCCCCGGCTCAGTCCGCGACGTACTCGTCGATCTCCGCGAGGATCCGCGCCTGCACCTCGTCGCCGGCGTACGACGCCCGCACCGCCGCGCGCGCCAGCTCGGCGAGCCCGGCCTCGTCGAGGTCCAGCAGGTCCGCCGCGATCTCGTACTCCCGGTTCAGGTCGGTGCCGAACATCGGCGGGTCGTCGGAGTTGATCGTGACCGTCACCCCGGCGTCCCGGAAGGCCCGGATCGGGTGCTCGGCCAGGGTCTCCACCGCACGGGTGGCGATGTTGGACGAGGGGCACACCTCGAGCGGGATGCCGCGCTCGGCGAGGTGGGCCAGCAGCTCCGGGTCCTGCGCCGAGGAGGTGCCGTGGCCGATGCGCTCGGCGCCGAGCAGGTTCAGCGCGTCCCACACCGTCTGCGGGCCGGTGGTCTCGCCCGCGTGCGGGAGGCTGCGCAGCCCCGCCGCCCGCGCCGCCTCGAAGTGCGGCTGGAACTGCGGGCGCGGGACGCCGATCTCGGGGCCACCGAGCCCGAAGCCGATCAGCCCGTCGGTCGGGTGCTCCAGGGCGTACTCGAGGGTCTTGTCCGCGGCGGGGAGCCCGGCCTCGCCGGGGATGTCGTAGATCCACCGCAGCACCAGCCCGAAGTCCCGCTCGGCCGCCAGCCGGGCGTCCTCGATGGCCTCGCTGTAGGCCTCGATCGGCATGCCCTTGCCGTCCTCGTGCGGCCGGACGGAGGTGTACGGCGTGCAGGTCAGCTCGGCGTAGCGGAGGTTCTGGCCGGTGACCATCTCGCGGGCCACCTCGTAGGTGAGGTAGCGGATGTCCTCGGGGGTGCGGATCAGGTCGACCACCGCGAGGTAGACCTCCACGAAGTGGGCGAAGTCGCGGAACTCGTAGAAGCGCTTCAGCTCGTCGAGGTCGCTGGGGACGGTGCCGGGGTGACGGGCGGCCAGCTCGCTGACGATGCGGGCCGAGGCGGAGCCGACGTGGTGGACGTGGAGCTCGGCCTTGGGCAGGCCGGCGACGAACGCGGCGAGGGGATGCTGGGTGCTCACCCGGTCGATGATGTCAGCGCACGAGGAGGAAGTACGAACCGACGGCGGCGGGCAGCAGGCCGAGCAGCAGCCACGGCGAGAGCACCGGCTTCTCGTTGATGATCCGCACCCCTGCCATGGCCATCAACCCGACCACGCCGGCGATGCCCAGCAGCCCGGGCTCGGCCCCGGCGCGGTCGACGGACCCGGCCAGCACCGAGAGCCCGCCGGCGAAGATCGTCGCGACGGTGAGCAGCAGCGCGGACATCACCCAGCGCTGGACCCGCTCGACCTGCATGGCGTGAGCCTAGGCCGTGCCGGCGCCCGGCTACTGCAGCTGCGCGAGGAGGTTGTTCGCGAGGTCGTCGACGGTGCGGCCGTCCTGGAAGACCTTCCCGTCGAGCAGGATCGTCGGGGTGCCGCGTACGCCGGCGTCACTGGCCGCCGCGCTGGCGTCCTCGACCCAGGCCTTGCCGGTCCCCTGCGTGATGTCGTCGCTGACCTGCCCCTCCTCGGCGCCCGCCTCGACGGCCTTGTCCACCAGCCAGCCGGTGTCCGGGTACGGGCCGGCCTCCTCCGGCTGGTTCTCGTAGAGGAGGTCGTGGAACTTCTTCGCGACGTCGGGACCGGAGGCGTCGAGGACGACCTTGAAGGCCGCCGCGGCGTTCGCCGAGTAGTCGGTCTGCAGCAGGTTGAACGGGCGGTACTCGACGTACACCTTGCCCTCGTCGGCGAGCGTGGCGAGCTCGCTGTGGGTCGCCTTCTCCAGCTCGCCGCAGTAGGGGCAGAGGAAGTCCTCGTAGATCACCACCGTGTGCGGCGCGCTCTTGTCGCCGATGGCCACGCCGTAGTCGCCGCTGCCCGCGGCGGGTGCGGCGACGTCGGTGCTGGTGTCCCGTGCCCGGTTGATGAGGAAGCCCCCGACCACGATCGCGAGGATGACCAGGACGACGCCGCCGATCATCAGCGTCGCCCGGCGCCGCTCCTGGCGCCGCTGCACCTCCAGCGCCGCGGCGGCGCGCTCGGCGCGGGTCTCTCGGGCCGACTGCTTCGACATGCTCAGCGTCCTTCGGGGGCGGGGGTGGTGGTGGCTCGGAAGATCAGGTTGTCCACGGCGAGGCGGGTCCGGCCGACCCACACCAGGTAGAGGGAGAGGAGCAGCAGCCCGACGTCCCGCGCGATCTCCCACGGGTACTGGGAGGCGGCGTCCGGGTCGAAGCCGCCCCCGCCGAAGCACCCGCAGTCGATCGTGATCCCGCGCGCCCAGACCGAGATGATCCCCACGATGAACGCGAGGTAGAGCACGCTGGAGACGACGGCGGCCCCGCGGGTCAGCAGGCCGAGGACCAGCGTCAGGCCGACGACGATCTCGACGATCGGCAGCAGCTGGCCCACCGTGGGCACGATCGCCGACGGCAGCAACTGGTAGGCCCGGACGGCCTGCACGCTGGTGGCCGGGTCGGGCAGCTTGATGGCGCCGGCGACGATCCACACGACACCGGTGACCAGGCGGGCAACGACGCCGAACCACTCCTTCACGTCACCGACCCTAGACAAGGGGACTTAATCGCGGCTGAGAGTGGCCCGGCGTGGCGCAGTAGGGTGCCCTCGTGAACGAAAGACTCGTCTGGATCGACTGTGAGATGACCGGCCTCGACCTGAAGGCGGACGCGCTGATCGAAGTTGCCGCGCTGGTCACCGACTTCGACCTGAACGTGCTCGGGCACGGCATCGACCTCGTCGTCAAGCCCCCCGCCGAGGCGCTGGAGCAGATGAACGACTTCGTGCGCTCCATGCACGAGACCTCCGGGCTCCTCGCCGAGCTGGACCACGGCATCACCATGGCCGAGGCCGAGGAGCGGGTGCTGGCGTACATCCAGGAGCACTGCCCCGACAACAGCCGTCCGCCGCTGGCCGGCAACACCGTGGCGACCGACCGGGCGTTCCTGGCCCGGGACATGCCGGAGCTCGAGGCGTTCCTGCACTACCGGATCGTCGACGTCTCCTCGATCAAGGAGCTGGCGCGGCGATGGTTCCCCCGCGCCTACTTCCAGGCGCCGGCCAAGCGTGGCAACCACCGGGCGCTCGCCGACATCCAGGAGAGCATCGAGGAGCTGCGCTACTACCGCGAGGCGGTCTTCGTGCCCTCCCCCGGACCCGAGACCGTCGCGGCCCGCGAGATCGCGGGCCGGCACGGCGGTTCGCTGACCGGCCTGACCGGGGCAGAGCCCGATTCCGGGAAATCCCGGCAGGACTAGTACACTCATCCCCGGTCCCGGCACTGCCGGGATCTGCCTTGGTGGGTATAGCTCAGCTGGTAGAGCGCCGCGTTGTGGTCGCGGATGTCGCGGGTTCAAGTCCCGTTACTCACCCCACGTGAAGAACAGGCCCCTCCGGTCACCCGGAGGGGCCTGTCTCGTCTGCGACGAGATGGGTCGTGACCTGCGGGTCAGCCCGGGATGTGGCCGAAGACGCCCTTCTGGAAGTCCTCGTAGGCCTGCAGCACCTCGGCCTTGCTGTTCATCACGAACGGGCCCGCCCACGCGAGCGGCTCGCGGATCGGCCTGCCGCCGACCACGATCACGTCGAGCCGGGGCGACCGGCTCTCCTGACTGCCGTCCGCAGTCACGGTGAGGTAGTCCCCCGCCCCGAACACGGCGGCCTGGCCGGTGTGCACCGGCGTCCCGTCACCGACGGTGCCGTGGCCGTTGAGCACGTAGACCAGCGCGTTGAAGTCGACGTCCCACGGCAGCTCCAGGCGGGCACCCGGCTCGAGGGTCGCGTGCACCAGCGACATGGGGGTGTACGTCGATCCCGGTCCGGCGTGGCCGTCCACGGAGCCGGCGATGACCCGCACCAGCGACCCCGCGTCGTACGACGTGAGCAGCGCGACCTCGCCGGAGCGCAGGTCCTGGTACTGCGGGTCGTTCATCTTGGCGTCGCGGGGCAGGTTCACCCAGAGCTGGATCCCGTGGAACAGGCCACCCTGCTGCACCAGCCACTCCGGCGGGGCCTCGATGTGGAGCAGGCCGGAACCCGCCGTCATCCACTGGGTGTCGCCGTTGGTGATGGTTCCGCCGCCCCCGTGGCTGTCCTGGTGGTCGAAGACGCCGTCGATGATGTAGGTGACGGTCTCGAAGCCGCGGTGCGGGTGCCAGGGCGTGCCCTTGGGCTCGCCGGGGGCGTACTCCACCTCGCCCATCTGGTCCATCATCACGAACGGGTCGAGGTGGGCGAGGTCGATGCCGGCGAACGCGCGCCGCACCGGGAACCCCTCGCCCTCGAAGCCCTGGGGCGCGGTGGTGACCTGCCAGACGGGCCGGGGCTGGTCGCCCAGGCCGGGGCGGCGGACCCGGTCCAGCACGGTCAGGTCGGGAACGGTGATCGCGGGCATCGGGCCCACCTCCTGGGGGGGTGTTTCTCGGCACCTCCCCCAACGGTAGTTGAAGATTGGATATTCCGGCAGTGGGGTCGGACACGATCGGGAGCAACGCCGGTCCGACGAGTTGCCCCGTGGGTCGCGGGGGCGGCTAGGTTGGCTCGGTGACTTCGGCGAAGAAGCAGTACGACGTGGTGGTCGTCGGCGGCGGGCACAACGGACTCGTCGCCGCGACCTACCTCGCCCGCGCGGGCCTCTCGGTGCTCGTCCTCGAGCGCCTCGACCACACCGGCGGCGCGGCCGTCTCGGCCGAGGCGTTCCCGGGGCGGTCCGCACGCCTGTCGCGCTACTCCTACCTGGTCTCGATGATGCCGACCCAGCTCATCGAGGAGCTCGACCTCGACGTCCGGCTCGCGTCACGGACGACGGCGTCGTACGCACCGGTCGTCCGCGACGGCAAGCCGACCGGGCTGCTGGTGGAGCGACCCGAGGGTGACGCCACCCGGCGCTCGTTCGCCGAGCTGACCGGCGGCGACGCGGAGTACGACGCCTGGCGCGAGTTCTACGCCGACGTCGCCGAGCTGGCCCACGTGGTGGCACCCACGCTGCTCTCCCCGCTGCCGACCGAGCGCACGATCCGCGACCAGGTCGACCCCGGCATCTGGCGCGACCTGGTCACCCAGCCGCTCGGTGCGACGATCGAGCAGCGGTTCAGCGACGACACCGTCCGCGGCGTGGTGGCCACCGACGGGCTGATCGGCACCTTCGCCTCGGTGCACGACCCCTCCCTCGTGCAGAACCGCGCCTTCCTCTACCACCTCATCGGCAACGGGACGGGCGAGTGGCGGGTCCCGGTCGGCGGCATGGGTGCCGTCACGGACGCGCTGGCCCGGGCCGCCGCGAAGGCGGGCGCCGAGATCGTCACCTCGGCCGGCGTGAGCGCCGTGCGGGACACCGGCGACGGGGCGGAGGTGACCTGGCACGACGGCGGCCGGTCGCACACGGTCACCGGGCGGCACGCGCTCGCGAACGTCGCGCCGTGGGTGCTGCGGATCCTGCTCGGCGACGGCGAGGACCCCGACGGCAAGCCCGAGGGCTCCCAGCTGAAGATCAACCTCCTGCTGGACCGGCTGCCGCAGCTGAAGTCGGGCGCCGACCCGGCCGTCGCGTTCGCGGGGACCCTCCATCTCGCGGAGGACTACAGCGCGCTCGAGGCGGCGTACGCCGACGCGGCCGCCGGGCGGGTGCCCACGAGGCTGCCCGGCGAGGTCTACTGCCACTCGCTGACCGACCCCTCGATCCTGGGCGACTCCCCCGAGGGCACCCACACGCTGACCTACTTCGGGCTGCACACCCCGGCCTCGCTCTTCGCCGAGGACCCCGAGCGCACCAAGGCGCAGGCAGTGGCCGCCGCGCTCGCGTCGATCGACGAGCACCTCGTGGAGCCGATCGAGAGCTGCCTCGCCCGGGACGCGAACGGGAACCCCTGCCTCGAGGCCAAGATCCCGCAGGACGTCGAGAGGGACCTGGCGATGCCCGGCGGGCACATCTACCACGGCGAGCTGGACTGGCCGTGGGCCTCCAACCGGGCGCGCCTGGAGACGCCGGCCCAGCAGTGGGGCGTCCAGACCGACGCGCCCTCGGTGCTGCTCTGCGGCTCGGGATCGCGTCGTGGCGGCGCGGTCTCCGGCATCGGCGGCCACAACGCGGCGCAGGCGGTCCTCGCCGCTCGCTGACCCTGCCCGATTTTTCTCCGGAGCCCCGCCGCTGCTAGAGTTCCACTCGCTTCACCGCACGCGGCATTAGCTCAATTGGCAGAGCAGCTGACTCTTAATCAGCGGGTTCGGGGTTCGAGTCCCTGATGCCGTACCACCCACGAAGGCCAGGACACATCACGTGTCCTGGCCTTCGTCGTTGGTCGGTCCGGGCTCCTGGCGCGCATGCTGGTGAGTGCCCCACCCCGGAGCGCTGTCCCACTTCACGCTCCTGGTCAGGTTCACCTTGCGCACCACCTTGCCGTCCTCGACCCGGACCCGGAACACGTCGGCGTTGCCCGACGTGCCGAAGCCGCCCGTGCGCCCCACCGCGATCCAGCCGTCCCCGTGACGGAAGCTCGGCGCGAAGCTGGACCCGAGGTACCGCTTGGCGGCCGGCGCGTGGGTGATCTGGTGCAAGCCCGTGCCATCGGGGTGTGACGAGTAGAGGTTGGAGGGACCCTCCTCGCCCTGGGGCTGACAGTGGAAGAGCAGCAGAGTGCCGTCGGGAGAGAAGGTCGGGCGGTCCTGGCAGTTCAACTTCCATGGTGTGACCCGTCGAGCCTCCCCGGGAGAGCCGATCGGCTGGACGAAGACAGCCGTTTTCTCGTGCGGGCGGAAGCGGGTCCGCACGAAGCCGAGCGTCCCGCCGTCGGGTGAGAACGTCGGGTCCGAGGTGTCGAACGCGGGCGGCTGTCCTCGGTGTCGCTTCGGCGTGCTGCTCAGCTGGTGCGAACGGCTCCCGTCCAGCCCGACGACGAAGATCGCCGAGTAGAGCTTCCACTCCGGCGGGTCCTGTGCGTGGCGTGGTGCGACCGTCCGCGCGTAGGCGACGGAACGGCCATCGGGTGCGAAGTAGGGATCTATGGCATAGACGCACCGCTTCCCCGTGCACGGCACGACGGTGCGTGTGCCGCCGGTGTCGGGGTTCACGACCATGATCCGGCTCGTGCTCTCGTCAGACCTGAAGCGCTCGAAGGTGACGGTCCTTCCATCGGGAGACCAGGCCGGGACGTTGTCCCTCCAGCCCCTGGGAGGGTGGGTGACCTGATGGACGTGGCTGCCGCCGGGGTTCATCACGAACAGGGCGCCCCTGGTCTGCTCGGCATCGAAGTAGCGGCGGAAGACGATCTGACCGTTCCTGGTCGGGCCACTGCTCGCGCCCACGCTCTTCTCGTGGTCGATGGCTCCGGCACCGGCGGACACCGGCAGGGCCATGGCCACCATCGCCAGCGGGACGACCGTCGCGGTCGTGAACAACGTCGTCAGTGAGGTCGTCCGTCTCATCGCCCGTCCGCCCTCCTCGCGTCCGGAGACAAGAACGCTATCCGGAACGGGGTCGAACATTCATGCCCAAGATCGGGGCACACCCCCGACTTGGACGGGACCGTTCTCGCAGCACGGCTGCGTCGTCGTCGAGACTCGCTGACCCCTTGGTGTCAGGTCGCGGCTGCTCCGCATGGCACATTTTGGGGACGTGAGCCGGTTGCACGTCCGATCTCCGCGTAGCGTGCCTCCCCGTGTGCCTGCGCCGGGTGGGGCGGATCACCGCGTCGGGGCACGTCAAGGCGTCCACGAGACGAGCCCTCACGCTCACCCGTGCGGGGTACCGACCAGAGGAGAGAAACCCTTGCGAACACGAATCCTGATCCTGGTGGCTGCGCTGGTGGGCCTGCTCGCGCCGGTGGGCGCGGTGTCGCCCGCCGAGGCCGCGACCTGCTCCGATCCGAAGTTCGTGACCTCCGACCCCAACGGCATGTGGAGCAAGGGCGCGTACGTCGTCCACAACAACATGTGGAACGCGTCGGGGTACAAGGTGTCCGAGACCCTGAGGGCCTGTGCCCCCCGCAACTGGTCCGTCCGCGCGACGGCGAGCAACAAGTCGGGCGACGGAGCCGTCAAGACCTACCCCAACGTCCACAAGGACTACCACAACTGGGACACCGGCAAGGAGCCGCGACTCAGCTCGTTCAAGTCGATCAAGAGCACCTTCGCGGCGAAGACCCCGCGCGCCGGCATCTACAACGCGGCGTACGACCTCTGGCTCAACGGCGTCGCGGACGGGAACTCCACCGAGGTCATGATCTGGACCGACAACTACAAGCAGGTGCCCGCCGGCTCGGTGGTGGCCAAGGGTCTGTCGTTCAGCGGCCACACCTGGAAGGTGTACGCGACGAAGGACAACCGGTACATCGCGTTCAAGCCCTCCGGGCGCATCACCCACGACACCGTGAACGTCAAGCGGATGCTCACGTGGCTGGTGTCGAAGGGCAGGGTCCCCGCCAGGTCGACGCTGGGCCAGATCTGCTTCGGCTTCGAGATCGTGTCCACCGGCGGCGAGGCCCGCACCTTCAAGGTCAACGACTTCTCCGTCAAGTCCACCCGACGGTGAGCCGCTCGGGTCCGCCCTCATCGGGCGGACCCGAGCCCGCTCGCGCCTACGATGGCCCCGGAGGGTCCGTCACGGGCCCGCATGCGGGGAGATCCGGGGGTCGGCGATGCACGAGAGATCCGAGCGAGGGCCCGCGGTCGGGCCCCAGATCATCTTCGGCTTCGACGCCACCGGCCGCTGCACGCTGTCGACCGGCATCGGCCTGGACCTGCTGCGCGTGAAGCCCGGCGAGCTCGTCGGGCAGAACCTCTTCACCGTCTACCGCGACGACGAGACGTCGGTGGCCGCGCTGAGCCGCGTCCTGGCCGGTGAGACCTTCACCGTGGAGCGCGAGTTCCGGGGCCGCCTCCTGGCGATCTACTACGAGCCGGTGCGCAACCCCCAGGACGTGGTCATCGGGGCGATCGGGGTGACCACCGACGTGACGGACCAGCGGCGCGTCGAGAGCGAGGCCCGCGCGGCGAGGCAGCGGGCCACCCTGCTGGGCGACCTGTCCACCGCGCTGACCCGCGAGATCCTGGACTCCGAGGCGCTGCTGCGCCTCGCCGTCCGGGCGGTCACCGAGCCGGTCGCCGACGCGGCCGTCGTCTGGCTCCGCAGTCCCGCCGGCCGGTCGCTCGCGCCGCGCGCGCGCTGGCGACGGGAGGGGGATCGCGTGACGGTCCCCGATCGGGGCGAGCACCTGGAGCCCCCGGACCTGGCCGGCCTGCAGGCCCTCGTCGTCCCGCAGGTGCTCGAGACGGGCGGGGACGAGACGGGCCTGCGGGTGCCCCTGCGCTCCCGCGGGCTGCTGCTCGGCGTGATCGACATGACCCGGGCGGCCTCACGGGGACCGGTCACCGACCACGACCTCGACCTCGTGACGGACATCGCCGACAGGTGCGCCCTCGCGCTGGACAACGCGCTGCTGCTGGACGCGCAGCGGGAGGCCCACGAGCAGCTGGTCAAGTTCCAGGCGATGGCGGACGCCTCCGACAACCTCGTCGGGATCACCGACACCGCGGACCGTTTCGTCTACACCAACCCGCAGGTACGCCGGGCCGGCGTCGAGATCGCTCCCGACGACGTCGTGTGGACGGCGGCGGCCACCTATGCCGGCGACTCCACCGCCGGGGCCATCCGCAGCGGTGTGGAGTCGACCGGTCGCTGGTCGGGGGACCTGCGCATCGCGGTCCCGGGCCACGAGGTGATCGCCGAGCTCGATGCCTTCCGCCTCTCCCACCCCGACACCGGCGCGGCGCTGGGCACGGGCTGGATCGCCAAGGACGTCACCGGGCTGCGCGCGACGGAGGACGCCCTGCGCGCGGCGAATGCCGACCTCAAGCAGTTCAAGGCACTCGTGGAGGCATCCCCCGACTTCATCGCGATCGCCGGGCTCGACGGGGTGGTGAAGTACGTCAACCCGGCCGGCCGCGAGATCGTCGGCCTCGACCCCGACCTCGACGTCACGACCACCAGCATCGTCGACTACCTGACGCCCGAGGGGATCGCGGCCTCCGTTGAGGTGGAGCAACCGGCGGTCATCGCCCACGGCCACTGGGAGGGCGAGTCCACCCTGCGCAACCGCAACGGCCCCCCGGTGCCGGTGGCCATCGCCAGCTTCCTGATGCGCGAGGTCGAGACCGGCGAGCCGTTCGCCCTCGCCACCGTCCAGCGCGACATCAGCGAGCGGCTCGCCGCCGAGACCGCACTGCGCGAGCTGGCGGACCAGAGGCAGGCCCTGCTCACCCGGCTCGTCGACGCCCAGGAGGCGGAACGCACCCGGATCGCCGCCGACGTCCACGACGACCCCGTCCAGGCGCTGGCCGCGGTCGACCTGCGCCTCGGCCTGCTGCAGCGACGGCTGCGCGAGCGCGCACCCGAGCTGCTGGAGTCGCTGGAGCCGCTGCGGGCCAGCGTCACCGGCGCCACGGAGCGGTTGCGTGCCCTCCTCTTCGACCTCGAGCCACCGGACCTCCACGACGGCCTCGCCGCGGCCCTGCGCAGCGCCGCGCGGGGGATCTTCGAGGACACCGAGACCCGGTGGACCGTGGACGGCGCGGCCGAGCCGGAGGTCCCCAACGCCCTCCGGGTGATCGCCTTCCGGATCGCCACGGAGGCCCTGACCAACGCGCGCAAGCACGCCGACGCCCGGCACGTGACGATCACGGTCCGTGGCCGGGACGGCGGCCTCGAGGTGTCGATCGCCGACGACGGCGGCGGGCTCGGTCCGGAGCCCGTCCGCTCCACCCCAGGGCACCGGGGGCTGGTCAACATGCAGGACCGGGCCGCGATCGCCGGCGGGTGGTGCGCCCTCAGCACCCCGCTGAGCGGCGGGACGCTGGTGACCGTGTGGCTCCCGGGGCCCGAGTCCGGCCCGATGTAGTGCCGTTGCACTAGTCGAGTCAGTACCCCCGCACCGAGCATCGCCCGCCCGGGCGAGGCAGGATCTGAGCCAACGCCGACCGGCCTGCATCCCCCGTCTGGCCGGTCGGCGGCTCCTTTCCCCGACGCATGGGCGCACCGGACAGGGGTACCTCATCGGCATGCTGACCCCCAAGGCACGCGGCGCCCTCAGCGAGGCCGTGCTCGAGGCGATGAGGGTGCGCCCCGCCGACATGACGCCCGCCTGCGCGACGCCGGCGGAGAGCCGGGACGACGAGCAGGTCACGCTGTGGGCGCTCTACGAGCTGCACCACCGCGGCTTCGACGACGTCGACGACGAGCTGGAGTGGGACCCCGACCTGCTGGCCCTGCGTCGCCGGCTGGAGCGGACGTTCGAGGCGAGGTTGCGTGAGCGCTGGTCCCCGCCCGCCGAGCTGCCCGGGCCGGGCTCCTTCGCGGAGGCCTTCTTCGCCTTCGTGGAGGGCCACGACGGCGCCTCGCTCGCCGCGCACGTCCATCGTGACGCCGACACCGAGCAGGTCCTCGAGCTGTTCCGGCTGCGCTCGGTCTACCACCTCAAGGAGTCCGACCCCACCGCCTGGCTGGTCCCCCGTCTCGGCGTGGGCGCCAAGGCCGCCCTGATGGAGCTGCAGTACGACGAGTACGGCACCGGCGACCCGAACCGGCTGCACGCCCACCTCTTCGCCCGCGGCCTCGAGGCGTGCGGGCTCAGCCCCGAGTACGGCGCGTACCTGAACGACGTACCGGTCGAGGTCCTGGAGCAGAACAACGCGATGTCGCTCTTCGGCCTGCACCGGCGCCTGCGCGGGGCCGCGCTCGGTCACCTCGCGGCGTTCGAGGCGACCAGCTCGCTGCCGTCACGGCGGATGGCGCAGGGTCTAGCCCGGCTCGGGCTCGCCCGGGAGATGGTCGACTACTACGACGAGCACGTCGCGGCCGACGCGGTCCACGAGCAGCTCGCCGTCCGCACCGTCTGCGGCAGCCTGCTGGTCGCCGAGCCGGCCCTGGTCGGCGACGTGTTCTTCGGGGCGTTCAGCTGCCTCGACCTCGAGGACCGGGTCGCCCGGCACCTCCTGGCGCAGTGGGCCGCATGAGCGCCGCGACGCCCTCCGGGGAGTTCGAGCACCCGGACGTGGTGATCTGTCCGGGAGGTCCGGTGCTGCTCCGCGGCGAGCACGTGGTGGCCGACGAGCAGGGCCGTACCCACCGCACCACCCGCCCGGTCACCGCGGTGTGCCGCTGCGGCAAGTCCGCGACCCAGCCGTGGTGCGACGGCACGCACAAGGTGCTGCCGCCCCGGTCCCGTCCGTAGGCGCGGTCAGGCCTCGAGGGCCACCAGCACGCCGCGCTCGAACGAACGCACCTCCCCCACCCGCAGCCGGGTGACGCCGCGCATCTCGGCGTCCAGGCACTCCACCTGGGCCACGGTGCCGACCTGCAGCACGGCCGTTCCGCCCTCGAGCAGGTGCCGGTCGGCGAGCGCCCAGCAGCTCCGGGCCGGGTCGAGGCCGTCGACGCCGCCGTCGATCGCCGGCACCGGGTCCTCGGGGAAATGGGCGGTCTCGTCGCGGGGCACCCACGGCGGGTCCGCGATGACCAGTGCGAAGCGCTCGTCGGGCTCCAGCACGGCGTCCATCGAACCCTCGCGCACCTCGACCAGGTCCCCGAGCCCGGCCCGTTCCGCGTTCGACCTCGTGTAGTCGCAGGCGACCGGCTCCACGTCGACGCAGACCAGGGGCCGGGGCTCCAGGTGGATCGCCAGCAGCCCGATGTGGCCGGCGCCGGCACACAGCTCGAGCACCGGACCGGGCGGCGCGGAGCGCAGCAGCTCGGCCGCCCAGGTCGACTGGGCCGTCGTCCAGGGCCGCGGCTCGAGGATCCGGGCGTCGAAGTCGATGCACAGGTCACCGAAGTCCATGGACCGCGGGGCGACCTCGTCGCGGCGCTCGTGCAGGCTCGTCATGCGCATGTCGTACCCCCGCCCGGCCGTGGCCATCCCCACCGCTGCGCGCCCGTAGGATTCCCCCCGACGGTTGCCGTCGGCAACCACTCGAAGGAGTCCCCCACACGTGTCCCCCACGCTACGCGGGCGTCCCGGCATCACCTTTGCCGTGCTGACGGTCGCGGTCTCGTCGTTCGCCCTCCTGCAGTCCCTGATCGTGCCGGTCCTCGCCCGCATCCAGATCGAGTACGAGACCGACCAGACCACGGTGACGTGGGTGCTCACGGCCTACCTGCTGTCCGCCTCGATCTGCACACCCCTGCTGGGCCGCGTCGGCGACGTGGTGGGCAAGACCCGCATGCTCGTGGTGACCCTCGCGGCCCTGGCCGTCGGATCGCTGGGTGCCGCGCTCGCCCCGTCGATCGGCTGGCTGATCGCCGCGCGGGTCGTCCAGGGCGCGGGCGGCGGCGTACTGCCCCTCGCGTTCGGGATCATCCGCGACGAGTTCAAGGACCGGGTCACCACGGCGTTGAGCGTGATCGCCTCGCTGACCGCGGTCGGCTTCGGCGCCGGCATCGTCATCGCCGGACCGATCGTGGACTCCCTCGGCTACCACTGGCTGTTCTGGCTGCCCATGATCGCGACCAGCATCGCGGCGACCGCGGCGCTGCTCTTCATCCCCGAGTCGCCGGTGCGCACGCCGGGGCGGCTGCCGGTGCTGCCCGCCGTGCTCCTCTCGTTGTGGCTGGTGGCCCTGCTCCTGGGCCTGAGCGAGGGCAACGCCTGGGGCTGGTCCTCGCCGCGCATCCTCGGCCTGTTCGCCGCCGCCGTGCTGCTCGCCGTGGCCTGGGTCCGCGTCGAGACCCGCGTGCCCGTGCCGATGATCGACATGACGATGATGCGTCGCCGCGGCGTGTGGACGACCAACCTGGTCGCGGCGTTCGTGGGCTTCGGGATGTTCGCGTCCTTCGGCTTCCTGCCGCAGTTCCTGCAGACGCCCAGCGCGGCGGGCTACGGCTTCGGCGCGTCCATCAGCGAGTCCGGTCGGCTGCTGCTGCCCTCGGCGGTGGCCAGCTTCCTGGTCGGCTTCGGCACCGCGCGGCTCATCCACGCGTTCGGCGCCCGCGCGGTGATCGTGACGGGCACGCTGTTGACCGGCGCCGCCTTCGGCTCGGTGGCGGCCTGGCACGACGCCACCTGGCAGCTCTGCGCGGCCACCACCCTGCAGGGGATCGGGTCCGGGCTGGTGTTCTCCAGCCTCGCCGGCGTGGTCATCGCCTCGGTCCCGCGGGAGCAGACCGGGGTGGCCAGCGGCATGAACGCCAACATCCGCACCATCGGCGGGTCGATCGGGTCCGCGGTCATGGCCGGGATCGTGACCGCCCGGATCGGGCCGTCCGGCCTCCCGGTCGAGAGCGGCTACACGATCGGCTTCGCGCTGCTCGCCGTGGCGATGGTGGGGGCCGCCCTCGCCGCCGCCTGGATCCCCGACCTGCACGACCAGCCGACGCACGGCTCCCTCGAGGACGCCGACAACGCCGAGCTGGCCTACGTGCCGGCCGCCCACGCGCCCGACTGACCGCCCGGAGTCCTCCGCGCTCAGACCGCGTCGGAGAGCGCCGCGAACTCCGCGTCCGTCAGCTCGATGCCGGCCGCGGCGGTGTTCGACTCCAGGTGGTCGACGCTGGAGGTGCCGGGAATCGGCAGCATCACCGGCGACCGCCGGAGCAACCAGGCCAGCGCCAGCTGGGACGGCGTCGCGCCGTGCTGCTTGGCGACCACGCCGAGCGGGCCGTCCTCCTGCGACAGCTCCCCGGTCGCCAGCGGGAACCACGGGATGAAACCGATGTCGTTCTTCTCGCAGTGGTCGAGCAGCTCCTCGGCGTCCCGGTTGGCGAGGTTGAAGAGGTTCTGCACCGTCGCGATCGGCGTCACCGCCTGCGCGTCCTGCAGCTGCTGCACGCAGACCTCGGAGAGGCCGAGGTGCCGGACCTTGCCCTCGTCGCGCAGCTTCGCCAGCTCGCCGACCTGGTCCTCCAGCCGGACCGCCGGGTCGATGCGGTGCAGCTGGAACAGGTCGATCCGCTCGACGCCGAGACGGCGCAGGCTGAGCTCGCACTGCTGGCGCAGGTACGCCGGGTTGCCCAGCGGCGTCCAGATGCCCGGTCCCTGCCGGGTCAGCCCGGCCTTGGTGGCGATCACGACGTCGTCGGCGTAGGGGTGCAGGGCCTCCTTGAGCAGCTCCTCCGCAACCACGGGTCCGTAGGAGTCCGCGGTGTCGAAGAACGTGATGCCGAGCTCGACCGCCCGGCGCAGCACCCGGACCGCCTCGTCGTGGTCCCGGGGCGGGCCCCACACCCCCTCGCCGGTGAGCTGCATCGTGCCGTAGCCGAGGCGTACGACGGGCAGGTCGCCGCCGATCGTGCAGCTGCCGGACGCGGTGGCGATCTTGTCGGTGGTCATCTGGTCTCCCTCTCGGAGCGGTCGCCCGCCCAGTCGGTGTGGAACGTGCCTTCGCGGTCGATGCGCCGGTAGGTGTGCGCACCGAGGTCCTCGGGTCAGGCCGAGGACGGCCGGAGCCCGCAGGTGGCCGGGCCCTCGAGGAGCTCGCCGTCCTTGTCGAAGCGGGAGCCGTGGAGCGGGCAGTCCCAGCTGTGCTCGGCGTCGTTCCAGCGCAGCACGCCGCCGAGGTGGGGACAGACCGCCGGCACCCGTCGTACGACGCCGTCGACGGTGGACACGCCCGTGGGCAGCCCGACGTGGTCGAGGCGCACCTCGCCCCGCCCCTCCGCCGGTGCCCGGCCGCCCGGCCGGGTGAGCGGTGCGAGCCAGCCGCGGGTCATCTCCCAGCCCACCTCCGCGTTGAGCAGCGCCGCCTGCGGGGCACCGCGCAGCCACGCGGCCGACCAGCTGTCGAGCACGGCGGCCCAGTCGGTGTGCCCGCCGAGCAGCCGGCTGCTCAGGGCGAGCGCCGCGGCCACGCCGTTGGTCATCCCCCACTTCGCGTACCCACCGGCCACCAGCAGGTCCGAGCGGCCGGGGACGAGCGGGCCCACGAACGGCAGCGCGTGGCTGGTGACGTAGTCCTGGGCCGACCAGGTGTGGGTCAGCTCGGCCCCGGGGAAGTGGCGCCGGGTCCACGCGACCAGGTCGTCGACCCTGGCCTGCGGGGACGCCGAGCGGCCGGTGCCGTGGCCGTTCCCGCCGACCAGGAGCAGAGGTCCGTCCGGTCCCGGGGTGTCGCGGAGCGAGCGCGACGGAGAGTCGGCGGAGAGGTACATCCCCTGCACGGTCGGCTCCGCCCCGCTGAAGGCGAGGCAGTAGGAGCGCTCGGCGCTGGCGCGCGCGAAGAAGCCGCCCCGGTCCAGGATCGGCATGTTGGTGGCGACCACCACGGTGTCGGCCGTGGCGGCGCCGGTCGCGGTGTCCACGGTGACCGGGCCGCGCCCCTTCACGTGACGCACGCGCGCCCCCTCGACGAGGGTTCCGCCGTGGGACCGGAGGTCCGCGGCGAGGGCCCCGAGCAGCTCCATCGGGTCGAGCTGGGTCTGGTCGCGGAGCATCACCGCTCCCCGGGTCCCGAACGGCAGCTCGGGGGTGTCGACCCAGGCCACCGGCAGCCCCGCGCGCTGCGCGACCGCCAGCTCGTGGCGGGCGGCGCGCTCACCGCTCGCCGTCGTCGCATAGGTGTACGCCGGCCGCTTCTGCAGGGCGACCCCGTGGTCGGCGCAGTAGCGGTCCACCCAGCCCTGGGCCTCGGTGTTGGCCTGGACGTACTGCTCGACGGCGGTGTCGGACTGTCGCCGCGCGATCCTGGAGAGCTGGGTGCCCTGGAGCACGCTCACCTTGGCGGTGCTGCCGCCGGTCGTGCCGGCGCCGACCTGCCGCGCCTCGATGACCGCCACCGACCGGCCGGCCCGGGCGAGCAGCAGCCCGGTGGTCAGGCCGGTGATCCCGGCACCGATGACGACCACGTCCCAGTGGCCCTCGACCACGCCGGCCGCCGTCGTCTCCGTCGGCAGCCGGTCGCGCCACAGCGAGGTCAGCGTCACGACGGGTCCTCGTCGCGGCCGTGGTGCAGCCGGATCGCGCGTCCCCTCTCGATGTCCTTGCGCTGCTTCTTCTCCGCCTTCCTGATCTGGCGGGAGTCGCGCGGCGGCAGCTGGATCGTCTCCTCGGCGGGGATGCCCGCCTGCAGCTCGCGGCCACGCTCGAGCTCGGCGTCGAGCTCGGCGCCGAAGAGCAGCGAGAGGTTGGTGATCCAGAGCCAGAGCAGGAACGCGATGACACCGGCCAGCGACCCGTAGGTCTTGTCGTAGGACGAGAAGTTGGCCACGTAGAGGCCGAACGCCGCCGAGAGCAGCACCCACGCCACGATCGCGACCGCGGCACCCACGCTGATCCAGCGGAAGCGCGGGTGCCGGACGTTGGGCGTGGCCCAGTAGAGGATCGCCACGATCAGCGCGACGATCAGCAGCAGCACCGGCCACTTGGCGATGTCCCAGATCGCGACGGCCAGGGAGCCGAGCCCCAGGGCGTCCCCGACCGCGCTCGCCACCGGGCCCGAGACCACCAGGCCGAGCAGGGTGAGCGCGGCCAGCACGACGAGCACGGCCGTGACGAGCAGCATCGCGGGACGCAGCTTCCAGATCGGGCGGCCCTCACCGATCTCGTACATCCGGTTCATGGCCCGGCCGAACGCGCCGACGTACCCCGAGGCCGACCACAGGGCACCGGCGAGTCCGAGCACCAGGCCCAGCCCGGCGCCGGCGTTGCTGCTCAGCTCCAGCAGCGTGGGCTCGAGGGTGTCGGCCACCGACCCCGCCCCGACGTCGCTCAGGATTCCGGTCAGCTTCTCCACCGCGTCCTGGCCGTTGCTGACCAGGCCGACCAGGGAGAGCAGCGCGATCGCGGCGGGGAACATCGCGAGCACGGCGTAGTAGGTCAACGCGGCGGCGAGGTCGGTGCACTCGTCCTTGGAGAACTCGCGCAGCGTCTTGCGGGCGACGTAGAACAAGGACCGCTTGGTCAGCTGGAGGGGCGAGTCGGGCTCACGGCCCGCGGCCGGGTCCTGCACGGAGGAACGGCCGTCGGGCTCGCGCTCCTGACGCTCGTCGGCCTCCTCGGCCGCGCGGTCGTCGCGGGTGTCCAGGTGTCGGGGGCTGCTCATGAGTCACTGGTACCCGGCGAGCCCCCGGCTCACACGCCCCGGTGGGCTCAGGGCGAGCGCAGCGTGAGCCGGCGCAGCCGTGCGTGCCCCAGCGCCGCGCGCGCGGCGTTGCGGCCGGCCGCCCCGTGGACGCCCCCGCCGGGGTGCGCCGAGGCGGACCCGAGGTAGAGGTTGCGCACCGGCGTCTCGGCCCGGCCAAGGCCCGGGACCGGCCGGAAGACCAGCTGCTGGTGGAGCTGGGCGGTGCCCCCGTCGAGCGCACCGCCGATCAGGTTGGCGTCCCGCGCCTCCAGCTCGCGCGGGCCGAGCACCCGGCGGGCCCGCACCCGGGCGCCGAAGCCGGGAGCCAGTCGCTCGATCCGGGCCTGGACCCGGTCGGCGAAGCGCTGGCAATCCGCCTCGTCCCACACACCGCGCACCTCGCCGTCGCCGGCGTCGCCCACCGCCTCCTGGGGGACGTGGGTGTAGGCCCACACCGACTCCGTCCCGGCCGGGGACCGGGTCGGGTCGGTGGTGGTCATCTGCCCCGCCAGCAGGAACGGCTCAGCGGGGATGTACCGCGCGGCGACCTGGCTCAGGGCGGTGCTCATCTGCTCCACCGAGTCGGCCACGTGGAAGGTGCCCGGCGCGTACGCCGGCTCGCTCGCCCACGGGATCGGTCCGTCGAGGGCCCAGTCGACCTTCACCGTGCCCGGCCCCATCCGAAAGCTGCGCATCGCGCGGAGCGTCCGGTCGGGCAGGTCACCGGCGGACACCAGGCCGCCGTACAGGTGGGGCGCGGCCACGTCGGCGACCACCGCGTGTCGGGCCGCGACCGGCTCGCCGTCCCGGGTGCGTACGCCGACCGCGCGGCCGCCGCGCACGACGACCTCCGCGACCTCGGCCGCGCACCGGATGTCTCCACCGCGCGCGCCGAGCCGCCTGGCCAGGGCCCGCGACAGCTCCCCCGCGCCGCCCTCGGGCACGGGGAACCCGACGGTCTGCCCGAGCATGCTCATCAGGATGCCCATCAGCCCGGAGCCGGGGGCGTCGAGCGGGATGTCGGCGTGCCCGGCGTTGCCGGCGAGCAGCAGGCGCGGCGCCTCTCCGCCGAACCTGCTCCGGCCCAGGTCTGCGGCGGGGGTGAGCAGGGTCTTGACGAACTCCAGCCCGCCCACCCGTGGGAGCCGGGCCAGCGCACCCAGCCCCGCGCGGACCGGCGGGAACGGCGACAGGAACGCGCCGAGCACCTGGTCCCCGATCCGGTCCCACTCCGAGCACAGCTCCCGCCAGCTCTCGCCGTCCCCCGGGTGCAGGTCGTCCAGCAGCCCGGCGGTGACCTCCCGGTCGCGGTGCAGCAACGCCCAGCGTCCGTCGGGCATCGGGTGGCCGAGCACCGCCGGCGCGTGCCGCCACGTCACGCCGTACCGCTCGAGATCGAGGTCGAGCAGGGCCGGCGACGCGGCGGCGAGCGGGTAGAACGAGCTGAAGGTGTCGTGCACGAAGTGCGGGTGCACGTCCCGGGCGCTGCGCACCGCGCCGCCGACCTCGGCCTGCGCCTCGAGGACGAGCACCGACCAGCCGGCGTCGGCGAGGTGGTTGGCGGCCGAGAGCCCGTTGGGCCCGGCCCCGATCACGACCGCGTCGTACTCAACGCTCATGACGCGTCGGCCCTCACCGCTCCTGGCGGGCGGCGCGGCGCTCGGCGAGGAACGCCAGGCGGCGGAGGCTCTCGGTGTTGCGCCAGGTGATCAGCGGCGCCCGGACCGGCTTGGGCACGAACCGGGCCGGGCCGGCGGTGACGTCCTCCAGCATCTCCACCTCGGTGCCCTCCGGCACCGCGGTCAGCCGGAGCTCGACGTCGGCCTCACCGGGGGGCCAGCCGCGGGCCCGGAGCTTGAGGCGCTTCTGCGGCTCGCACTCCAGCACCTCGGTGTCGTCGTTCAGCACGATCGGCCAGACACCCACCGAGTGGTGGATCCTGGAGCCGACCGACGGCCAGTCGTCCTCGACCTCGCGCATCCGCGTCGCGCCCACGACCCACAGCGGGTAGAGCCAGCCGTCGGCCAGCACCGCCCAGACCCGGTCGGGCGTGGTCTTGATGGTCCAGGTGTTGCGACTCATGGGCCGACCGTACCCATCGGCCGCACATCGACGCCCCGACAGCCGATCACCCGCCCCGGACGACCTCCGTGGTGACCGCGTGCCGCCGGACCTGGGCCCGGGTGAAGGCGAAGTGCACCCACGACTGCTTCGAGAACAGCCGGGTCTGGTCGCGCGACCACGGCGAGCGGGGGTTCTCCGACTGGCCGTAGGTCAGGATCGTGCGGGCGGCGACCCGGCCGCCGGAGAGGAACGCGATGGCCTGGATGTGCGAGGAGCCGTAGGTCACGGGCCGGTAGTGGTCGGTGTTGGCCCTGGCCCAGCGCGAGGCGAGGGCGTTGGCGTTGCCGGCCGCGTCGCCGGTGCCGCCACCGAGCGGGATCGGCGGCGCCCCCCGGTCACCGGCCACCTGCAGCGAGCCCCAGGTCGCGTCGAACGGGATCTTCCGGTCCCGCAGCGCCGTGATCGCGTCGGACATCGCCCGGATCAGCTGCGGGTTGGCGGTGTTCAGGTCCCGCGGGGTGTTCAACGGGTCGGCGGGGTCGAACGGCGTGAGCCAGACGCCCTGCGCGGGCAGCCGGGAGATGAACTCCTCGAAGATCGCGTAGCCGCGCGAGGTCCGGTTCGAGTGGCCGTCCCAGTCGTGCAGCGCCTGGCAGGCCTCGGTCTCCCCGGTCTCGCCGCACAGCGTGTCGAGGTCGCCGTCGGCCCGCATCACCTCGCCGGCCATCACGCGGTTCTCGTGCTCGTGCCCGCGCAGGCTGGCGGGCGGCTCCTTCTTGCCCGCCGCCAGCCGGTCCAGCACGTAGTGGGAGACCATCCGGGTGCGCATCGTCCGCTCGCACTGCTCGCAGCCGATGATCCCGGCGTACCCCTCGAGCGGCTGCTCGGGGTTGGGCAGCCAGTAGGAGTCGTTGGCGTTCATCACCCAATCCCGGCGGACCTCGGACGGGAGGTTCTTCGGGCCGAAGATGCCGGGGCGCTCGGCGTCCTCGTCGGTGCCCCACGCGCACGAGGAGTCCGCGAAGGTGCCGTCGAGGCCGGGCAGCCCGGCGAGCTGGTCGAGGATCCGGCCGGTCGCTGTCATGCACTGCTCGGCCAGTGCGTCCGGGACGTTCGGCACCACCGAGTGGTCGGCGTAGAGCACGTCGCCGTCGCGGTCCGCCGCGGTGGTGTTCACCCAGGGCATGCCGCCGGCGGCGTCCTGCCGCCTGAGCAGGTCGCGCACGTCGTGGGCCTTGCCCATGTCGAGGAACGTGTCGATCGTGCGCAGCTGCTCGGCGTTGGCGTCGCGGATCGCCCAGATGCTCGTGGCCGACCACGGCATCAGCACGGCCGGGGCGTCGATGACGTAGCCCTGCGGGGTCCGGTAGAGGTCCTCCTTCGCCGTGCCGAGCGAGCCGTCCTTCTTCTTCACCGTCACGGTGACCTTGCGGTGCTCGAGGTCCTGCGGCCCGGCGTCGGTGACGTACGACGTGGGGCCGGCCGCGTGGTACTCGTACGGCGTGAACCGGTAGGCCGTGGAGACGGTGTGGCTCCACGCGACGTCCTTGTTCCAGCCGATGTTGACCACCGGCGAGCCGATCAGCGACGCCCCGGCGACGTCGTACCTGCCGGGGATCGTGAGCTGCTGCTGCGTGAAGCGGTAACGGCCGCGCCACGGGAAGTGCGGGTTGCCGAGCAGCATCCCCTTGCCGGTCGTGCTGGCGGCGCCGCCGACGGCCGTGGCGTTGGATCCGAACGGCGTGCTCGGGTCCTTGCCGAGGCCGGCCAGCAGCTGGTCCCGGTCGACCGCGCTCGCGACCGGGTTCGGGAGGCCCGGGTCGTCCGGCGCGGGCGGGTCGGCGTCGACGATCTCCTTGACGAAGACGCCGCTGGAGGCCAGCAGGTTGGCGAGGTACACGCCGTACCAGAGGTCGATCGGGCGGGCCTTCTGCGCGAGGTAGGCGGCCCCGTGGCAGGCGGGGTCGGTGACCCCCTGCGGGCCGACCTCGGCCAGGTAGCGGTTCACCCCGGCCGTGTAGCCCCGCACCATCGCCCGCGCCTGGCGACCGGGGCCGGCCACCGGGTCGGCGAGCAGCTTCTCGACGACGTGACGGTTGTGGAGGTCGGTGACGAACGCGTCCACCTGGAGGTTGGACGCCTCGAGGGTCACCTGGTCGTTGTAGCGCTTCCCCGGCCCGAACCAGCGGGACCGCTCGCCACGGGCCGTGACCACGGTGTCGGCGAGCGTGCAGGTCGAGGTCTGCGCCGCGGCGTACCCGCTGCCGAAGCCGAGCGAGCCAAAGCCGTCCGCGGTGATGTGCGGGATGCCGTGCTCGGTGCGCCGGATGGTGGCGGCGTACCGGTGGTGCGTGGCGCGGGCCGGGGCTGCGGCCTCCGACGCGGTGGCGGTGGTCCCGCCGGTGGTGGCGACGACGGCGCCGAGCGGGAGCAGGCTGGCGGCGGCGACCCAGGCGGTCAGGCGGCGGGGGAACATGTTCTACCCAACGGGTACCGCCCGCGGAGGTTATGGGTCGCTAACCGCTCAGAGGTAGAGCCCGGTGGCCTCGTCGCCGAGCCGGTCGGCGGCGACGGCGTGCACGTCCCGCTCGCGCATCACGACGTACAGCTCGCCGTTCACCTCGACCTCGGCCTTGTCCTCGGGCTCGAAGAGCACCCGGTCGCCGACCTCGACCGCGCGGGCGTGCGGCCCGACGGCGACGACCTTCGACCAGGCCAGGCGGCGGGCCCCCATGGCGGCGGTCGCGGGGATGACGATGCCGCCGGAGGAACGGCGCTCGCCGGACTCGCGGTCCACCTCGACCAGGACCCGGTCGTGGAGCATCTTGATGGGAGTCATCTCGTCAGGCTCGATACGGCTTCTCAGGCTGGGCGTGGCGACGGCAGTGATCAGCGGACGACCTTGCGGACCACCGCGAACACGACGACCACACCGACGACGCCGCCGACGGTCTTGAGGATGTTGTCGGTGCGGGGCCGCCCGGTCTCGACGTCGACGTAGTGCGCCTTGATGCTGCTGACCTCACGGCTGACGATGGTCTTCGGGTGCGCGCGGTACAGCAGCTGGTCGATCGTGGTCGCCAGGTGCTGACGGGTCTCTTCGATCTCGCGCTCGAGGGAAGACATCGACATCTCGTTGCTCACCCGCGCAGGCTACCAACCGGTTGGGTGTGCCCCCGAATGTCTCCCCACGATGTCCTAGTGTTTCGGCCATGGAACGGCTCTCTCCCGGTGACACCGCGCCCGACTTCACGCTGCCCGACGACACGGGCGCAGAGGTCAGCCTCTCGGACCTGCGCGGCCGCAAGGTGATCGTCTACTTCTACCCGGCGGCGATGACGCCCGGCTGCACCAAGCAGGCCTGCGACTTCACCGACTCGCTGGACTCGCTCAAGGCCCAGGGCTACGAGGTGCTCGGCATCTCCCCCGACAAGCCCGAGAAGCTCGCGAAGTTCCGGGAGAAGGACTCGCTGACGATCACGCTGCTCTCCGACGCGGACAAGTCGGTGATGTCGGCCTACTCGGCGTTCGGCGAGAAGAAGCTCTACGGCAAGGTCGTGCAGGGCGTCATCCGCTCGACGTTCGTCGTCGGCGAGGACGGGAAGATCGAGGTCGCGCAGTACAACGTGAAGGCCACCGGCCACGTCGCCAAGCTGCGCAAGGACCTGGGGCTCGACGCGGCCTGACCAGGCCGGGCGCCCGTAGCCCAATAGGTAGAGGCATCAGGTTTAGGTCCTGACCAGTGAGAGTTCGAGTCTCTCCGGGCGCACCCACTCATTCCCCGTGCAGGACATGGTCGACGTCGACCACGAGCACGCACGTGCCCCACGTGTCGGGCCGTCCGTAGCGCCGCTCGTACGCCGCTCGCGCGTGCTCGAGGAGCGCCCGGTCCCCGCTCACCCGGGCCGGGCCCTCGACGGTGGCCCAGAGCGAGCTGGTGTGCTCGGCCAGGGACGCCCGTCCGGTGGCGCCGACGTTGCGCACCTTGACCGTCCCGGGGCGGGTCAGCACCAAGAACCGCTCACCGTCGCGCATCGTCTTCACCGGCACCAGGTGCGGGCTGCCGTCGGCCCGGACCGTGCCGAGGGTGGCGAGGCGGGGGGTGGACCAGAAGTCGTCGAAGTGCGCGGGGACCATGGCCGGGACGCTAGGACCTCAAGCCGACTGCAGGTCAAGCGCGACGTGGCCCTGCGATGATCGGGCCATGCGAACCAGCCGGCTCGAGGCCTTCAGCGACGGAGTCCTCGCGATCATCATCACGATCATGGTGCTGGAGCTGCACGTGCCCGAGGGGGCGAGGCTCGAGGACCTGGCCGACTCCACCACCGGCTTCCTGACGTACCTGCTGAGCTTCGTCTACATCGGCATCTACTGGAACAACCACCACCACATGTTCCAGCTGGTGCGGAGGATCGACGGCACCGTCCTCTGGGCGAACCTGCACCTGCTGTTCTGGCTCTCGCTCTTCCCGTTCAGCACCGCGTGGATGGACGAGACCGACCTGGCGCGCACTCCCCTGGTCGTCTACGGCATCAACCTGCTCGCGGCCGCGCTCGCCTACTTCCTGCTCGAGCACGCGATCTTCCGCGCCGAGGGTCCCGACGGCCTGCTGCGCCGGGCGATCGGCCGCGACGTCAAGGGGAAGGTCTCGCCGTTGATCTACGTCGTCGGCATCCTCACCGCGGCCGTGGCCGGCTGGCCGGCCCTGGTCTTCTACACCTTCGTGGCGGCCATGTGGTTGATCCCGGACCGCCGGCTCGAGTCGTACGTCGCCGAGCACGGCCTGAGCGACTGACCAGGCCTCGCTTGCGCTGGTCGAGGTGTGAGGCGCGCCAGAACCGAACGTCGAGACCTCCGTCGGCGGCCGGCGGCTCGTGGGTGCTTGCGGTCCTTGGCAGCTGGAGGGCGGGTACGCCGGGTGTTGCGGTCGCTGCCCGGCTCACGGTCCGCTCCCGGTGGTCGGGCTGCCTCGGTGGTCGGGCTCGTCGAGACCACGCCGCCCGGGTCCGGGAAGTCTTACCTTCCGGTTTCCCCAGACCCGCTCAACCACGGGGTTTTCGGGGCCGGGGTGTCGGTGCTCGATGCTTGGCTTGATCCGTGCTCGAGGTGGACGCGATGGGACAGCCGGTGGTGGTCGAGGACCTCGACCCCGACTGGCTCCTCGCGGTCCTGGAGGAGAAGAAGCACCAGTGGCTCGCGAGGTCGACCGGGGCAAGCTGCGGCTGATCGCCGACGCCCTGGACCTCCAGCACCGGCTCCGGCGGATCTGGCGGCTCGTCGAGGACCTGGCGGTGGACCCGTAGCTGCGAAGGGCACGGCCCCCACGGCCGGACCTGCCTGGTCGCCCGACTCGGCACCATCCAGCTCAACACCACCTGACCACCCACCGAGTCAGCGGGCTCCACCACCCGGACCCCAGGCGCTGGAGCCCGCCGGCGCGCCCTCACGGTGGGGGCGCTGGGCCGAGCGGCCGGCTGCCCGTCCTCCGGGACGCCGGGAGCTCAGCCGGCTGAGCCCGAGCCTCAGGCGCCGGCGCCCACGACCTTCGCGACCCGCGGGGCGATCTCCCGCAGCGCACGGCCGCGGTGGGAGATGCGGTCCTTCTCGGCGGGGCTGAGCTCGGCCGAGGTCAGGCCCTCGGCGGCGTACTCGTCGGCGACGAAGAGCACGTCGTACCCGAAGCCGCCGTCGCCGCGCAGCTCGCGGATCACGTGTCCGGGCATCCGGCCCTCGACGACCTCCTCACCGCCCGCGTGCACGAACGCGACGGCGCAGGCGAAGTGGGCTCCCCGGCGCTCGTCGGGGACGTCGGCGAGCTGCTGGAGCAGGAGCTCGTTGTTGCGGGCATCTGACTTGGGGGTGGTGCCGCCCCAGCGGGCCGAGAGCACGCCGGGCATGCCGTTCAGCGCGTCGACGCACAGGCCGCTGTCGTCGGCGAGCGACGGCAGCCCGGTGGCCTCGAAGCCGGCGCGGGCCTTGAGCAGCGCGTTGCCCTCGAAGGTCGGCTGGTCCTCGACCGGCTCGTCGTAGTGGTCGACGTCGTCGATGCCCAGCACGTCGAGGTCGGGAGCGTGCTCGCGGAGGATCCGCTGCATCTCCTCGATCTTCTTGCGGTTGCGCGAGGCGAGGAAGACGCGGCTCACGTGGACAGCGCCTCCGACTGCAGCCGGGTCAGGTCGGCGCAGCCCTTCTCCGCGAGGGAGAGCAGCGCGTCGAGCTCGGTGCGGTCGAACGCCGCCGCCTCGGCGGTCCCCTGGACCTCGACGAACTTGCCCTCGCCGGTCATCACGACGTTCATGTCGGTGTCGGCGCGGACGTCCTCCTCGTACGGCAGGTCCAGCCGCGGCACCCCGTCGATGATGCCGACGCTGACCGCGGCCACCGACCCGGTCAGCGGCTCGCCGGTGAGCGCACCGACGGCCCGCAGGTGGGTGACGGCGTCGGCCAGGGCGACGTACGCCCCGGTGATCGCCGCGGTGCGCGTCCCGCCGTCGGCCTGGAGCACGTCGCAGTCCAGCACGATCGTGTTCTCGCCCAGCGCCTGGTAGTCGATGACCGCCCGCAGCGAGCGGCCGATCAGCCGGCTGATCTCGTGGGTGCGTCCGCCGATGCGGCCCTTGACCGACTCACGGTCCGAGCGGGTGTTGGTGGAGGCGGGCAGCATCGCGTACTCGGCGGTGACCCAGCCCAGCCCGGATCCCTTGCGCCAGCGCGGGACACCCTCGGAGGCGGACGCCGCACACAGCACGCGGGTCTTCCCGAACTCGACGAGCACCGAGCCGGCGGCGTGGTCGAGCCAGTGGCGGGTGATCGTGATCGGGCGGAGCTCGTCGTCGGCGCGGCCGTCGGCACGTGTCGTCATGCCCGGCACCCTAGCCGGGCGGCTGCGGGTGCCGGACGACGGCTACTTGACCTCGGCCCGCAGCACTCGCCAGGCACCCACCGCCAGCGGCAGCACCAGCCAGATCAGGCCGGATACCGCCAGGTGCGCCCACTGGGTGCCGGTCAGGTTCCCGTCGATGAGCGGGTTCTGCGCCGCCCCGAAGTCGATCCACGGCTGCAGGTCGGCGAACCAGCCCATCAGGGCCGCCCCCAGCTGGAAGAGCCCCGGCAGCACGAACGAGTAGACGAAGTAGACGACGATCCCTGCCGCGGTGTTCAGGAAGAGCATCCCGAACGCGAACCCCGACGCCATGCCGAAGATGTGCAGGAGGAGGACGTAGAACACGTCCGGCGTCCCGAACCCCCAGATCACGTGGTGCCCCGACAGCGATCCGTACACGAGGTTGAGGACCACGCTGAGCGCCATCCCCACGACCACCGCCGCGACCGCGACGAGCATGGTGGCGGCGAACTTCGCGAGCACCAGCTTGAGTCGCGAGGGCTCGAGGGTGAACGTCACCATCGCGGTGCGCTGGCCCCACTCGCTGCTGACACTCATGACCCCGAGGACCGGGAGCAGGACGCCCATCGGGGTGTTCATCGCGACCGTGAAGTCACGGAGCTCGACGAACAGGCCCTGGCTGAGGACCACCGAGAGCTGGATGACCAGCACCAGCGCGGTCACGGCAGCGATCGAGATCAGGAGCCAGCGACCCGCGCGGGTGTCGGCCATCTTGCGCAGCTCGACGTTGACGAGCCTGCTGAACGGCACCGGCCGGGTGCCGGAGACGTCCAGGGTGAAGCCGGGTGCCGGTTCGGCCATGGGTGCGGTGGTCATGCCGCGGGTCCTTCCGTGAGGTGGTCGCGCTGGCTGTCCGAGGTGAGCGAGAGGAACAGGTCCTCGAGCCCCTCCTCGGCCGCGCGCAGGTCGGTGAGGACGAGGGAGCGGTCCGCCGCGACGCGGCCGACCTCGACCGGCTCGGTCTCGACGCGCAGGCCCTCCCCTGCCGACGAGACGGCGAATCCCTTGTCCTTGAGCCCGGCCGCCAGCGCCTCGTTGTCGAGGGCGGTCACGAAGGTGGCCGTGGTGCCGGCGCCCGCCAGCAGCGACTTCTTGTCGCCGCGGGCCACGATCCGGCCCCGGCCGATGAGGATCATCTCGTCGGCGATGATCTCGACCTCGTGCAGCAGGTGGCTCGAGAGCAGGACGGTGCCGCCGCGCTCGGCGTACTCCTTCAGCAGGCCGCGCATCCAGCGGATGCCGGCCGGGTCGAGGCCGTTGGCCGGCTCGTCCAGGATCAGCACCGACGGTTCACCGAGGAGCGCGTGCGCGATCCCCAGTCGCTGTCGCATGCCGAGCGAGTAGTTCCGCACCCGGCGCTTCGACTCCTTGGCGTCCAGCGAGACGAGCTCGAGCATCTCGTCCACCCGCGAGTCCGGCAGCCCCATGGTCCGGGCGCCGACGGTGAGCACCTCGCGGCCAGTGCGGCCGGCGTGCTGCGCCGAGGCGTCGAGCAGGACCCCGACGTGCCGGCCCGGGTTCGGGATGTCCTTGTAGTGGTGGCCACCGATGGTGACCCGACCGCGGCTGGCCGGCGTGAGACCGACCATGATCCGCATCGTCGTCGTCTTGCCGGCCCCGTTCGGCCCCAGGAACCCGGTCACCGTGCCGGGCTGGCAGACGAAGTCCACGTCGTCGACGGCCGTGAAGCCGCCGTACGTCTTGGTGAGTCCTTCGACCTTGATCATGTCCCACAGCCTGCCTCACGGACCCACCGCGACTCCTCTATTTGGAGGTCGTCGGCGTACCGCGGGCGACGGCACCCGCGGCGAGGTCAAGGATCGATAACCATTCGACATCGCTTGGTCACGGGCCGAGCGTCCCCCCGGTTGCCCGTGCCGGCCCCAGTCCGTGACGTTGGAGGGGAACCACTCGCGACGGAGGGAGCCACCCATGCTCACGATGACCGAGAACGCCCGCGACATCCTGCGGAAGATCCCCGACCAGCCGGATCAGCCCGCCGGCGCCGGACTGCGCATCGCCCGGTCCCGGGGCTCGCGCAGCACCTTCACCACGGCACTGGCCGACGCACCGCGACGCGGCGACGAGATCGTCGACCACGACGGCGCCCGCGTCTTCCTCGGACCGGTGGCGGCGCGGCGCTTCACCGACGCCCGGCTCGACGCCCGGACCGACGTCGTGGGCCGCATCCAGTTCGTCGTCAAGCACGGGAGCTGAGCGGGGAGCCTCAGAGCTCGTAGACGTCGCCCGCGCGGGCCAGGGCGACCGGCCCGTCGTACGTCGTGCGGGCCTCGGCGAGCGGGACCCGGGGGTCGTGCCACGGCGGCACGTGCGTGAGCACCAACCGATGGGCCCGGCCCCTGGTGGCGGCCTCGCCGCACTCGGCGCCGGTGAGGTGCAGCTGGGGTGGGTTGTCGTCCCCCGAGCGGAACGACGCCTCGGCGAGCAGCAGGTCGGCGTCCTTGGCGACCGCGTCGAACCCGGGGCAGGGCCCGGTGTCGCCGCTGTAGCCGAGCGTGGCCCCGTCCGCGGCCACGCGCAGCCCGAACGCCGGCACCGGGTGGTCGACCGGCACCGGCTCGACCGCGAACGGCCCCACCTGGATCGGCCCCTGCCACTCGCGGAAGTCGAACTCCGCGGTCATGCCCGGGTCGGTCGGCAGGTCGTAGGCGCGCGCCATCCGGTCGGCGGTCCCGACCGGGCCCCACACCGGGATCCGGGGCTGCGGCCCGGTGGGGTGGTACTTGCGCAGCACGTAGTAGCCGGCGAGGTCGAGGCAGTGGTCGGCGTGCAGGTGGCTGAGCAGCACCGCGTCCACGCTGAGCGGGTCGGCGTACCGGTGCAGCGCACCCAGGGCCCCGCTGCCGAGGTCGAGCAGCACCCGCCAGGGGCGCCGGCCGGTCCCGTCGTCGTGCACGGCCTCGAGCAGGTAGCAGCTCGCCGGCGAGTCCGGCCCCGGGTAGGACCCGGAGCAGCCCACGATCGTCAGCCTCATCCCGGCCACCTCACGCCACCAGCCTCACGCCAGCCCCCCGGCGAACTGCGACGCGACCATCAGCTCGGCGCCGAGGAAGCGGCGGCCGATGGTCTCGAACTCGGCGGGCGAGCCGGTCGTGAGGAAGTCGTACGACGGGTCCCCGCCCTCGCGCATCAGGCCGGTGCGGACGAGCATCTTGTAGACGTCCTTGCCGCACTCCTCGGCGCTGCTCACGAGGGTGACGTTGTCGCCCATCACGTAGGAGATCACGCCGGTCAGCAACGGGTAGTGGGTGCAGCCGAGGATCAAGGTGTCGATGCTCCGCGAGACCAGCGGGTCGAGGTACTCGTGGGCGGCGGCGAGCAGCTCGTCACCGCCGGTGATGCCGCGCTCGACGAAGTCGACAAAGCTGGGGCAGGCCTGGGTGACGAGCTCGACGTGCGGGGCCGCGGCGAACGCGTCGTCGTAGGCCAGGGACTCCGCGGTGGCGCGGGTGCAGATGACGCCGATCCGGCCGGTCCGGCTGGCGGCGACGGCCCGCCGGGTCGCCGGGAGGATCACCTCGATCACGGGGACGTCGTACCGCTCCCGGGCGTCACGGAGCATCGCCGCGCTCGCCGAGTTGCAGGCGATGACCAGCGCCTTCACGCCGCGTTCCACGAGGTGGTCGAGGCACTCGAGGGCGTACTCGCGCACCTCGCCGATCGGCTTCGAGCCGTAGGGCTGGCGCGCGGTGTCCCCGACGTACACGATCGACTCGTGCGGCAGCTGGTCGATGACGGAGCGGGCGACGGTCAGTCCGCCGAACCCCGAGTCGAAGATGCCGATGGGGGCGTCAGGGTTCACGGAGCTGGGCAGGGCTGACACAAGAGCCAAGGCTAGAGGAGAGCACCCCCGTTGGCAGGGCATCGCGACCCACGTCACCGGAGATGACGGTCACGCCCCGGTGCGCCGCTACGCCCAGAGCTGGCCCTCGAGGCGGTCCTCGGCGTCGTCGATCGTGCCTTCGTAGGCACCCGTGGAGAGGTACTTCCAGCCGCCGTCGCAGACCACGAACGCGATGTCGGCGCTCTCCCCGGCCTTGACCGCCTTGGCGGCCTGGCCGAGCGCGGCGTGCAGGATCGCGCCGGTGGAGATGCCGGCGAAGATGCCCTCGAGCTCCAGCAGCTCGCGGACCCGGCGTACGGCGTCCCGCGGGCCCACCGAGAACCGGCCGTCGATCAGGTCGGCGTCGTACAGCTCGGGCACGAAGCCCTCGTCGAGGTTGCGCAGCCCGTAGACCAGCTCGCCGTACCTCGGCTCGGCCGCGACGATCTTCACCTCGGGCTTGGCGGCCCGGAAGAAGCGGCCGGCGCCCATCAGCGTGCCGGTGGTGCCCAGGCCCGCGACGAAGTGGGTCACCGACGGCAGGTCGGCGAGGATCTCCGGGGCGGTGCCCTCCTGGTGCGCGAGCACGTTCGCGGGGTTGCCGTACTGGTAGAGCATCACCCAGTCGGGGTGCTCCGCGGCGACCCGCTTGGCCACCCGCACCGCCTCGTTCGAGCCGCCGGCGGCGGGCGAGGAGACGATCTCCGCGCCCCACATCCGCAGCAGCTGCCGCCGCTCCTCGGAGGTGTTCTCGGGCATCACGCACACGATCCGGTAGCCCTTGAGCTTGGCCGCCATCGCCAGCGAGATCCCGGTGTTGCCCGAGGTGGGCTCGAGGATCGTGCAGCCGGGGCGCAGCGACCCGTCCTTCTCGGCCTCCTCGATCATCCGCAGCGCCGGCCGGTCCTTGATGGAGCCGGTGGGGTTGCGGTCCTCGAGCTTGGCCCACAGCCGCACCTCAGGGGTCGGCGAGAGCCGCGGCAGCCCCACCAGCGGGGTGTTGCCGACGGAGGCGAGGAGGTTGTCGTACCGCATGGACGCCCTTCGGTGGTCGAGCCTGTCAGCCGCCGGCGACGGCGGGCAGCACCACGACCTGGTCGCCGTCGCTGAGCTCGGCGTCGAGGCCGCCGATGAAGCGGACGTCCTCGTCGTTGACGTAGACGTTGACGAAGCGGCGCAGGTCGCCGTCCTCGATGAGGCGCTCCTTGAGACCGGGGTGGTTCGCCTCCAGGTCGTCGATCAGCGCGCTCAGCTTGCTGCCGTCACCGCTGACGGCCTTCTCGCCGCCGGTGTAGGTGCGCAGGATGGTCGGGATCCGGACCTCGATGGCCATCGATCACTCCTTGAAATCTCAGGTCAGCTCGGGCACCACGGTGACCTCTTCCTCGGTCACCTCGCCGTCGATGATTCTGTAGGACCTGAACTCCACAGGGCCGTCGTTATTCCCGTGCTCGCGTGTGCTCACCAACACGTAGTGCGCGCCGGGCTCGCTGGCCAGGCCGATGTCGGTGCGGCTGGGGTAGGCCTCGGTGGCCGTGTGCGAGTGGTAGATCACGACGGGCTCCTCGTCGTTGTCCCACATCTGCTTGTAGAGGTCGAGCAGCTCGGTGGAGTCGAACTCGTAGAACGTCGGGCTGCCCGCAGCGTTGACCATCTCCACGACCCGCTCCGGGCGGTCACTGCCCTCCGGGCCGGCCACGATCCCGCAGGCCTCGTCGGGGTGGTCGCGCTTCGCGTGGGCGACGATCGCGTCGTACGTCGCCTGGTCGATGGTCAGCACCGGACCAGCGTATTTGGCCGCCCGGCCAGCCTCGACGGGGCCCACCATGCAAGACGCGCCGAGTGTGAGGTACGGCGCTTCCTCAGCAGGCGAACTCGGTCTTCAGGTGCACCTTCGCGTCGGGGGCGATCCCCTCGGCGTCGGCGTCGACCTGACCGCCCTTGCCCGCGTCGTCCACCTCGACCCCGGAGGCGTCCGGCTGGGTGGTGTACGTCGTCTTCTTGACGGTGACGACCGCGCTCGGCGCCTCGAAGCCGTTGCCCTCCGAGTAGAGGGTGACCGAGATGCCCTTGTCCGCAGCCTGGTAGAAGGCCGGCGGGCCCGAGGTGTTCTCGGTCGTGGCGAACCCCTCACCCTTCCAGGACGCCGTGACGTCGCCCGTGACGTCGACCGTCACGTCGCAGGTGGTCCGGGCCTCCTCGGTCATCGTCGGGCGGGGCTTGTCCGACGGGGCCGCACCGGCCTCGCTGTCGCCGTCGCTGCTGCACGCCGTGAGCGAGGCAGCGAGGCAGAGGACGGACACGGCCAGGAACCCACGAGACGCACGCATGGGGCGGAGTAGATCATCCGCAGGTCCCGCGCGCGAAAGCCGGGGTCGGTCAGCTGGTGAGGGCGTCGACCAGCGTCTCCTGCAGGTAGCCGACCCACTCGTAGATGTCGTGCGCCTGGGCCCGGGGGTCGTCGTCGGGGAGCGAGTACCAGAGCTCCTCGTCGCCCTCCTCGACGCCCAGCCGGGTCGCGAGGGCGAGGCGCAGGTCGGTGAACGAGCGCAGCCATGACTCCGCGGCCGGCTCCTCGAGCTCCACGTCGATCATCAGGCCCTCCTCGGTCAGCTCGGGTGGGAGTCCCGCCTCCTCGAGGCTGTCGATGAGCGTGCACGCCGCGGCCGCCTTGCCGTCCCGCAGGCTGCCCTCGGTGAACCGGCGGAACTCCGCGGAGGACTCCTCGTCGCCGGGGTACGCCGTCGGGAAGAGCCGGGCGAGGACCGGGTCCTCGGGCTCGGAGGTGGGGCCCGAGAAGTCCATCATCGCCTCGAAGGGGTCCTCGGTGTCGCGGGGCACGGCCGCCTCGTTGCGGAGCAGCTCGACCAGCTGGGAGGCCAGCGACCGCAGCAGGTCGGCCTCGAAGCCGGTGAAGTTCGCGATGACCCGTCCGCTGCGGCGGTGCCGGGCGAAGCCCCCGGTCACTCCGACCGCTCCATGGTCGCCCACAGGCCGTACTCGTGCATCGCCTGCACGTCCCGCTCCATCTCCTCGCGGCTGCCGGTGCTGACGACGGACTTGCCGTCCTCGTGCACCTCCATCATGAGCTTCTCGGCCTTCTTCTTCGCGTAGCCGAAGTACTTCTGGAAGACGTAGGTGACGTAGGACATCAGGTTCACAGGGTCGTTCCAGACGATCGTCACCCACGGCGTCGCTGGGAGGGTGATCTCGTCGGGAGTGGTGGTCGGCTCGACCTCGACCGGACTGGCGGCGGACACGGTTCCATCGTGGCACATGCGCGCGCCCGGGCCGGTGCCAACGGCACACGCCTACGCTGGTCGGCGTGAACTCCGCCTCACCCTCGACGGCCCTGCTGACCGACCACTACGAGCTGACCATGCTCCAGGCGGCCCTCCGGGCCGGCACGGCCCGGCGGCGGTCGGTGTTCGAGCTGTTCCCGCGGCGACTCCCCGAGGGACGGCGGTACGGCGTGGTCGCCGGCGTGGGCCGCGCCCTCGACGCCCTCGAGCGGTTCCGGTTCGACGACGAGGTGCTCGAGGCGCTCCGCGACGTCGTGGACCGTCCCACGCTGGACTGGCTGGCGTCCTACCGCTTCAGCGGTGACATCTGGGGCTACGCCGAGGGCGAGACCTACTTCCCCTACTCCCCGCTGCTCACCGTCGAGGCGCCGTTCGCGGAGGCGGTGCTGCTCGAGACGGTGCTGCTCTCGATCTACAACCACGACTCGGCGATCGCCTCGGCGGCGTCGCGGATGACGAGCGCGGCCGGGGACCGGCCCTGCATCGAGATGGGGTCGCGGCGCACCCACGAGGAGGCCGCGGTGGCGGCCGCGCGCGCGGCGTACGTCGGCGGCTTCGCGACCAGCTCCAACCTCGCGGCCCGCCAGCGGTACGGCGTACCCACCGCCGGGACGAGCGCGCACAGCTTCACGCTGCTGCACGACTCCGAGGAGCAGGCGTTCCGCGCCCAGGTCGACTCGCTGGGCAAGGGCACCACGCTGCTGGTCGACACCTACGACATCGCCGAGGCGGTCCGGCTGGGCGTCGAGGTGGCCGGGCCGAGCCTGGGCGCGGTGCGGCTCGACTCCGGCGACCTGGGCGCGCTGGCGCACCAGGTGCGCGCCCAGCTCGACTCCCTGGGGGCCACGGGCACCCGGATCATCGTCACCAGCGACCTCGACGAGTTCGCGATCGCCTCGCTGGCCGCGGCGCCGGTCGACGGGTACGGCGTGGGCACCGAGCTGGTCACCGGCTCCGGACACCCGACCTGCGGCTTCGTCTACAAGCTGGTGGCGCGCGAGGACGACACCGGCGCGATGGTCTCGGTCGCCAAGAAGAGCCAGGACAAGATCTCGATCGGCGGCCGCAAGTACGCCCTGCGCCGCCGCGACCGGCACGGCGTCGCCGAGGCCGAGGTGATCGGCATCGGCACGCCCCCCGTCGACGACGGCGACGACCGGTCGTTGCTGGTCCCGCTGGTGCGCCGCGGCGCGGTGGTCGGTCGCGAGCTGCTCGACGACGCCCGGGCCCGGCACGAGCGCTCGCGCGCGGAGCTGCCGATCGCGGCCCAGCAGATGTCGCGCGGCGAGCCGGTGATCGACACGCAGCACGTGGGCGCCTGAGCGGTCGCTGGTCCCCGGGGTTGCTGGGCGGCCGGCGTACGAGTGGCTAGGCTCGCGGCCATGAAGCGTGCGCTGATCGTGGTCGACGTGCAGAACGACTTCTGCGAGGGCGGGTCGCTGCCCGTCGAGGGCGGCGCCCAGGTGGCGCACGACATCGCCGAGATCCTCCACCACTGGGTCAACAAGGACCCCAAGGCCCCGGACTACGCGCACGTGGTGGCCACCAAGGACCACCACGTCGACCCGGGGGCGCACTGGTCGAAGGACCCCGACTACACCGACTCCTGGCCGGTGCACTGCAAGGTCGGGACCGACGGCGAGGCGTTCCACCCCAACCTCGACCCGCAGCCGTTCGACGCGATCTTCCTCAAGGGCGACCACGCCGCGGCGTACTCCGGCTTCGAGGGGCGCACCACCAACGGCACGTCGCTGGTCGACTGGCTGCGCAAGCACGACGTCACCCACGTCGACATCTGCGGCCTCACCATGGACTACTGCGTGAAGCTGACCGCGCTGGACGCCGCCGCGAGCGGGTTCGAGACGCGGGTGCTGCGGCGCCTCTGCGCGGGGATCGCGCCGGCCACCACCGAGCAGGCGCTGGTGGCCATGCGCGACGCGGGCGTCACCGTTGGCTGACCTCGAGGTCCGCGTCGAGGACGGCGTGCTGTGGCTGACCATGAACCGGCCCCACGTCTTCAACGCGCTGAGCGCCGAGATGGCCGACGAGGTCGCCCGGCTGGTCGAGGAGGCGACCGCCCGTGACGACGTACGCGTCGTGGTGCTGACCGGCACCGGTCAGGCCTTCAGCACCGGCGCCGACATCTCGGGCGCCGAGGCCCACGAGCACTTCGACGTCTCCGCGCTGGACCGCGCGAACCGGATCATCCGGGCGATCACCCGGCTCGACAAGCCCGTGGTGGCCGCCGTCAACGGGATCGCGGCCGGCGTCGGCTGCTCGGCAGCCCTGGCCGCGGACATCGTCGTGGCCGCGGAGTCGGCCGGCTTCCTGCTCGCCTTCGCCCGGATCGGCCTGATGCCGGACGGCGGCGCGACCGCCACCGTCGCCGCCTCGATCGGCCGGGCCCGCGCCATGCGGATGGCGCTGCTGGCCGAGCCGCTCACCGCCCGCGAGGCGTACGCCGCCGGGCTGGTCACCCACGTCGCCCCGGACGCCGACTTCCCCGAGCTGGTGTCGCGCCTCGTCGCCCGCCTGGCCGCCGGCCCCCCGCTCGCACTCGCCGCGAGCAAGAAGGCCGTCAACGCCGCCACCCTCCCCCACCTCGACGACGCCCTCGAACGCGAACGCACCGGCCAGACGGTCCTCCTCCGCACCTCCGACGTCGCCGAGGGCATGCGTGCGTTCTCGGAGAAGCGGAAGCCGGTGTTCCGCGGCGAGTGAGGGGGCGCCGTACACGTCACGCGGCGCCCACGTCTGACGTGGACGCCGCGTGACGAGCGCTTGGTCTGCCTTACGACACCGTGATCGGCTGACCGTTGGCGACCAGCTTCCAGTCCACCGAGGCGAACTCGGTCGGGTCGATGGTCTGGTGCTCGGTGACCCAGTCGATGATCAGCTGACGGATCTCGTTCTGGCGGTTGTAGACCACCGGAGCGGTGGCGACCGCGGGGAAGCCGCCGCCGCCGGACTGGCGGTAGTTGTTGACCGCCATCGCGAACTCCTGGGCGTCGGTGACCGGCACCCCGTCGTACGCGAGGTTGGTGATCCGCGAGCCGACCGGCTGGGCCAGGTCGATGTCGTAGGTCAGCGGCGCGTCCAGGCCGGCGACCGCGTCGTAGTTGTAGTCCGGCGTGCCGTTGGGGGCGGTGGGCGTGACCGCGTTGGTCAGCTCGTCCATGGTGGCGGTCGTCTTGGTGCAGGCCTTGAAGTACCGCGCGGAGTACTCCAGGTAGTCCTTGACGTCCTTGCCGGTGACCTTCACGCCGAGCAGCGTGTTGTCGTAGATGTAGAGGCCCGCCACGTCGCGCACGGTCACCTCGCCGGCCGGGAACGACGCCTGGCGGTTGAACGGCGCGGCGATCGAGAGCACCGGCAGCGCGGCGTCGGCACCGGAGAGACCCGCCTTGACCGCGTCGGCCTGCACGTAGTTCACGAAGTCGATGATCGGCACGTCCTCGACGACCGCGCGGGCGGCCGACATCGCCTCGGTGGACTTGCCGATGACCGAGTTGACGTAGTCGACGACGGTGTCGTGCTGCGCCTTCACGGCGGCGGCGACGGCCGGGTCCTCGGGGGCGGTGTTGGAGTTGAGCAGCTGCGAGCCCGACGCCACGAGGACCCACTTCTGCTTGCCGTAGCGGCCGTAGACCTCCTGGACCACGAAGTCCATGACCGCCAGGCGCATGCCCCAGTAGTACGGCTCGCAGATCAGCACCTGCTGGCCGGTCTTCTCGTTGCGGACGAACCGCTGGTCGATCTCCTTGTGCGCGTGGCCGACCAGGATCGCGTCGACGTGCGGCACCTGCGCGGCGACGAGGGACGCGGCGTTCTCCGGGTACGGCAGCGCGTCACCGTACGACGAGGACGTGTCCGCGCCCGAGTGCGCGGAGATGATGACCAGGTCGCAGTCCTTCTCCTTCTTCAGGATGTGGACGTACTTCTTGGCCTGCTCGACCAGGCCGGGGAACTCCATCTTGCCCTCGACGTTGGCCTTGTCCCAGATCGCGATGCCGGGGTTGGTCAGGCCGAGGACGCCGACCTTGATCGTGCGGCCGTCGCCGACCTTGAACTTCTTGATGATGTACGGCGGGAAGACCGGCCGCTTCGTCACCGGGTCGACCGCGTTGGCGCCCAGCAGCGGGAAGTTCAGCTGCGACTCGAAGGCGCGCAGCGTGTCGATGCCGTAGTTGAACTCGTGGTTGCCCAGCGCCGCGGCGTCGTACCCGACGAGGTTCATCGCGTTGGCCATCGGGTGCTTGGCGCCGGCGGTGATCGGGTCGATCTTGGCGTAGTAGTAGGCCAGCGGGGTGCCCTGGATCGTGTCGCCGGCGTCGAGGGTGAGGATCGGCTCGCCCTTGCGGTCGGCCCGCACGCCCTTGATCAGGGTGGCGACCTTGGCGACGCCGATGTCGTCGTGGACCTTGTTGTCGAACTCGGTGTTCTTGAAGTAGTCCCAGTTGAAGACGTTGCCGTGCAGGTCGGTCGTGCCGAGCACGGTGAGCCGCACCCGCTTCTTGCGAGCGGCCAGGGCCGCGTCGGTCTTGCTGGTGGCGGCGAGGGCCGGCTCGGCGACGTACCCGGCGGCCGCGAGCGCGGCACCTCCGGTGAGCAGGGCGCGACGCGACGGCGTGGGCTGCGACATGCGGGAAATCCTCCGTTGGATGAGCGGGTGAGCCGGACAGTTCTACCTCTTCCGGCCCCCGCGCCGCGTAGGAAACGCCGGATCCGCCGCCCGATGTTCACCCAGCGGAGTCAGGCGCCCCAGCGCTCGGCGAGCGTGCGCACGACGGTCAGGTTGCGGTTCGTCGCGATGCCGAGGTGCTTCTCGACGACCGCGTTGGTCAGCGTCGCCGTGTGGTAGTCCGGCCCCAGCAGGAGGTGTACGGCGCGCCCTCCGACGCGAGCCACCTCACCGGCCGTCCCGGCGGCCTCGACCAGCTCGACCACGTCCGGCGCGGGCTCCTCCTTGAGCAGCGAGACGTAGTGCCGTCCCTCGTGGCCGTCCGCGAACCGCTTGGCGTCCTCGGCGATCTCGCGCAGCTCGGCCGGGGTGAACACGATCGTCGGCACCTCGAAGCCGCGGTCGGCGAGGAAGGCCTCCTCCAGCGTGGCCTCGAGCCTGGCGCGGGAGCGCAGCGAGGAGTCGAGCCGCACGTTGCCGGTGTTGATGTAGGTCTCCACCCGGGCGCCGCCCGCGGCCTCGACGGCCGCCTTGACGGCGTCCTTGGGGAACTTGCGGTTCGCACCGAGGTTGACCGCCCTCAGGAACGCGATGTACGTCGCCACGCCCCGATCATGCCGCAGTCGGTCGTGCGCGGCATCACGTTCACATGCATAGGTTTCCGATGTAACGTTGCGCCTCGTGACCGCCACCCCCGACCTCCAGGAGCTGAGCAGCGACCTGGTCGTCCACGCCGCCCGCCTGGTCCGCGCCGTACGACGTGCCACCGAGCTGCCACCCGGCTTCCGCGTGCTGTCGCTGCTCGACGAGCACGGACCGCTCGGCATCACCGCGCTGGCCGGCGCGGACCGCTGCTCGCAGCCCACGATGTCCGGCGCCGTGTCCGCCCTCGCCGAGCGCGGCTGGGTCGACAAGCAGCCGAACCCCGCCGACGCCCGCGGCAGCGTGGTCACGCTGACCGACAGCGGCCGCCAGGAGCTGGACCGCGCCCGCCGCACCAACGGCGAGCTGGTCGCGGCCCGGCTGGCCGCCCACCACGAGCACACCCCCGAGGACCTCGCCATCGCCGTCGCTGTGCTGCGCGACGTCCTCTCCTCCGGACCCGACACCGAGAAAGGCACTCCGTGACCTCCCCCAGCACCACCCGCGAGCCCACCGGCTCGTTCTTCGACCAGCCCCGCGCCGTGTGGGCCGTCGCCTTCGCGTGCGTGATCGCGTTCATGGGCATCGGCCTGGTCGACCCGATCCTCAAGCCGATCGCCGACCAGCTCGACGCGACCCCGAGCCAGGTCTCGCTGCTCTTCACCAGCTACATGGCCGTGATGGGCGTCGCGATGCTCGTCACCGGCGTCGTGTCGTCCCGCATCGGTGCCAAGAAGACGCTGCTCGCCGGCCTGGCCCTGATCATCGTCTTCTCCGCCCTGGCCGGGTCCTCCGGCACGATCGGCCAGATCGTCGGGTTCCGCGCGGGCTGGGGCCTGGGCAACGCCCTCTTCATCGCCACCGCCCTGTCCACCATCGTGATGTCCGCGCGCGGCTCGACGGCGCGGGCGATCATCCTGTTCGAGGCCGCCCTCGGCCTCGGCATCGCGGCCGGCCCGCTGGTCGGCGGTGAGCTCGGCTCCCTCTCGTGGCGCGCGCCGTTCTACGGCGTGGCCGTCCTGATGACGATCGCCCTGCTCGCCACGGCGTTCCTGCTCCCCCGCACCCCGGCCGTCGGTCGTCGTACGTCGCTGGCCGACCCGTTCCGCGCGTTGCGCTACCCCGGGCTGCTGACGGTCGCGCTGACCGCGCTGTTCTACAACGTCGGCTTCTTCACGCTGCTCGCGTTCACGCCGTTCCCGCTGGACATGACCGCCCACCAGGTCGGGCTGATCTTCTTCGGCTGGGGGCTGCTGCTGGCGATCACGTCGGTCTGGGTCGCGCCGCTGCTCCAGCGCGCGATCGGCTCGGTCCCCACGATGCTGGCGTCGCTGTCGCTCTTCGCCCTCGACCTCGCCGCGATGGCGATCTGGACCGACGAGAAGGCCGTCCTCGTGGTCGGGGTGGTCGTGGCCGGCGCGTTCCTCGGCATCAACAACACCGTCATCACCGAGTCGGTCATGGGCGCGGCCCCGGTCGAGCGGCCGGTCGCGTCCGCGGCGTACTCCTTCGTCCGGTTCTCCGGCGGCGCGGTCGCGCCGTACGCCGCCGGCAAGCTCGGCGAGAACGTCAGCATCCACGCGCCGTTCTGGATGGGTGCGGTCGCTGTCGCCGTGGCCGTCCTCGTCCTCGCCGCCGGCGCGCGGCACCTGCAGGGCGTGCACGCTCCCGCCGCCCACAGCGAGGACGAGGCCGAGGCCGAGCTGGTCGGCGACATCAGCTGACGTCGCCGACCACGGTGACTCAGAGGTTGCCGCGCTTGTCCTGCTCGCGCTCGATCGCCTCGAAGAGCGCCTTGAAGTTGCCCTTGCCGAAGCCCAGCGACCCGTGCCGCTCGATCAGCTCGAAGAACACCGTCGGCCGGTCGCCGAGCGGCTTGGTGAAGATCTGCAGCAGGTAGCCGTCCTCGTCGCGGTCGACGAGGATCTTGCGCTTCTGCAGCTCCTCGATCGGCACGCGCACCTGGCCGATCCGCTCCCGGAGCTCGGCGTCCTCGTAGTAGGAGTCCGGGGTCTCGAGGAACTCCACGCCGTTGGCGCGCAGCGCGTCGACGGTCGCGAGGATGTCGCCCGTGGCCAGCGCGAGGTGCTGGGCGCCGGCGCCGCGGTAGAACTCGAGGTACTCGTCGATCTGCGACTTCTTCTTCGCGATCGCCGGCTCGTTGAGCGGGAACTTCACCCGGTGGTTGCCGTTCGCGACCACCTTCGACATCAGTGCGGAGTAGTCGGTGGCGATGTCGTCGCCGATGAACTCCGCCATGTTCACGAAGCCCATCACCTTGTTGTAGAAGGTGACCCACTCGTCCATGCGGCCGAGCTCGACGTTGCCGACGATGTGGTCCAGGGCCTGGAAGAGCCGCTTCGGCTCGCCCTCACGCTTGACCCAGGTGCTCTCCGCGGCCCGGTAGCCGGGCAGGTAGGGGCCGTCGTAGCGGGAGCGGTCGACCAGCGTGTGCCGGGTCTCGCCGTACGTCGCGATCGCGGCGATGCGGATGGTGCCGTGCTCGTCGGTGATGTCCTCCGGCTCGCGTACGACGGTCGCGCCCGCGCGGCGCGCCTGCGCGACGCACTTGTCGACGTCGGGCACCTCGAGGGCGATGTCCACGACGCCGTCGCCGTGCTTGCGGTGGTGCTCGACGAGCGGGCTGTCGGGGTCGACCGCGCCGTTGATGACGAAGCGGATCGAGCCGGAGCGCAGCACGAAGGACTTGTGGTCGCGGTTGCCGTTCTCCGGGCCGGAGTACGCCTCGAGCCGCATCCCCCACGCCGACTGGTAGTAGTGCGCGGTCTGGGTCGCGTTGCCCACGACGAAGACGATCGAGTCCCAGCCGGTCACCGGGAAGACGTCGCCGTCCTCGTCGTACTCGACCAGCCCGACCAGCTGCTGGAGCTGGTCCAGGGTGAGGTCGGCCTTGAGCTCGTCGGCGGTCAGCGCGCCGCCGGTCGATGCCTGGTCGGTGGTGGTGCCTGTCGAAACCGTGGAAGTCATGGCGCACAGCCTGACGACGACGCGCAGAGTGTGCAACAGTACGCCAGAATGCTGCGCAACCTGCCCAGTCAAGGAGCCACGATGGACGATCTCGACCGCAGATTGATCGATCTGTTCGCGCAGGACCCCCGGATCGGGGTGCTGGAGGCGTCCCGGCGGCTCACGGTGGCCCGCGGCACCGTGCAGGCGCGGCTGGACAAGCTCGTCGAGCGCGGCGTGATCACCGGCTGGGGCCCCGAGCTCTCCCCCGAGGCGCTGGGCTACCCGGTGACGGCGTTCCTCACCCTCGAGATCCGCCAGGACACCGCCGAGCACGGCGGCCACGAGACCGTCGGGCGGCACCTCGCGTCCATCCCGGAGGTCCTCGAGGCGCACACGATCACCGGCGCCGGCGACATGTGGGCGCGGGTCGTCGCCCGCTCCAACACCGACCTGCAGCGGGTGATCGACCTCGTCCTCAAGGAGCCGGCGATCGTGCGCAGCTCGACGGTGATCGCGCTCGCGACCCAGGTGCCCTACCGGGTCCTCCCGCTCGCCCGCCTCAGCGAAGCCGGGCCGTGACCTCCGCGGCCGCGGCGGCGACCTGCGGCCCGATGGTCACGGTGTCGAGCTCGCCCAGGGTGACGATCCCGACGCTGGCCTCCAGCCCGTCCACCCCGCGCACCGGAGCGGCCAGCCCGCGGGCGCCGGGCTGCAGCTCCCCCTCGGTCACCTCGTAGGGATGGTCGGCCGCGGCGCTGCGCCCCAGCAGGATCGCCTTCCCGGCCGCACCCTGCTCCAGCGGGTGCCGGGAACCGACCCGGTAGCTCACGTGGAAGTCGGTCCACGACGGCTCGACCACCGCGAGGGCCAGCGCCTCGTCGCCGTCGGCGACGGTGAGGTGGGCGGTGCAGCCGACCTGCTCGGCCAGCCCGCGCAGCACCGGCACGGCCAGGTCGCGCAGCACCGGCTGGACCGCCGAGGCGAGGTGCAGCACGCCGAGCCCCACGTGCAGCCGCCCCCGGGAGTCCTTGCGGACCAGCGCGTGCTGCTCGAGCGTGCTCACCAGCCGGTAGACGACGGTGCGGTTGACCTCCAGCCGGGCGGCGAGCTCGGTGACGGTCAGGCCACCCGGGGCCGCGGCGAGGACGTCGAGCACGCGGAGACCGCGGTCGAGCGTCTGGGAGGTCTCGGCCGGCATGGCCTGAGTGTAGGGCCCGAGCCCGTCCCCTCAGGAGGACTTCCGGGCCGCCCACTCCCGGAGCCGGTCGATCCGCGCGTGCAGCTGGTCGGAGGTCGCCACCGCGGCCGCCGGCCCCCCGCACTCCTTGCGCAGCGCGGCGTGGGTGATGCCGTGCGCCTGCCCGGTCCGGTGGTGCCAGGCCGCGACCAGCCCGTTGAGCTCGCGGCGCAGCACCGCGAGCTGCTCGTGCGTGGACAGCTCCGAGACGGTGTCCGGCTCGGCGACCGGGGCCGACCGCTTCTGCTTGCGAGCGCGCTCGCTCTGCCGCGAGTGCAGCAGCTCCCGCACCTGGTCGGGCTCGAGCAGCCCGGGGATGCCGAGGAAGTCCATCTCCTCCTCCGACCCCACGTGCACCTCGCCGGAGTGGCCGAACTCGCCGCCGTCGTAGAGGACCCGGTCGAACGTCGCCTGCGAGCCGATCGCCTCGAAGGAGAACTCGAGCTCCGAGGAGGCCGCCTCGGAGGCGTTCGCCTGGGCGAGCAGGTCGTTCTCGGCGGCGAAGATGTCGCCCTCGTCGGTGATCTTCTTGCCCAGCACGTGATCGCGCTGGACCTCCATCTCGGAGGCGTGCCCGAGCAGGGTCGGCACCGAGGGCAGGAAGACCGACGCGGTCTCGCCGCGCTTGCGGGCCCGGACGAAACGGCCGACGGCCTGGGCGAAGAACAGCGGGGTGGAGTACGTCGTCGCGTAGACCCCGACGGCCAGGCGCGGCACGTCGACGCCCTCGGAGACCATCCGGACCGCGACCATCCACCGCGCCTCGTTCTCGCTGAACGTCGCGATCTTCTTGGAGCTGGCCTTCTCGTCGGAGAGCACGACGGTCGGCGCCTCGCCCGAGATCGCCCGCAGCAGCTTGGCGTAGGCGCGCGCCGACTCCTGGTCGCTGGCGATGACCAACCCGCCGGCGTCGGGCACGTGGCGGCGTACCTCCGAGAGGCGCTTGTCCGCGGCGGCCAGCACCGACGGCATCCACGACCCCGCGGGGTCCAGGGCGGTCCGCAGCGCCTGCGCGGTCATGTCCTTGGTGAGCGGCTCCCCCAGCCGGGCCGCGATCTCGTCACCGGCGCGGGTGCGCCACTGCATCTCGCCGGAGTAGGCCATGAACAGCACCGGGCGCACGACGTGGTCGGCGAGCGCGTGGGCGTAGCCGTAGGCGTAGTCCGCGACCGACCGTGGGATGCCGTCGTCGCCGGGCGCGTAGGTCACGAACGGGATCGGGTTCACGTCAGAGCGGAACGGCGTGCCGGTCAGCGCCAGCCGTCGGGCCGCGGGCTCGAACGCCTCGCGCACGCCCTCGCCCCACGACAGCGCGTCCCCCGCGTGGTGCACCTCGTCGAGGATCACGAGGGTCTTGAAGTTCTCGGTGCGGATCCGCATCGCGAGCGGGTTGACCGCGACGCCGGCGTAGGTGACCGCGATGCCGACGTAGTCCTTCGACGTCTTGCCCTTGCCCGCGGCGTACGTCGGGTCGATCGGGATCCCGGCCCGCGCGGCGGCCTCGGCCCACTGCACCTTGAGGTGCTCGGTGGGCGCCACGATCGTGATCCGGTCGATGAGCCGCCGACCGAGCAGCTCGGCGGCCACCGTCAGCGCGAACGTCGTCTTGCCCGCGCCCGGCGTCGCCACCGCGAGGAAGTCACGGGGCTGGTCGGAGAAGTACTTGTGCATCGCCGCCGCCTGCCAGGCGCGCAGCGAGGGTGCGGTGCCCCACGCCGCGCGGTCGGGGTACGCGGGCGGGAGTGCCGGGTCGATCTCGAGCTGGTCTGGGTCCTGGGGGGCGTGGTCCTGGAGGGGCCGTCCCGTCACTCGTCACCCTCGCCCGAGTCGTCCTTCATGGAGTCCCAGATCTCCTTGCACTCCGGGCAGACCGGGAACTTCTCCGGCGCCCGGCTGGGGACCCACACCTTGCCGCACAGCGCGACCACGGGGGTGCCCATCACCATGGCCTCGGTGAGCTTTTCCTTCTCGACGTAGTGCGAGAACCGCTCGTGGTCCCCGTCATCGGTCGGGACGGTACGTCGGTCCTCGCGGACGTCCGTGTCTGTCGAGAATCCGATGGTGGTCACGGGCCCCACTGTAGTTGAGGAAGCGGTCAGATCAGAGTCGACGCGGATCAGTTCAGGTCCGGGTCCACGGGACGTGTGGAGTGCCACGCCAGCTCGCCGGGCTGGCGCCGGAGCACGTCGCGCCACAGCTCGCCCGGGTCGATCCGGAACACGTCGAGGGGCTGCGACGGCACGACGTACCAGCTCCCCTCGGCGATCTCGCCCTCGAGCTGGGCGGCGCCCCAGCCGGCGTACCCGGCGAAGATCCGCAGCCCGTCCAGGCTGCCGTCGAGCAGCTCGACCGGGGTGTCGAGGTCGACCAGCCCGAGCCGGCCCGCGACCTCACGGAACCCGACGGGCACATCGTCCTCGCGCCGCAGCCTCGCGACGGCGAGCGCGCCCTCGGTGCTGACCGGGCCGCCGTGGAAGAGCACCTCGGGCTCGGCGACCACGTCGCGCCAGTCGGCCAGGACGTCGGCGACCGGGATCGCCGACGGCCGGTTGAGCACCACGCCGAGGGCGCCGTTCTCGTCGACGTCGAGCACGAGCACGACGGTGTCGGCGAAGTTCGGGTCGAGGAGGGCAGGAGTCGCCACGAGCAGCATCCCGGCGCTCACCTCGGTCATGCCTCCATCATCACCCACACGGCCGGGGGCGGCACCACCCTCGAGGAATCGGCGGCGGACGGCCGCTCAGGCAGCCAGCGCGGCCCTGATCCGGTCGAGCAGGCCGTGGCCGGTCGGCTCGGCGGCCGGGCGGATCGGCCGGTAGGTGGCGCGCGCCGTGTGCTCGATCGACTCGCCGACGCGGGCGGCGGTCGCGTCCTGCGCGCTGACCCGGCCGGCCATCACGGCGAGCAGGATGTGCTCCTTGGCCGCGGACTTGGTCATCATCGCCGCCATCGCGTCGTCGAGCGGCTCGTGGCGGTAGTGGTCGATGATCGCGCGGATCCCGGGCAGCTCGTCGGAGGTGGCGTGCCAGGCGGCGACCACCGCGCTCTCGAGCTCCATCGGCTGGTGCATGAGCTCGCGCTCGATCCGACCGGCCAGGCGGGTGTGCCAGCGTAGCTGCAGCGCGCCGAGCAGCGACAGCTCGTCGCCGAAGGTCTGCGCCACGCCGTCGACGTCCATGGGCAGGAGTCCGTCCCGGCGACGGTCGGCGGTGGCGATGACCGTGCGGAGGATCTCCCCGCGACGGTGAAAGGAATTCCAGGTCATGGTCGGCTCCTCGTCGTGTGTCACACGTACATACCGTGAGTACGTACCCACAGTACGGTGACGTACTCGCGGTATGCAAAGGCAACGCGCGGTGATCCCGGCCACGTGATCGAGGTGGCGGTACCTAGACTGCGCCAATGAGCAAGCCGTCGGTGTCCAAGCTGGTGCCCAAGGTGCCCCACGTCCCGGGGGCGAGCAGGCGCCAGCAGTACTCCGCGTCCACGAAGCGGGCCCTGGTCGACGTGGCCGAGGAGCTGTTCACCACCCACGGGTACGCCTCGACGTCCCTGGACGCCATCGTCGCGGGGGCGCAGGTCACCAAGGGCGCGCTCTACCACCACTTCAGCGGCAAGCAGGCGCTGTTCGAGGCGGTCTTCGAGCGGGTGGAGGCGGACGCCTCGCGCGCGATCCAGACCTCCCTGCGGGGGCACCAGGACCCGTGGGAGAAGGCCCGGGCCGGGCTGCGGGCGTTCCTCGGCGTCGTGCAGGAGCCGCGCTACCGCCGGATCGTGATCCAGGAGGGGCCCGCGGTGCTGGGCTACGAGCGCTACCGCGAGCAGGAGGAGCGCTCGACGTTCGCCAACGTCCTCGAGATCGTCCGCGCCGTGCTCAGCGCGGGGACGTGGGACCTCGACGAGGACATGCTCCAGACCTTCGCCCGGATCTTCTTCGGGGCGATGTCGTCCGCGGGCGAGTCGGTGTCGAGCGCGGACGACCCGATCGCCGCCGCGGCCAGGGTCGAGACGGCGATCGGGTTCATCCTCGTGGGCTTCCAGACGCTGGCGGACTCCGGCGTCGAGCTGCCCTCGAGCCTGTGACTACTTCTTGTAGGTGACGTTCCCGCCGTTGGACGGGACCAGCTCGATCCAGGTGTGACCGGCGGGCACGGTGAGCTTTCCGGCCTTGGTCGACAGCTGCAGCGGGGACTTCAGGTCGCCCTTCTTCCAGGTGCCCTTGACCAGCCGGCCGTCGTGGAAGAGCAGGGCCGCGCCGGAGCCGGTGAACTTCGTCTCGGGGACGTGGTTGCCGGCCGGGTCGAGGTAGCCCGCGTCACCGACCTGGACCCGCAGGACCAGCACGGTGTCGGCCGGGAACTCGTCGCCGTCCGCGGCGTAGGTGTTCTCGTTGACGTAGCCGCCGTCGCGGTAGCTCCAGTTCGTGGTGTGACCGCCCGAGAAGGACGCCGCGATGGTCTTCGCCGGCTGGCCCTTCGGCATGTCCTTGTCCCCGCCCCACGGCAGGTAGTCGTCGGGGCGCGCCTCGTCCTGCTTGATCGTCGAGGAGACCTCGCCGAGGTCGGCGAACAGGTTGTACGGCGCGCTGCGGCCGGAGTCGCGGTGGAGGCCCTTCGCGCCCTCCTGGAAGAACGTGATCCCGGCACCCTTGATCCGCGCGATCGTGCGGGCGGCCGCGCCGCTGGTGACGACGTCGGCGTCGACCGGCGAGACGATGCCGATGTCGCTGGCGCGCATCGAGCGCACCGGGCCGACCTCGCCCGGGACCTGCGAGTAGTAGAACGCCGCGAGCCGGGTGAGCCCGCCCTCGACCAGCTCCTCGACCACCATGTCGGCCTTGGAGAGGCCGATCTGGGGTGCGCTGGAGTAGGTGTTGTCCATCTTCGCGACCAGCACGGGGTGGTCCTGCGAGGCGCTCTGGTCACCGGAGACCGGCAGGCCGGTCAGCGGCCAGGTCGAGTCGAGCGTCGAACCACCAGCGACCTTCTGCGAGGCCGGCGAGCTGTCCTCCGAGGTGGTCTCGTCACCACCCCCACAGCCGGCCAGCACGAGGCTCGCGGCGATCAGGACAGCAGCGGGCAGGGGGGCACGGCGCACGATGGGCTCCGTTCGTGTAGTGAGATGGAGTCGACTTCAGTGTGCGGGGGGCCCTGACCGACCGACGGAAGGCGCGCCCGCTCCGACGATCGGTCAAGGTAGCAGCCCCGGACGGCTCAGCGGCCGCGCAGGGTGCCGGCGAACCAGGAGCTGGTCCACGGGACGGCGCGCTGGACCTTCTGGCCGGGCTTCGGCGAGTGCAGCATCACCGCGTGGTGGCCCTTGCCCCAGTGCAGGAAGATCCCGACGTGGTAGACGCCGCCGCCGTCGGCGAAGAACAGGAAGTCACCGGTCTTGAGCCGGCTCTTGGGGATGTGCCGGGCGTGCGCGGCCTGGGCGCTCGAGGTGCGGGGCACCGAGAGGCCGGAGTGCCGGTAGCTGAAGAACACCAGGCCGGAGCAGTCGAAGGCCTTCGGGCCGGCGGCGCCGTAGACGTACGGGTCGCCGATCTGGCGCAGCGCGAGGTTGCGGGCGTGCACGATCTTGGCGCTCTGGGACGGCGCGTGGTGGGCCTTGTGGTGAGCCTTGTGCGTGGCGGCGTCGGCCGTGGGGGCCGTGGAGACGCCGGCGGCCACGACGGCGGTGAAGAGACTGAGGAGGAGTGCGGGCAGCGCGATGAAGGCGCGCAGGCGTGCAGACATGGATCGGGCCTTTCCCACGCCTGTGAGGTGAGCTGTCGGGTTGGAGGTGGAAAGTCCTCTGCCTGCGCCGCCCGAGAAGCGCCGACTTCACCCCGAGCCGCACCCGAGGTGCGGCGGTGGAACCTGTGGGTCCCCCACTCCTGCCCTCGGTACGTCGGGGGAACGATGACCCGGGCGGGCAGGATTCGGCGTACCCGGGTTCGGTCGCGTTTGCGACGTCAGCACGTTAGGCAGAGCCCGACGGGCCGAACCACCGCGCTTCCCCCGTCTGGGGGACGATTTCGCCGGTCGAGCGACCGACGTCACAACGATCCGGTCGTCAGCCGAGCTTGGCGCCGCCGTCGACGTAGAGCGTCTGGCCGGTGATGTACGACGCCTCGTCGCTGCACAGGAAGGCTGCCGCGGCCGCGATGTCCTCGGGGTAGCCGACCCGCTTGACCGGGTTGGCCTCGGCGTTGAGCTTGCGGAACTCCTCGACGTCCATCTTCAGGCGCGCGGCGGTCGCGTCGGTCATCTCGGTCGCGATGAAGCCGGGGGCGATCGCGTTGGCGTTGATGCCGAAGGGGCCGAGCTCGATGCCGAGCGTGCGGGTGAAGCCCTGGACGCCCATCTTGGCGGCGGAGTAGTTGGCCTGGCCGCGGTTGCCCAGCGCCGAGACGCTGGAGAGGTTGAGGATCTTGCCGTACTTCTGCTCCACGAAGTGCTTCTGGGCGGCCTTGGTCATCAGGAACGCGCCCTTGAGGTGGACGTTCATGACCAGGTCCCAGTCCTCCTCGGTCATCTTGAAGAGGAGGTTGTCGCGGGTGATCCCCGCGTTGTTGACCAGGATGTGGATCCCGCCGAGCTCCTCGACCACCCGCGCGACGCCCGCGTCGACCGACTCGGCGCTGCTCACGTCACAGCCGATGCCGATCGCCTTGGCGCCGTCGGTCAGGGGGAGCCTGGCGGCCGACTCGGCGGCCGACGACTCGTCGAGGTCGATGATCGCGACCGAGGCACCCTCCTCGGCGAACCGCGTGGCGGTCCCGAAACCGATGCCGCGCGCGGCTCCCGTGACGACAGCGACGCGCCCGTCAAAACGGCCCATGACCTGACTCCTTGCCTCGGTGGTCGTGCTAGCTCGTTGGTCGACTTGTCTCGTTGGTCGACTTGTCTCGTTGGTCGACTTGTCTCGTTGGTCGACTTGTCTCGTTGGTCGACTTGTCTCGTTGGTCGACTTGTCTCGTTGGTCGACTTGTCTCGTTGGTCGAGCTTGTCGAGACCACACCCTAGGGCGTCGGCGACGGCACGGGACGGCGGGTCAGTCCGGCAGGTTCGGCAGCACGGCGCGCACGCGAGCGGCGTACTCAGCGCGCTCGGCGTCGTCGGCGTACTTGTGCCGCGGCCAGAAGAACCCCCGGAGGCCGTCACCCTTGGTGCGGGGCACGACGTGCAGGTGCAGGTGGGGCACGGACTGGCTGACCGTGTTGTTCATGGCCACGAACGAGCCCTCGGCGCCGAGGCCCTCGACCATCGCGGCCGCCAGTCGCTGACCGGCCGCCAGGAACGGGTCCCGCAGCTCCGCGGGCAGGTCCGGCAGCGTCACCACGTGCCGGCGCGGCACGAGCAGCGTGTGCCCCTTGAACAGTGGACGCCGGTCCAGGAAGGCGACCACGTCGTCGGTCTCGAGCACCAGGTCGGCCGCCACGGCGCCCGTGGCGATGGCGCAGAAGACGCAGTCGTCCATCAGCGCCGACCGATCTCGGGTCGCCGGTGCGAGAGGGGCGAACGGCGTGGCATGTGCGCAGGCTAAGGCCTTGTCGCGGCGAGTGAGACGGTCGCGTGGATCACCCGGGTGGGCAGGTCAGGGAGAGGACCTGCCCGTAGGACCCCGACCCGAACGGCCGGGCGACCTCGAGGAGACCCACGTGCACGGCAACACGTCGACCCTCTTCCCGGAGGCAGGGTGGCACGCTTCCTTCGCCGGTCCTGCCTCCGGAGCGCCACACCACGTCGTCGAGTCGAAAGGCAACCCTGTCGCCGTCCTCGGGGTCGAAGTAGCCGGACGGCACGTCTGCGGGGACCCTCTCGGCCTGGCCGCTCACGAGGTGCGGATGGTGAGCCGTCCACGGTGAACGCACACCGATGAGATAGCCCGCCAACACAAGGAGCAGTCCGACGACTGCCGCGGCTGCGATGCGCCGTGCCGGCCACCTCGCGCCGGCCGCCGACGTTCGTTTCTCGCCAGCGGCGGGCTCTCCTGCGTGGGTCATGACGTGAGTATCTGGCCCGTGACGCGCGGAGCTCTGCTGCGACACCGAGCGCCGTGGCGATGATTTGCACCCGTCTTCCACATCCCCGGATGTCATGTGGCAGGACATCGGTGACAGTTCTGCATCAAGACATCGGTAACACTTTGAATCATCTTGGTGGTGACACTTCTGCCCCGAGGCTTCGGCGGTGGCTGTCAGTGAACCCATCGATCCCCGT